>JAYVUZ010000096.1:0-34916 GCA_043787415.1 Fimbriiglobus sp. | reverse complement strand
CACCAGCCGCCACTGGTCATCGGTCAGGCTCGACGGGTGGGGCGTCCGGCTCATGCACAACACGGTAGCCCACTACCCCCTTATTCGACACCCTCTGAGTCCGTCAAGGCGGTCTGCGCCGTCGTCCTTGTGGTCGCCGCGGCCCTAACCGCGCTCGCCTGGGAAGACCCCGCACCGACACCGACTATGTTGGTCGGTCGCTTCATCTGCCCAGCCGTCTCGGTCGCGGCACTCGGAGCGATCTTGAAACTCCACTTCCGCCGCAACGAGGCGCCGGACTACCTACGGCGGGTTGCCGACGGATACTTCAACCGCGGTGGGTTCTGTTTCGCCGTCGGGACCGAAGTCATGGACGGGGTGTGCCGGGTGGTGGTCCACTTTCAAAACCAGCGTGACGCTGCTTGCGTCGGTCAAGTGGCGATCCGTCCAGCCCGCACCTTCCTGCTCGGCCGGGCCGACCTCCCCTCCGTTGCCGTCCGCATCTGCTGTCCACCGGCCGCATACGGCATCGCCCGCGTGCCGTTACCAGTGCCGGCGGCGTTTCAGGGACAGCGGCAAGCCTTCGAGGTCGGGGCGTCGGTGTCGCATCCGGACGGGCGGGGCCGGCAGGTGCGGTTCCGTGACGGCACCCTGCTGCGGGCGAACGCCGACTTCGGGAACGCTGTCGGCACCACATTGACGGTCGCCTCGGCCTTGATCGGTCGCGTTCACTACGAGTCACCCGCCGCCGTCACACTCCAACTCCCAGTCGGGGTGGCGGACGAGTTGCCGGTCGGGCTGGCGACCGACGTCGAGACGATGTGGGAGTGGGGCGACGCGCCGCTCAAAGGGTGGGCTGAGCGGTGAATGATCAAGTATCGTCTACCCGTGTGGCGGTGGTTACACCCGCCCCCACGGACGCTTCCCACAGCTTGCCGCCTGGGGTACGAGCCGTATCCCCGCCGGCTCGGATCGCAGCGACTGATCCGGTTGCGGGCTAGTTGCTGCACCAGAGACCTCATGACCGCACCCGCAACTTTTGCAGACGTCGTGGACGCCGCCGACCGACTCGACGCCGAATCACAGGCCGAACTGGTCGCCGTCCCCTCCTGCCGGCTGGCTGAAAGGGGTCGTGAGCGGGTGGCCGCGTAGATTGCCGACGCGCGAAGGGAGTTCGCCGGTGGCTGTCGGCCAGTCACGGCGGCCGTGCTTGTCGCGGAAGACTTGTAACGCGACGGACGGATTTTGGCCCCCACCCCCGAGTACGACACGGATGGATGTCCGCTACCACCGCGATCCGGACTCCGGCCTGCCGCACATCTCCGGGCACGGCGTCACCGAGGCCGAGGTAGAATACGTCCTGCGGCACCCAGGCGAGGACGGCCCAGGCCGAGACGATTCGCGGGTGGCACTCGGGCAGACCGACGCCGGCCGATACCTGCGGGTGATTTACATCCCCGACGAGGTGGGCGACGGACTGTTCGTAGTGACCGCCTACGAACTCCAGAGCAAGCCGCTCCAGGCGTACCGCCGGCGGCAACGGAGGCGACGATGACCGACCCCAAGTTCCCGGCCGGGTGGGACGCGGCCCGGGTGAACGTGCTGGTCGCCCACTACGAGGGGCTGTCCGAGGACGAACAGGTGGCCGAGGACGAGGCGGCCGCGGCCGACCGCCCAGGCCAGACCGCGGTCACGGTGCCGGACGCTCTTTTGCCGGCCATCCGGCAGTTGCTCGCCAGCCACCAAGCGGCCTGACTCACCACTCGGTCCGCACCCGCACGATCTCGTTCGCCGAGAACTCCAGCGGCACCGCCCCGCCCGCCGGCGTCAGCGGCTGCACCTGCTGCCCTTCCCCGTCGATCTGCGTGGCTGCCGAGACTGGCCGGGCGAAGCGTAGCTCGGCCGCTCCGCCGTGGCCGCTCACCTCCTGAAACCGGGCCGTCACCCGCTGCCCCGTCGGCTCCGGCCGCAGCGACGTGAGCAACAGGCTCGGCAGATCGACGTGCCCGAGCCAGCCGCTCGCCGCCCCGCTGGGCGGGCCTTTGTCCGTCGCCACCAGCGGGGCCGGGGTGATCCAGCCCTGGGCCGTTTGCATCGGCACGTCGCGGTCGGCGGCGATCAGGAACTCGAACCGCCGGCCCGACTCGCCCGGCGGGATGAGCAGCAGGTCGGCGGTGCGGGGGCCGCTCTTCTTCCAGAACGGCAGGCCGCCGGGGAACACGAACGTGCGTTCGCTGCCGAGCCGCACTTCGAGGAAGTCCGGGGCGTGGAAGCGGTCGGCCCGGGTCGGCACCGTCGCCCCCTGGCAGCCGCGGAACAGGGCCGCCCGCCCGTCCCGCCAGCCGAGCCGGACGCCCAGATAATTGTCCCACGGGTCGCCGGCCGGCGGCTCGACGTGGTCGAACTCGAGCAGCACCTCCAGCGCCGGCCGGCCGACCCAGGCCCGCAGCCGGTGGCGGAAGCTGGCCAGCCGCCGGCCGTCGGCCGCGAGCACCTCGCCCTCGGCCGTGACTTCGCCGAGCGCCGCCCCGGCGTGCGTCACCCTCACCGATGTCGCCCGGCACTTGCCGCCGGCGGAATGCACCAGTTGCAGCCCGAGGCGGTTGAGGCGGGTGCGGGTGTCGCGGAAGGCCCGCAGGCCGCCCGTCGCCGGGTCCAGTTCGGCCTCGAAGAACTCGTTGCGGACGATGGTCGCCTCGGCCGTCTTGATGCGGGCGGCCGGCGGCGGGCCGGCCGGCCCGCCCCGCGGCAGCCAGGCGTACCCCAGCCCGGGCACCTCCACCACCAGCCGGGCCACCCCGGCCGCCCACTCGGCGGCCTTCACCGCGTCGCCGGCCGGGATCGGCGTCGGGGCGTCGAGTTCCAGCGGCACCCGCCTGGCGAACCCGCACGGGTTGAACAGCAGCCAGCCGGGTTTCGCGGCGGCGCCCGCCTGGAGGCGGTCGGCAAGCGTCTTCGCCCACGGGGCCGGGTCGGACTTGTCGCCCCGCTCGACGCGGCCCTCGGCGGCCAGCAGGTCGGCCACCCGCTCGGCCTCGCCGGGCTGGTCGGGCGTCAGACTGCGGTACAGTGCGGCCAGTGCGAGAGCAGTGTCGTACTGCCGCCGCCGGCGGCGGTGGCCGGCGATACGGCTCGCCGGGTCGGGCCCGCCGCGGGCCAGGTGGTCGGGGAAGAAATCGTCGGCCGCCGCCGCCCCGAGGTAGTCGCCGTAGTGCGACAGGGTCAGGTAGTCGCCGGCGGTGGTGAACGCGCCGACCGCCGGGGCCAACTTCGCCAGTGCCACCAGCTCGGCGTAGCCGACGGCCGGCGGGTCGGCCCGGTGCAGCAGGGTGACGGCCGCCCGCTGGTCGGCGGTGTTGGCCTCGTGCAGGTGGTGGGCCAGGTTGAAGAAGGTGTTCGGGTCGCCGGCGGGGAGTGGCTCCCGGCCGAGGCCGGGGACGCTCTTGCCGTCCGGCCCCGGCCAGGTGACGACGGCGGTGCGGCGGTCCGGCAGCTTGGCCCCGTCCAGCGGCAGGAACACCGCCCGCTTGTACCCGCAGTGCAGCAGGAACCCGGGCGTCTGCGGGTGGGCCACCGTCCGCACCCAGCCGGCGGTGTCCGCGTCGGTGCCGTACCGCTCCTTCGCCGTGCGGCGGGCGGCGAGCAGGTTCCACCATTGCGACTCGGGTGGCAGCAGGTCGTCCGCCCGCTCGACCTCCGCCCCTGTCGCCACCTCAACGGCCGTCGGGGAAAGCGTCCGCAGTTGTTCGCCGCTGGCAATCAGCGTGGACGGCAGCCCGGCCGGCGGCGGACCCGCTTCCGCCGTTCTCAGGTCGATCAGCCAGAGGTCGGTGCTGTGCAGCCGGTCGCGGGCGTCCTTCAGCTTGTCGGCCGCGGCCTTCAGGTGGGGGAACGGGTCGGCGGCCGTCGTGGCGGCGGTCACGTCGGCCCAGAAGCCGTCGGCGTCCAGCAGCCGGTCGTGCGAGGCGGCGTCGTACAGCGTGTCCACCACGAGGTAGCCGTACCCGACCCCGGCGAACGCCCGCAGCACGTCGTCCGGCACGTCCGGCAGCCCGCCGAGTGCTTCGCCCAACGCCGCCAGCGTTGCGGCCCGGTCGGCGAGGGCACGGAACGTCACCCCGCCGACATCTGCCACTTTCGCCGCCCAGTCGCCCGGGGGGTCGGTGCCGACCGGCACGGCGTACACGAACCCGTCGCCCGGCTGGTCGTGGTCGTAAATGCCACTCAGGACCGGCGGCCCGCCGACCCGCGCCACGACGGCCGGGTGCCACAGGGCGAGGTAGCCGGTGAGCCAGGCGACCACCTCGGCCGGGGCCAGGGACACGGGGTAGCTGGTGGGCGGCCGGTACGGGCTGAGCAGGTGGGCGGCGGGGCGGGTCATGGCACCGGGTTTTCAGTCGGCGGGGTGACGGTATAGTAGTGGCACCCCCGCCCCGGAGCCTCGGCGTGCCGCCCGTCGCCAGCCGATCCGTCCACCCGGCCGACCGGGCCGTCCGCGCCGGCGACGCCGCCCCGGAGGCCGTCGCCGTGCGGCAGGCGTTCGCCGCCTACGCCGCCGGGGACGACGAGGCCGCCCGGCTGGCCCTGCACCCGATCGGGCTGTCGTCGCCGTTCCTCGACTGGAAACTGCTGGTGCGGGGGCTGCTGGCCCACGCCGCCGGGGACGACACCCGGGCCGGCGAGAACTGGAAGCGACTCGACCCCCGCCGGCTGCCGGCCAAGCTGGCCGCCCCGCTGCACGCCACCACCCCGACGGCCGCCCGGCAGGCCCGCAAATTACCCGGCGGCGAATTGCCCGAGCGGCTGGCCAAGCTGAAACAGTTCCTCGGCAAAGGGCGGGTGATGGCGGCGGCGTTCGCGGAGGCCGAGGCGGTGGTGCCGCTCCTCCGGCGGGAGGCCCCGCACCTGCTGCCCCGGCTGGCGGCCGCCTTCGCCCAGGCCGTGCGGGACCGCGGCGAGCGGTCCGACCTGGGCCGGCTGCGTGCCATCTTCGGCCCGCCGGCCGACGACCCCGACTACCACAAGCTGGAGAGCCTGGCCTACGAGGACAGCCGCCGCCCCACCGAGGCGGTGAGGCACTGGCTGAAGTACGCCGACTGGCTGGCCGCCGCCCCGTGGCCGCCGGCCCTGCGGCAGCGGGCGCGGGCGGTGGTGCTGCACCGGGCCGCCGGCCTCGCCCCGAAGGCCGAGGGGGTGGCCCTGTACCGGCGGGCGTGCGAGCTGGCCCCGGACTGGGACGCCCCCGCGGAAGCCCTGTTGAAGCTGGTGCCGCCGGCCGAGGCTCGCACGGTCGCCACCCGGCTGCTGGCCCACCGGCCGGACCACCTGCCGGCGCTGGACACGCTCGCCACGCTGGCCGCCGACGAGCCGCTGGAACTGCTGGCCGTCCGCCGGCGGGCGTTGGAGCTGAACCCGCTGGACGCCGGCCGGCGGGCGGCCGTGGTGGCCGCCGCGGTGCGGGCCGCCCGGTCGCTGGTGGTCGGCGGCGAGGTGGGGGAAGCGGCCCGCGTCCTGCACGCCAACCGGGACGTGGGGGAGGACGCCGGCGAGATCGGGTTCTTCGTCCTCCGCGGGATGCTGGCGAAGAAACTCGGCCTGGCCGCCGACGCCGCTGCCGACCTGGACCGCGCGACCGCCGATGCGGATGATCGACCGGCGGCGGCACTCCTGAGCGTGGTGGCCGGCGGGCTGGTGAAGCTGAAGCCGGCCGAGCGGAAGCCGTTCGCCGACGCCCTGGCCCTGGCCCTGGCCGGCCCCGTCAGCCCGGCGGCGGCCCTGCGGCTGGCGGCGGCGTTCGACCGGCTAAAGGCCGACCGGGTGAGCTACCGCGGGTCGGTCGGTCACGCCAAAAGTACCGCGGCCCTGCTGACCAACGCCGCCGGGTCGGTGAACGAAATCGAGAGCCTCGGGCTGGGGCTAGCCGGGCTGAAGCGGTGGCCGTCGCTGGCCAAGCTGGCCCCCGGCTGGCGGCGGCGGTTCCCGCTCAGCCCGGTGTTCCCGCTGCTGGAGGTGGAGGCCGCGACCGCCGCCGGCGGGGACCGCTTCCTGCCGTACCGACTGACCGAGTTGCTCCGCGAGGCCCGCCGGCTGGCCGAGGCGAGCAAGGAGTTGCGGCACCGGGCGCTGCTCGACCGCATCGGCGAGTTGGAGCGGAAGGCCGGCCCGTTCGACCTGTTCCGCAGCCTGTTCGACGAGGTGTGAGCGTGGCCGACCCGTATGCCGTGCTGGGCCTGCCCCCCGACCCGTCCGACGCCGACGTGCGGGCGGCGTACCTGGCGCAGGTCCGCGAGTTCCCGCCGGAGCAGCAGCCGGAGCGGGCCGCCGCCGTGCGGGCCGCCTACGACAGGCTCAAGACGCTCGACGCCCGCGCCCGGCACCGGCTGTTCGGTGACGCCGGCGACCTGGACGCGATCATTCAGGAGGTGCGATGCCCGACGCCCCGCCGCCGGTACACCCTGGACCAACTGCTGGCGGCGACGGCCAAGTGAGCGAGGAGGTGCTGGCCGACTTCCGGGCGTGGCTGGCGGCCGGCGGCGAACCGGCGCCGGAGCCGTTGGATTTGACGGCCGTGGTGTGGGAGTTCACCGCCCTGCGGCACGACGTACAGTTGCAGACGAAGGCCACCCGAGCAGCCGTCGAGAAGTTGGGGACGCCGCCGGACGTGCGGGAGGTTCAGCGGCCACTGGTGGAGGCGCTGGCGGACATCGCCGACGCGCTCCGCACCGCCCGGGAGGCGATCCGCCCGGTCGAGCCGGTGACGGGCACCGTCCGCAAGCCGGGGCGGGTCCAGCGGTGGCTGTTCGGGCCGTCCACCGACGTGCTGCTGGCCGAGACCGTGCAGCGGCAAGCCGACCGGCTGGCGGCCGTCGGCGACGGGTACGCGCTGAGCCTTAAGCGGGTCGAGCGGGCGTTGACGGCGGCCGGGCTGGAACCGATCCCGGCGGTCGGCGAGCGGTTCGACCCGACGCTCATGGAGGCCGTCGAGCTGGCCGCCGGCGGCGACGCGGTAAGCGGCACCGTGCTGGCCGAGAGCCGCCGCGGCTACCGCTGGTACGGCGCGGTGTTCCGGTTCGCCCGGGTGACAGTGGCCCGGTGAACCGGCCGGTCCGGTGTGAGCCGCGACCGCAGGGGAGCGGCCGCTGAGGGGCCGGTAAGTTACTGGATTCGCCGGCGGTCGCTCCCCTGCGGTCGCGGCTCACACCGGACCGGCGACGACCGCATTTGCAGCAGTGGAGCCACTCATGCCAGAGCTGATCGTCGGCATCGACCTGGGCACCACGAACAGCGAGGTCGCTGTGGTGGAGAACGGCCGGCCGCGGGTCATCCTCGTGGACGGCGACCCCATCCTGCCGTCAGTCGTCGGCCTGGCCGACGACGGCCGCCTGCTCGTCGGCAAGCCGGCCCGCAACCAGCTCGTGGCCGCCCCGCACCGCACCGTCAAAAGTGTCAAGCGGCGCATGGGCGAGGACGACCCGGTGACGCTCGGCGACCAGACGTTCCGCCCGCAAGAAGTGTCCGCCGTCATCCTCAAGAAGCTGAAGGCGGCGGCCGAAGCCGACCTCGGCCGACCCGTTCACAAAGCGGTCATCACCGTCCCGGCGTACTTCAACGACACCCAGCGGCAGGCCACCCGCGAGGCCGGCGAGCTGGCCGGGCTGGAAGTCGTCCGCATCCTCAACGAGCCGACGGCCGCCGCCCTCACCTACGAGCCGAACCCGGCCGGCCGCGAGCGGTTCCTGGTGTACGATCTGGGCGGCGGCACCTTCGACGTGAGCGTGGTGCAGGCCGAGGTCGGGGTGTTCGAGGTGCTGGCCAGCCACGGCGACACCAAGCTCGGCGGGGACGACTTCGACCAGTTGCTGGCCGACCACCTGGCCGCAGACTTCCGCGACCTGTTCGCCGTGGACCTGAAGGCCGCCCCCCCGACGGCCGCCCGCCTGCTGGCCGCCGCCGAGCAGGCCAAGATGCGGCTCTCCGACCACCCGTACACCCGGGTCGAAGAAGAGTTCATCGCCGAGCGGGACGGGGTGCCGCTGCACCTGAACGTCGAGGTCGAGCGGTCGGCCTTCGAGGGACTGATCCGCCCGCTGCTGGACAAGACGATGGGCTGCGTCCAGCAGGCGCTCGACGACGCCGGGCTGGTGGCGGCCAACATCGACCGGGTGGTGCTGGTCGGCGGTAGCACCCGCGTCCCGCTCATCGGCCAGTTGCTCGAAGCCCGCCTCGGCAAGCCGCCCAGCCGGGAGGTCCACCCGGACCTGTGCGTGGCCCTCGGGGCGGCCGTGCAGGCAGCGCTGGCCGGCGGGTCGGACGTGGGGGCGGTGCTGGTGGACATCACCCCGCACACCCTGGGCGTCAAGTCGTTGGAGTACCCGGACCGCTTCAACCTGCGGCCGAACGAGTGGAAGTTCAGCCCCATCGTGCCCCGCGGCAGCACCCTGCCGGCGAGCCGCAGCGAGGTGTTCTGCACCGTCGCCGACAACCAGCAGACCGTCGAGATCGAGGTGTACCAGGGCGAGAGCGGGGACGTGCGGCGGAACCACCGCATCGGCAAGTTGCAGGTGGAAGGGCTGGCCCGCGCCGCGGCCGGCAACCCGATCGTGGTGCAACTCGACCTGACCCTCGACGGCACGCTCAAGGTGACGGCCCGCGAGAAGGCCACCGGCCTGAACCGCCAGGCGACGATGGACAACGCCTTGCAGCGGTTCGCGGTCGAGGAGCGGGCCGCCGCCCGGGAGCGGCTGGACCGCCTGTGGGGCGACGAGCCGACGACCACCCGCCAGCCGGCGGACTTACCGCGGCTGGACGCCGGCCCGGCCGAAGGCCAGCGGGAGACGGTGCAGGCGCGGGCGTTGTTGGAGAAGGTGGCCCGGCTGTCGGCGACGGCGAGTGACGAGGACAAGGTGGAGTTGGAGACGCTGGCGACCAAGGTGCGGGAGGCGTTGGCCGACCGGCGGTGGAGCGACCTCGCGGCGGCGAGCGGCGAGCTGAGCGACGTGCTGTTTTACCTGGAAGATGCGTGAGGATTGGTATTGGTGGGACAGGCATTTTTGCCTGTCCGACTTTTGGCACAGACAGGCAGAAATGCCTGTCCCACCAATCAGCAGACAACTAATGACCGCCGACGAGCGTGCTATGCTGGCGGCGGTTGTCGCCGACCCGGACGCCGACTTGCTGCGGCTGGTGTATGCCGACTGGCTGGACGACCACGGCCGGCCGGAGCGGGCCGAATTCATTCGGCTCCAGTGTGAGTTGCGTCATGCGACGGCGACCCCGGTCGATGCGGTGCGTGCCAACTCGTTGATACTTCGACTTCGGGCAGTGATTCCGGACCCGCGCGCGGATGGCCCGTCTGACTTCGGTGGGGCGGTAGTTTGGGACGACTACCGGCGGGGCTTCCCGACTCAAGTCACCATCCAGCCGTACCCGACGACGCTTGCCGCACCCCTCATCGATGTGTTCTCGCTGGCCCCGCTCTTATCGGCCGAAGTCTGGGACGCCAAACGGATCAACTGGAAGAGTTGATCGCCCTCCCCCGTGTGCTGACGGCCAGCCTATACGATTTGATCCTGTCCCGGCCGTGGGTCTCTCCGGTCATCTCGGAACGGCTCTACCATCGCTTCGGAGAGGTTGTCGTGGGATGGATGGGATGATTCACTGCCCCTGCTGCCGCGCGTCGAACACCGCCGCCGCCTGCCGGCGGTGCAAGGCCGACCTCACACTTCTCGTCCGCCTCCAAGACCACGCCCGCGCCGCCGCCGTGGCGGCCCTACGGGATCGGGATTTTTCTGCCGCCCTGGCTTGGTATGATGTAGCGACTCGAACCCGGGGGCCGGATGCCCGAGACGGTGCTGATCGTCGATGACGAGGACGGCGTGCGCCGCACGTTCGTCGAGTGGCTGACCGGCGTCCCCAACGTCCGGGTGCTGGCCGCCGCCGACGCCGAGGCCGCCCTCCAGCACGCCAACGCCGAACCCATCGACCTGGCCGTGCTCGACTGGAACCTGGGCAGCGGGTCGGACGGCCTGCGGCTGCTCGAAGACCTGGTCGAGTTCCGGCCGGACGTGGTGGCCATCCTCGTCACCGGGTTCGCCAACCAGGCCACCCCACTCGACGCCCTCCGCATGGGCGTCCGCGACTACCTCGACAAGAACCAGGACCTCAACCGCGACACGTTCCTGGCCGCGGTGGAGCGGCAACTGGTGCGGGTGCGGCCGGCCAAGCGGCAGCGGGAACTGAACGACTCCCTGGCGGCCTTCCGGCAGGCCGTGGAAACCGCGCTGCCGCTGGTGCGATCCGCCGCCGCGCTGAACGACCCGGTGCCGCTGCCGGCCGCCATCCACGCCCTGTTCCGCTTCCTCCTCCGCACCACCGGGGCGAAGGACGGGGCGCTGGTGGTCCGCCACCTGACCGACAGTTCGGACCAGTCCGCGGCCTACGGTGCCGACGGCTCCCGGCTGGACGCCGCCGGGGTGCGGTTCAGCCAGTCGCTGGCCGCCAGTGTGGTCAGCCTGCAAGACCCGGCGGTGATGACCGACTTCAGCCCGCCCGCCCTCGGCGCCGTCGAGATGCTGCCGTTCGAGCAGAACCGCACCAGCATCCTGGCCGTGCCGCTGCGGGTCGGGGCCGGCACCCACGTGGTGCTGGAGCTGTTCGACAAGCCGCACTTCACCGACGACGACAAGCGGCTGGCCGCCGCCGCCGCCGACATCGGGGCCGAACTGCTCCGGCAGGCGCTGGCCGAGCGGCAAACGAACCGCCTGCTGGCCGACGCGGTGGAAGCGGCCCTGGCCGCCGGGGACGAGGTGTCGCGGGTGCTGGGCGGGCCGACCGACGTGCCGCCGCCGGCCGTGCTGGCCACCCTCCGCCGGGGCATGGCCGGGGACGTGAACGCCGTCATCGACGCCGACACCGGCATCCGGCTGGTGGAAGCCGTGCGGCACCTGGCCGTCCGCCACGGCCCGCCGGCGGTGGACCACTGCGTGCGGCTCGTCGAAGACCTGACCCGCCTGCTCGACGGCCTCACCGGCACGGACTGATGGTACGGATGCCCTTACCCACGATCTTCGACGACGTGTTCGCCCGGCTGACGCCGGCGAGCGTACTCGGCGACCCCCGCGCCACCGGCGAGGGCATCCGCGTGGCCGTCATCGATTCCGGCGTCGAGCGGGCGGTGCTGGAGCAGAAGTTCCGCGGCCTCGGCGAGAAGCTGACGCCCATCGAGGGGGCGGTGTTCCAGCTCGGCGACCCGTCCCCCCGGCCGTACGACGGCCGGCAGTCGGCCCCGCACGGCACGACGGTGGCCGACATCATCCTGACGCTGGCCCCGCGGGTGACGCTGTTTTCCGCCGACGTGTTCGGGCCGCAGGGGGCGTGTGAGGTCGAGTCCGTCATCGCCGCCCTGCACCACGCCATCGAGGTGTGGAAGGTGAAGGTGGTCAACCTGTCGCTCGGCGTGCCGGAACACAAGCTCCAGCAGGCGGCCCGGCGGAACGCCCTGCTAAAGGCCATCGAGGCGGCGTACTTCAAGGACGTGCTGGTGTTCGCCGCCGCCCACAACGAGCACCCGTTCACCCGCAGCTACCCGGCGGTGTTCAGCCCGCCGCTCATCAGCGTGGACAAGGGGCTGTTCGACGACCCCCTGGGGTTCGCCTACCACCTCCAGGAGAGCATCGAGTTCCAGGCCCACGGCCGCGGCTACCTGGGGCCGTTCGCCCGCGAGCCGGCCACGAGTTGGGCGACGCCGCACCTGGCCGGCATCGCCGCCCGCATCCTGTCGCTCAAGCCGGACCTCAAGCCGTTCGAGATCAAGACGATCCTGTACTGGCTGTTCCGGCACGGGGCGAAGGCGGCCGGCGGCTGACGAGCCGCCCGGCCAGCCCGCCGGCGAGCGGGGCGACGAGCCACAGCCACCCCGGCGGGGCCGGCCGCGGCGGGGTCGGCCAGACCTCCAGCCACGTCCGCTTGCAGTTCAAATCCGCCACCAACGCGGTCAGCCGGCCGGGCTGGCACACCACCGACGCCCACCCGCCCGGCCCGGCGAACGTGTACCGTCGCAGGGGCCGTAGCCGGCCGGTCGTGCCGTCCATCCAGGTCAGCCGGGGGCCGTACTCGACCGGCGGCAGCCCGAGCTGCCGCGCCCACCCGTCCCACCCCGGCGGGGCGTCGCCGCCGCGGAGGACGAGGCCGTTGGTGCCCGGGGCGAGGGTGGCGTCCACCCTGTCCGGGGGGCTGTCGTTGCCGGCCCAGGTGAGCGGCACTCGCACCCAAGGCCCGGCCGGCCGACCGTCAACGGCCGTCACGCACACGTCCACCCCGTCGCCGGCGGGCGGCGTGTACCACACCACCCGCCCGTCGTTCCAGGTCGCCAGTTCGGCCCCCGGCTGCGGGGGCGTCGGCCCGGGTGTGGTTGCCAGCCGCCGGCCGGTGTCCCAGTCCCAGTACCGGCGGTCCCAGTCTCGGTGCGGCTCCGGCCGCCCGACGATTTCCGCCTCGAAAGACACCGTCCGGCCATAGTGTGCCACGCTCACCTGGATCGGCCGGCGGTCGGGCACGCTGAGTCGCCGCGGCGGGGTGCCGGCGGCCAGGTCCCACAGTTCCACGCCGGCCTCATCGCACAGGGCCAGCCGGGTGCCGTCGTCCGAGATGTCCCAGTCGGTCGGTGCCGCCCCGTCCGTCGGGCCGACCCGCGCCGGGTGGTCGAACTGCCGCAGAGTGGTGCCGGTGTGCAGGTCCAGCACCTCGACCCGCAACAGCCCTCCGGGCCGGCGGACGGCCAGGGCGACGAGCGGCGGCCGGTCGTCCGGGCGGAGTACCTGGGCGCAGACGGGGACCGGCCGCCGCCAGACGACGGGCGACTCGCCGGTGGACGGGTTCAGCCGGCGGACCACGAACGGCCGGTCGTCTTGCCCGTGCGTGCCGCCGCTGTGCAGGGTGACGCCGCCGGTCGGGTCGAGCACCGACTTGTCGGCATCGGCCGGCAGCCGCCACGGCCCGTCGGTGCGGCCGGCGTGGTGGTCGTGCCGCCAGAACTGATCGCCGTCGCCGCCCTGCGCGAGGACCAGCCAGCGGGACGCCGGGCCGGCCGTCGGGGCGTCGCGGATGTGGACACTGACGCCCGCAACGGCGCCGGGCAGGTGGTAGACTGTCGGCCCGGCCGCCCATTCCCAGCCGCCGAGAAGGGCCGCCGCCAGCACGACACCGAGGATGGCCCGTCGCATCCCACTTTGTACCACGCCGGCGGCCGGCGTACACTCCCCTCCATGACCCCCACCGGCATCATCCCGCCGTGCGTCACCCCGATGCACGCCGACGAGTCGATCGACCTCGCCGGGCTGCGGCGGCACCTCGACTGGTTACTCGAATCCGGCGTGGACGGCGTCTTCGTCCTGGGCACCACCGGCGAGTTCTACGCCCTGGACGACGCCGAGAAGCAGGCCGTCATGGCCGACGCGGTGGCCCACGTCGCCGGGCGGGTGCCGGTGTTCGCCGGCACCGGGGCCGCGTCTACCCGCGAAGTCGTGCGGCTGACCGAGTTAGCCGAGCGGGAGGGCGTGCAAGGCGTGTCGGTCATCACCCCGTACTTCGTCAAGCCGTCGCAGGCCGAGCTGGTGGCCCACTTCCGGGCGGTGGCCGAGTGTTCGCCGCTGCCGGTCATCCTTTACAACAACCCGGCCACCTGCGGCGGGGTGAACATCGACCCGGACACGGTGGCCCGGCTGGCGGAACTGCCGAACGTCGTGGGCCTCAAAGACTCGTCCGGCGACCTCCAGAACACCATCGAGACGCTGAAGCGGGTGCCGCCGACGTTCGGCGTGCTGGTCGGCCGCGACACCCTCATCCTGGCCGGGCTGCTGTTCGGCGCGAGCGGGGCCATCCCGGCGACGTGCAACCTGGCCCCGGCGCTGTGCGTCGGCATCCGCCGGGCGTTCCTGGCCGGCGACATGGCCGAGGCTCGCCGCTTGCAAGACCGGCTGTCGCCGGTGCGGCTGGCGCTAACGCTCGGCACCGGCAACGGGGCGGTGAAGGAAGGGCTGGCACTGATGGGAAGGGACTGTGGGCCGAACCGCCGGCCGGTCGGGCCACTGACGCCGGAGAAGCGGGAGCAGTTGCGGCAGGTGCTGGCCGAGGCGGGGTTGGTGTGACCGGCCCGCGTCAGATCGGCTCGCAGTCGGACTCGATCACGTACCCGATGGCCTTGACCACGTCCCGCAGTGCCACGTCGGCGAGGACGCCGACCGGCCCGGCCACAAGGTCCATCTGATCCACCCCGACCGACAGCACGTTCTCGCACTGGGCCACACAGTCTGCGCTGAACCCGAACTGGCCGGCCCGAAACGGCACGCAGTTGGGGAGGGTCGAGCGGGAGGCGAACCGGGCCGACGTGCAGAAGACGGCCAGCACCGTCCGGCCGCGGTTGAGTAGTTCGCGGGACACGACGATGACAGGGTGCGGGCCGGCACGCGCGAAGTCGGCCCAATAGACCTCGCCGGGCCGGATCACGGCTCACCCGCCGCACGTGCCAAGGCGTTTCGCTGGGCGATGCGACGAATGATCGCCTGCTGCTCCTCGTCATCCTCTACGAGTGGGCGGACGGGGACGAGCCGGTACGCGGTCCGTGTCCGCGGGTCGATGAACCGGGCCGTATCGCCGCCGGTGTCCAACGCCCGGAGTTGAGGTTCGGTCAGTTCCACGCTCATAGTTGCCCTTCCGGAAAATTGTACGCGTTCGGCCGGAACTACTTCCACACCTCCGGGTTGACCATCAGTTCCGCCGGCCGCTCGCCCCGTAGTACCCGGATGAGAGCATCGGTCCCGACCCGGGCCATGTCGGCCAGGCTCTGCCGGTCCACGCCGGCCGTGTGGGCCGTCAGGATGCAGTTCGGGGCCGCCAGCAGCGGATGGCCTTGAGCCAGCGGTTCGTCATCGAACACGTCCAGCCCGGCCCCGGCCAGTCTCCCATCCACCAACGCCTTCGCCAAATCCGCCTCGTGGACGGTCGGCCCCCGGCTGGTGTTCACCACGAACGCCGTCGGCTTCATGGCGGCGATGGTTTCGGCCCGGATCAGGTGCCGCGTGTCCGGCGACAGCGGGACGTGCAGGGTGACGATGTCGGCCGTCGCCAGCAGTTCCTCCCGCGTCACCCGGCGGACGCCGTTCCGCCCGGCGAAGGCGGCGTCCCACACCGGATCGACGGCCACCACGGTCATGCCGAACGCCCGCGCCCGCACGGCCGTCGCCTGGCCGGTGCGGCCGAGGCCGACGATGCCGAGCGTCTGCCCCCGCAGCGGCAGGTAGGCCCGCCGCGGCCAGCCCCCTTTGCGGATCGCCGCGTCTTGCGGCAGCAGCGATTTGACCAGCGCCAGCATCAGCCCCAGTGCGAACTCGCCGACCGCCTCGTGGTTGGTGCCCGGGGCGTAGCACACGGGTATGCCCAGGTCGGTGGCCGCCGGGATGTCCACCCCGTCGTACCCGACCCCGGCCCGGCTGACGCACTTCAGCCCGGCGGCTTTGGCGGCGGCGAGAATCTCCCGGGTGTACGGCTCGCTGCCGGCCAGGGCCGCCACGCACCCGGGCAGTTGGTCCCGCAACTCGGCCGCGGTCATCTGGGCCACCCGGTCGGGGAACACCACCTCGTACCCGGCGGCTTCGAGCGGCTGGCGGAAGGCGGCGGCGAAAATCGGGTCGCGGAGGGGCATCGGGCCGACGAGCACTTTGCCGGGCATGGGGGCACCTGGGGCGGGGAGTTTTCCGGTCGGTATATTCGCTGCGAACCCGGGCGGCCGGTGCGGCGTCCGTGGGTGAGACGGGACGGGCGGGAAGCGACAAGGGGAGAAATGCCGGCGGCCGCTTGAAAACCGGCCGCCGCGCACGGATGATAGGTTGGGTGTGGCAGTGCCGCACCTGTGGACCCCGGTCCTCGCCCGGTTCCCAGTAACGCCTTTCCCGGAGGCCACCGACGAACGCACCGGCCAACAGCTCTGTGGCCCCGCGGCGTCGCCCCTCCGGAGGGCACCCCTGAGGGAGGTCTCTTGAGCATCACCGCCGTGCCGACCTCGCTGGTCTCTACCCCCGCCGCCATCCCGACCGCCCTCCGGCGGGCGTGTCGGGCGGCCCAGATCGCCGCCGACAACAAGGGCCAGGATGTCCTCGTCCTGGACCTCCGGCCGATCACCCCGCTGTTCGACTTCTTCGTGGTGGCCACCGGCACCAGTCGCCGGCAGGTCCACACGATTGTGGAAGAGGTGGACGCCGGCCTGCGGGCCGTCGGTGACACCCGCGCCGGGGTGGAGGGGTACGAGTCCAGCAAGTGGGTGGTGCAGGACTACGGTGACGTGGTCGTGCACGTGTTCGACACCGACACCCGGGACTACTACAAGCTCGAGGAGCTGTGGGCCGACGCCCCCCGCATCGACTGGCAGGACGAACTGCTGGACGACGAGGACGAGGACGAGGAGTAACCGATGGCGGTCGCCACGTTCGACACGCTGAAGTTCGCGGACACGCTGAAGGCGGCCGGGGTGCCGGCCGCTCAAGCGGAGGGGCAGGCGCGAGCGTTCGCCGAGGTGATCCAACTCAATTTTAAGGAGTTGGCGACCAAAGACGATCTCGCCGCCGTGCGTGTGGACCTTGAGCGACTTGCGGAGCGGTTCAAGCGGGACTTGGTCGAGGAGTCGCTCAAGCTGAGTGCCCGCATTGACAAGCACGAGACGAAGACCGACTGGCAGTTCACTCTGCTCCGCTGGATGCTCGGCCTGAGCATCGCCCTGTCTACCGGGGTTGCTTACCGGCTGTTCTTCGGCAAGCCGTTTTCGTGATCGCCCGCTAAACTGGTTCCCATGTGGCCCGCCCCGATCGTTCGGGCGGGCCACTGCCGTTGGTGCCACCGCGATGAGTCTGCTCGCCGACGTGCGTTCCCTGGTCGCCCCGGCCCTCGCCGGGTATCCGGACCCGGCCGACCTGCTGCTCCTGGTCAAGCCGGCCGCCGACGCGAAGAACGGCGACTTCCAGGCCAACATGGCGATGGCCCTGGGCAAGAAGCTCGGCCGCAGCCCTAAAGACATCGCGTCGGAGATCGCCGGCCGGGTGCCGACCGGCGGCATGGTCCAGTCGGCCACCGTCGCCGGCCCGGGGTTCATCAACCTCCGCCTGTCGGACACTTGGCTGGCGGACCGCCTGCACTCCCTCACCGCCGGCGACCGCCTCGGCATCGCCCCGACCGCCGCCCCGCGGTCGTTCATCATCGACCTGTCCGGGCCGAACGTGGCCAAGCCGCTGCACGTCGGCCACCTGCGGTCCACCGTCATTGGCGACGCCCTGGTGCGGCTGCTGCGGTTCCTCGGGCACACGGTGGTCGGCGACAACCACCTGGGCGACTGGGGCACCCAGTTCGGCATCCTGCTGTACGGGTACAAACACCACCGGGACGACGGCGCCTACGCCGCCGACCCGGTGCGGGAGCTGGCCCGGCTGTACGTCCACGTCCGCAACCTGGCCAAAGTAGTCGGCGACGAGGACGAGGGCACCGGCGACGTGATGGAGGCGTGCCGGCAGGAGACGGCCAAACTGCACGCCGGCGACCCGGAGACCGTCGCCCTGTGGCAGCGGTTCATGCCGGCCTGCCTGGATATGCTCACACCGATTTACGATCGGCTGGGCGTCCGCATTGACCACGCCTTGGGCGAGAGCTTTTACAACCCGATGCTGCCGGGCGTGGTGGCCGACCTGCTGGCGACGGGCGTGGCCCGGGAGAGCAACGGGGCGGTGGTGGTGCCGAACGCCAAGGGCGTGGTGCCCGAAGCCGGTGACACGACGGAAGAGCCGCCGGCCCTGGTGCGGAAGCGGGACGGGGCGTTCACCTACACGACCACCGACTTCGCCACGATCAAACATCGGGCCGAGACGTGGCAACCGGACGCCATGCTGTACGTGGTGGACGCCCGGCAGGCACTGCACTTCCGGACGCTGTTCGCCAACGCCCGCCGCTGGGGGTACGACCGGGTCGAGTTCCAGCACGTCATGTTCGGCAGCATCCTGGGCAAGGACAAGCGGCCGCTGCGAACCCGGGACGGCGGCGTGCAGGAGTTGCTGCCGCTGCTGGACGAAGCGGTGGAGGTGGCCGCGCGAAAGTACCGCCAGAGTCTGGACGACCGGCGGGCGAGTGGCCGGGAGGCGCCGGAGCTGTCCGCGGAGGAAGAAAAGCAGATCGCCGAGGCGGTCGGCATCGGGGCGGTGAAGTACGCCGACCTGAACCAGAACCGGCTGACCGACTACGTGTTCGACCCGGACCGGATGACCACCGCCGAGGGCAACACGGCCACGTACATGCAGTACGCCTACGCCCGCTGTCGGGCCATCATCCGCAAGGCCGGCGGCGGGCCGACCGGGGCGGCGGTGGCGCTCGGCCACCCGGCCGAGCGGGCGCTGGCCCTGCAACTGCTCCGCTTCGAGGACGCGCTGCTGGCCGCCGCCGCCGAGCTGGCCCCGCACCAGGTGACGGCCTACCTGTGGGACACGGCCAAGGCGCTGAACGGGTTCTACGAGAACTGCCCGGTGCTGACCGCCGACACCCCGGAGTCGAAGGCCAGCCGGCTGGTGCTGGTGGACCTGACCGCCCGCACGATCAAGGCGGCGCTCGGGCTGTTGGGCATCCAGACCGTCGAGCGGATGTAGCGTCTGTTACAATACCTTTCACTCCTGGGCGAGCGGCCGGAGCCGGTCCGGTGATCGCTCGGCCGGACCGGCTCACGCCGGCCGCTCGCCTTTCGCTCCGAAGGTTCGCTCATGTTCGTCGATCGCGTCGAGTTGTTCGTCAAAGGCGGGGACGGCGGCCGCGGCATGGTAGCCTTCCGGCGGGAGAAGTTCGTCCCCAAGGGCGGCCCCGACGGCGGCGACGGCGGCGACGGCGGGTCGGTCATCGTGCGGGCCGTGCCCAACGCCGACAACCTGGCCCCGCTCACCCAGAAGAAGCACTGGCGGGCCAAGCCCGGGGAAGCCGGCAGCGGCAGCCTGTGTGCCGGGTCGGACTCGGCCGACATGATCATCCCGGTGCCGCCCGGCACCCTGGTGCGGGACCGCGACCGCGGCAACCTGCTCAAAGACCTGGTGACCGTCGGCGACGAGGTGGTGGTCGGCAAGGGCGGCAAGGGCGGGCGGGGGAACCGGCACTTCGCCAGCAGCACCAACCGCACCCCGCGGGAGCACGGCCCGGGCGAGCCGGGCGAGGAGCGGCACATCTCGCTGGAGCTGAAGGTGATCGCCGACGCCGGCCTGATCGGCTTCCCGAACGCCGGCAAGTCCACGCTGCTGTCCCGCCTGAGTCGGGCGACGCCGCAGATCGCCGACTACCCGTTCACCACCAAGACGCCGAACCTCGGCATCGTCACGCTCGGCGGGGACAACGCCTTCGTGCTGGCCGACCTGCCGGGGCTGATCGAGGGCGCGTCCCTGGGCGTCGGGCTGGGCCACGAGTTCCTGCGGCACGTCGAGCGGACGCGGGTGCTGGTCCACCTGGTCGAACCGTTCCCGACCGACGGGGCCGACCCGGTGGCCAACTACCACGCCATCCGCCAGGAGCTGCGGCTGTACAACCTGGCCCTGTCCACCAAGCCGGAGGTGGTGGCGATCAGCAAGGCGGAACTGACCGGCAGCGAGGAGGTGCGGGACCGGCTGGCCGCCGACCTGGGCAGCGAGGTGTTCCTCATGTCGAGCGTCACCGGGGCCGGGCTGGCGCAGGTGGTCGGGTCGGTGGCGAAGCTGATCGCCGAGCTGCGGCAGCAGGAGCGGGAGGACGCGGCGAAGCCGAAGGCGACGGCGTTCGGCACCGAAGCAGTGGTGCGCACCGAGGGCGAGGCGTGACCCCCGACGTGGTGGTGGATGTCGGCAACAGCCGGATCAAGTTCGGCTGTTGCGCCCTACCCGAGCCACACCCGGACCGCTGGGTCCGCGACTCGGCAGCGCTCCCGCCGGACGACCGCGACGGCTGGGCCGCAACCGTCGCGGGCTGGCTGGGCGACGCCCCGGGGCGGTGGGCCGTCGCCGGCGTCCACCCGGAGCGGGTGACGGCCGTGGCCGGGTGGGTGACGGCCCGCGGCGGGCAACTGCTGGTCATCGACCGGCACGACCAAATCCCCCTGCCGGTGGCAGTGGACGAGCCGGCCCGGGTGGGCATCGACCGGCTGCTCGGCGCCTACGCGGCCACCCGCCGGGCGCCGCCGGGCGAGCCGGTGGTGTCGGTGGACGTGGGTACGGCCGTCACCCTGAACTACGTGGACGCGGCCGGGACGTTTCGCGGCGGGGCCATCCTGCCCGGGCCGCAGCTCATGGCCCGGGCACTCCACCAGCACACGGCCAAGCTCCCGCCGGTCGTGCCCGGCTTCGTCCTGCGGGACGATTTCATCGGCCGGAACACCGACGCCGCCATCCGCATCGGCATCCAGTCGGCCGTGTTCGGGGCGGTCGATCACTTCCTGACGGTGCTGGCCTACGACCTCGGGCAGAAGCTGAACGTCTATGTCACCGGCGGGGGGGCCGTGTTCCTGCGCGGGCTGCACGAGGCGAGCTACCTGGCCGACTTCGGGATGCCGCACCGGCTAGTTCTCGACGGCATCCGCCTCGCCGCGGAGGCGCTGCCGTGACCCGCGTTGCCGTGCTGACGCCGCCGGGCACCGGCGCCATCGCCACCCTAGCCGTCGTCGGTCCGCGGGCGTGGGAGCTGGCCCACACGCACTTCCGCCCGGCCGGCAAACCGTTACCCGAGGTGTTGCCCGTCGGCCGGACGCGGTTCGGCACCCTCGGCGGCGACGAGGTGGTGCTGGCGGTGCTGGCACCCGACCGAGTCGAGGTGCATTGCCACGGCGGCCGGCAGGTGGTCCGACTGCTGGTGTCGCTGTTCGTGGGCAGCGGGTGTGTTGAAGTCGGCTGGAGTGAAGTCGAAGCGACGCCCACCCGCTGCGATGGGCGGGCACTCGAACCGCTCACCCGCGCGTCCACCATTCGCACCGCCGGCATCCTGCTCGACCAGTACCATAACACCTTCACCCGTGCCGACGACATTCCCCGGCTGGCGGCCCTCGCCCCGGTCGGCCGGCACCTCGTGACGCCGTGGCGGGTGACGGTCGCCGGGCCGCCGAACGTCGGCAAATCGTCGCTCGTGAACGCGCTGGCCGGGTTCCAGCGGAGCATCGTCGCCCCGACGGCCGGCACCACCCGCGACGTGGTGACGGTGCAACTGGCCCTCGACGGCTGGCCGGTCGAACTGGCCGACACCGCTGGCGTCCGCGAGGCGGAGGGGCTGGAAGCGGCCGGCATCGCCCGCGCCCGCACCGCCGCCGAAACTGCCGATCTCGTGCTGTGGGTGCTGGACGGCTCCGCCCCCGCCCCGGAGCTGCCGCCCGGCGGCAACCCGCTGCTGGTGCTGAACAAGACCGACCAGCCGCCCGGCTGGGACTGGACCACGGTCGAAGCCGTGCGGGTGTCGGCGACGACGGGGACCGGGCTGGCCGACCTGTCAGCCGCGGTCACCGCCCGACTTGTGCCCAACCCGCCGCTCCCCGGCGAGGCGGTGCCATTCACCCCCGCCCTGGCCGCCCTGGCCGACCTGGCCGGCCGACTGGCCGCCGCCGGCAAATTCGACCAGGCCCGCGCCCTGCTCGCATCCGCCCGCCCGGACTGACCGCCGTTCGACCGATCCGCCGGCCGGCCGGCCGGGCGTGTGGCAGACTGTCCCCGCACCGTTTTGGAGGGCGTCTGTGGGTCGGCTTGCCAGCGCTTTCGCCGTCGCCCTGCTTGCGGCGACCGCCGCCCCGGCCCTGCCGCCGGGGCCGGTGTTTCACCTGCTCACAGCCGGCCGGTTCGACCGCGTCAACGCCGGGCTGGCCGGCCGGCTGCTCGACTTCACCAACAACCACGGGGCCGACAACCGGGTGTGGTCGCCGGCCCTCGGAGCCAAGCGGTCGGCATACGTGTACCTGCCGCCGGGGTACGACGGCGTGCAGTGCTTCCCGGCCGGCCTGTGGCTGCACGCCCTCGGGCAGGACGAGCAGGGGTTCGTCGAGGTGGCCCAGCGGTTCGACACGGCCATCCGCAGCGGGCTGCTGCCGCCGATGATCCTGGCCGCCCCGGACGGCAGCATCCCCGGGGTGCCGACGCTGGTGCGGACCGGCTCGTTCTACGTCAACTCGGCCGCCGGCCGGTACGAGGACGCCACCATTCAGGACGTGTGGCACGGGTTCGTGTGCGGCCGGTTCCGGGTGAAGCCGGGGCGAGAGAACCATTTCCTCGCCGGGGCGTCGATGGGCGGGTTCGGGGCGTTCAGCCTGGGGTTCAAGCACAAGCCCGAGTTCGGCCTGTTGGCCGGGGTGTTCCCGCCGCTGGACATGACTTACGCCGACTGCCACGGCCACTACCTGGGGGCGTTCGACCCGCTCTGCCGGGGGATGCGGACCGACTTCCCCCGCAACGAGGTGGTCGGCCGGTTCAGCAACGGGCTGATCCAGGTGCGGAGCCGTCGGCTCACCGACCCGCTGGTGGGCAAGCGGGCCGACCCGGCGACGGTGGCGGCGTTCATCCGGTCGGTCAACCCGGCCGACCAGCTGGACGCCTGTGCGGTGCAGCCCGGCGAGTTCGCCCTGTTCGTCGGCTACGGCACCCGGGACGAGTTCAACTGTGGCGCCCAGACGGAGAGCTTCGCCGACCGATGCCGGCGGCGGGGGTTCGCCCCGGACCTGGTGGTGATCCCGGACGGCAAGCACAACAAGGACACCGCCCGGGCGCTGTTCCCGCCGGTGGTGGACTGGCTGCGGACCCACCTGCCGGCGGATACAACACCGGAGGCCGATTCTCCGCTCGTGGTGCCTCATGCAAATCGCTAAGGCTGTCTTCCCGACCGGGTTCGCGGAAATCGTGTGGGTGCGGGACGGGCGGGCGGTGCCGCTGGAACGGTCCGACCGCAAGCGGCCGGACTGGCAGCGGACCCTGACCGACATCCTGCACAGCCGCGACCCGGAAGGGCAAGTCCGCGAGTTGGCCCCGGACTGGGAGGGGATGCCGCTCGATAGGGTGCGGTTCCTCAGCCCGCTCGACCGCCAGGAGGTGTGGGCGGCCGGCGTCACGTACAAGCGGTCGAAGGTGGCCCGGGAGGAGGAGTCCGCCGGGGCCGCCCAGTTCTACGACAAGGTCTACTCGGCCGACCGGCCCGAGCTGTTCCTCAAGTCCACGCCCGAGCGGGTGGTCGGTCCCGGCGGCAACATCCGCGTGCGGCGGGACGGCAAGTGGAACGTGCCGGAGCCGGAGCTGGCGCTGGTGGTCGCCCCGGACCTCCGCATCGTCGGGTACACCATCGGCAACGACGTGAGCAGCCGGGACATCGAGGGCGAGAACCCGCTGTACCTGCCGCAGGCGAAGATTTACGACGGGGCGTGTGCCATCGGCCCGGTCGTCACACTCGCCGCCGCCATGCCGCCACTGGCGGACGTGGGCATCCGGCTGGTCATCCGCCGCGGCGGGGTGGTGGCGTTCGACGGTTCCACGTCGGCCGGGCAGTTGAACCGCACCGTCGAGAGTTTGGTCGGCTGGCTCGGCAAGGAGTACAGCCTGCCGCACGGGGCGGTGCTGCTCACCGGCACGGGGATTGTCCCGCCGGACGAGTTCAGCCTGCACGTCGGCGACGTGGTGGACATCACGATTGATGGCATCGGGACGCTGAGCAACCCGGTCGGGCCATGAACCCCGCGAACCCGCCCGTTGCAGCGGGCGTCGCGGCGCCCGCACCTTGCCGCCGCCCCCTCGCAACGCCCCGCCGGCGGCCGTATCCTACTGCGTATGCTGGAAGTCGAGCTGAAGTTCCGCGTCGCCGACCACGCCCCGGTGCGGGCCATCCTCCTCCGCGTGGAGGCCACCGGCGGGGCCGAACACGCCGAGGCGGACCACTACTTCAACGCCCCGGACCGGGACTTCGCCGTCACCGGCGAGGCGCTCCGGCTCCGCCGCATCCGCGACCGCAACATCCTCACGTATAAGGGGCCGAAGCTCGCCGGCCCGATCAAGACCCGGCCCGAGGTGGAGCTGGACGTGGCCCCCGGGGACGCCGGGGCCGAAACCGTGTCCGCCCTGCTCACTGGCCTGGGCTACCGGCCGGTGGCGGTGGTGCGGAAGACCCGCGAGACGTTCACCGTCGCCGGCCCGTTCCCGGTGAGCGTCTGCCTGGACACGGTCGAGCGGGTCGGCACCTTCGTCGAGGTCGAGGTGCTGGCCGACGAGTCCCAGGCGGCGGCCGCGCAAGCCGCGGTGCGGGCGGCGGCCAACGAGCTGGGCCTGGCCGACGCGGAGCCGCGGTCGTACCTGCGGATGCGGCTGGAGGTCGGGGCGTGAGCGTGCCGGTTGCGACCGCCATCGCCGGAGTTCGGGCGGCCGTCGCCGCCGCCCGCGCGCAAGGGCACACGGTCGGCTTCGTCCCGACAATGGGCGCGCTGCACGCCGGCCACGCGGCGCTGGTGCGGGCGGCGGCGGATCGGTGCGGGTTCGTGGTGGCCAGCGTGTTCGTCAACCCGACCCAGTTCGGCCCGGCCGAGGACTTCGCCAAGTACCCCCGCACCCTGGAGGCGGATTGCCGGGTGGTGGCCGACGCCGGGGGCCATCTGGTCTTCGCCCCGGCGACCGTCGAGATGTACCCACCGGGAAGTCTGACGCATGTGGAGGTCGGCCGACTCGGCGACACCCTGTGCGGCCTGCGGCGGCCGGGCCACTTCCGCGGGGTGGCGACGGTGGTGCTCAAGCTGCTCAACGTCGTCGGCCCAGACGTGGCCGTGTTCGGGGCCAAGGACGCCCAGCAGTGCCGGGTGATCCGGCGGATGGCCCGCGACCTGGACGTGCCCGTGCGGATCGCCGTCGAGCCGACGGTGCGGGAGCCGGACGGGCTGGCGCTGAGCAGCCGCAACCGCTACCTGTCGCCGGCCGAGCGGGCGGCCGCCCCGGGCATCTACCGGGCGCTCGTGACCCTGAAAACGCTCGCGGCGGTCGAGACGGACGTGAGCGTGCTAGAATCCGGGCTGCGGGCCGAGTTGGCGGCAATCCCCGGGGCGCGGCTGGACTACGCCGACCTCGTGGACGATGAAGACCTGCAACCGCTCGCCCGGCTGGACCGCCCGGCCCTGGCGGCGGTGGCCGTGTTCCTGGGCACCACCCGCCTCATCGACAACGTGACCGTCGGCTGACGGGGAAAGGGCCGGCCGATGTCGCACCCGCTGTTCGGCCCGGAACTCCGGGCCATGCTGGCCGACCGGGACGACCCCGGGCTGAAGGCGTTCTGCGACAGCCTGCACCCGGCCACCGCTGCCGAGGCCTTAGACGACTTCGAGCCGGCCGACGTGTGGGCCATCATCTCCCCGGCCGACATCCGCACCCAGGCCGCGATTTTCGAGTATCTGCCCCCGGCCCGGCAGGCCGAGATGGTGGAAGGCCAGGCCCGCCCGCAGGTCGGGGCGCTCATCACCAAGATGAGCCACGACGACCGGGTGGACCTGCTCCGCCGGCTGCCAACCCAGGTGAAGGAGAGCCTGCTGCGGCTGGTGGACGAGGCCGACCGGCGGGACATCGCGACGCTCTTCACCTACGCGGAGAACTCGGTCGGCGCCCTGATGACCACCGACTACGCCTGGCTGCCACCGACCCTGACGGCGGCCGAGGCGGTGGACCAGCTCCGCCAACAGGCGCCCGACAAAGAGACCATCTACTACATCTTTATCCTGGACGAACCCCGGCGACGGGCCGACGGCAGCGGCATGGCCCCCCGCCCGCTGCTCGGCGTGGTGTCCCTCCGCGACCTCATCCTGGCCCCCCGCCAGACGCTCCTCCGCGACCTGATTAGCGGGGACGAGCTGGTGTCGGTGCGGCTGTCCGACGACCGCGAGACGGCGGCCGAGACGCTCGCCCAGTACGACTTCCTGGCCCTGCCGGTGCTGGACGACGCCGGCGGCATGGTCGGCATCGTCACGCACGACGACGTGATCGACGTGATCCGCCAGGAGGCGACGGAAGACCTTCAGCGGCAGGCTGGGGTGTCGCCGATCGCCGGGACGGGCTACGGGGACGCCAGCCTGTACCGACTGTGGCGGAGCCGTGCCATCTGGCTGTGCCTGCTGTTCGTGGCCGAGCTGGCCACCTTCTCCGTCATGTCCCACTTCGAGGACGCCATCAGCACGGTCGTGGTCCTCAGCCTGTTCGTGCCGCTGTGCATTTCGGTGGGCGGCAACTCCGGCACCCAGGCGTCTACCGTCGTCACCCGGGCGCTGGCCCTGGGCGAGATCGAACTGGCCGACTGGCGGCGGGTGATCGGCCGGGAGCTGTTGGTCGGGGTGGCCCTCGGACTGACCCTGGGCGGCATCGCCCTGCTCCGCGGCGCGGCGACGCCCGCCGACACCCGCAGCGGGCCGAAGGAGGAGCGGGAGTCGTTCCTGGCCCGGGTGCCGGCCGACACCCCGCTGACCCCTGATGGGGCCGGGGACATCAGCCTGCCGGCCGGCACGTCGCTGGACCGGGTGCAGCCCAAGGCGGTGCGGGTGCGACCGCCGGCCGGGGCCGCGTCGCCGGTCGCCACCCCGGCCCCCGGCGGCCAGGTCGAGGTCGCCTTCCCGCCGGGGTGTGAACTCCGCACCGAACCCGTCGGCCGCTGGCGGCTCGGGCAGACGGTGGCCCTGGCGGTCATGGGCATCTGCCTGTGGGGGACCATGGTCGGGTCGATGCTGCCGCTCCTGCTCACCCGCCTCGGCCAAGACCCGGCCGTGGCCAGCGGCCCGTTCGTGGCGACGTTCGTGGACGTCACCGGCATCTTCATCTTTTTTAGCATTGCCAGCGCACTGCTGCTTTGAGCCAGTTCTCGCACCCGCCCCCGCCCCCCGCCCTCTAACTGGCATCGCGGCCGGCACGCGTGTACCCGGGACTTCCGGGCAAGACGGGCCGGCCGCCTGCGAACAACCGGGTAGACGCCCGGAGGAGGAGCCAACCGTGTTCCAGTCGTGGAGGGTCGGCCGCTGGCTCGGGATCGACGTGTTCGTCCACCCGACCTTCTGGCTCTTGCCGCTGTTCGTCTACTTCGCGGCGTCGCCGGGCAGCGACGTGACGGGCGAACTGCTGGTGCTGTTCGCCGCCTTCGGCTGCGTCGTGCTGCACGAGTACGGCCACGCCGTCGCGGGCCGGGCGTTCGGCGTCGGCACCCGGGACATCACCCTATACCCGCTCGGCGGGGTGGCCACCCTGGACCGCATCCCCGAGAAGCCGGTGGCCGAACTGGTCATCGCCCTGGCCGGGCCGGCGGTGAACGTCATCATCGGCCTCGGGCTGGCGGCCGGGCTGCTGCTCGACCCCGGGGTGCTGCCGCGGGGGTTCGTCGAGCGGCTGTTCCTGGTGAACGTCGTGCTGGTGCTGTTCAACCTGCTGCCGGCCTTCCCGATGGACGGCGGGCGGGTGCTGCGGGCACTGTTGGCCGCCCCGCTCGGCCGGCTGCGGGCCACCGAGGTGGCCGTCGGCATCGGGTCGGTGGTGGCCTTACTCATCGGCGTCGTCGGCGTCTGGCAGTTCCACAGCTTCACCCTGCCGGCCGTCGCCACGATGGCCTACCTGATGGGCCAGCGCGAGTTGGCGGCGGTGCGGCAGGAGGCCGCCGCCCGCCGGCGGGGGCCGCGGGGGTACACCGGGTACGAGCGCGACCCCCGCACCGGCGATACCATCGAGTGGCTGAACGGCCGGGTGGTGCGGGTGTGGCGGGCGTGAGTCTAGTCCGGGGCGAGCGGCGGGCGTAAGCCCACTGAGGGGGCGAGTCCGTCACATCGGTAGCATTGCCTCCTCAGCGGGCTTACGCTCGCCTGTCGGTCGTCCGGGCGGTCGCGTCGTCGCCCCCTCGGCGGGCTTACACCCGCCGCTCGCCTGTCGGTTATGCCGGACGTGACGCGCCTATAATGCCGCGCCTGGGCCGACCGCTGTGTACCCCCGCCCGCCCGCCGGCCGATGCTCCTGACTGGCGACGGATCGCCCGCCCGGCCGAGGTCCCCGGCTCCATGTCCACCGCGTCGGCGGAACTCGTCCCGCTCACCCCCGCCCGCCGGCCGCGGCGGCTGCCGGACTTCGGCGTGGCCGCGGCACTCGTCGGCCTCGGCGACTGGTCGCTGTTCTCCGGCCGGGCGGTGCTGGGCGTCGCCTCGCGGCACCTTAAAGGGGTCGAGCTGCTGCGGGCGTGCGTCGAGATCGGCGTGGCCAGCGTCGGCGTGGTGGCCGTCACCGGGCTGTTCATCGGCATGGTGCTGGCCGTCCAGACGTACAGCCAGTTCAAGTTGATCGGCCTGGAAACGTCGCTCGGGGCCGTCATCCACATGTCGGTGGTGCGGGAACTCGGCCCGGTCCTCGCCGCCGTCATGCTGGCCGGCCGGGTGGGCACGGCCATGGCCGCCCAGCTCGGCACCATGCGCGTCACCGAACAGATCGACGCCCTCGCCTGCCTGGGTGTCGATCCCGTGCAGTTCCTGGTGGCCCCGCGGTTCCTGGCCTGCCTGCTCATGATCCCGCTGCTCACCGTCCTGGCGGACGTGCTGGGCATCGTCGGCTCGTCGCTCATCTGCCTTCAGGTGTACGACATCGACTCGTTCAACTACTGGCGGCACACGGCCAACTTCGTGCGGGTGTGGGACGTGAGCGTGGGGCTGATGAAGGCGGTCGCGTTCGGCGGCGTGCTGTCGCTCGTCTGCTGCCACCGCGGGTTCCGCAGCAGGGCCGGGGCGGAGGGCGTCGGCCGGGCCGCCACCGAGGGGTTCGTCCTCTCCTTCGTGGCCATCCTGGTGCTCGACTTCCTGCTGGCCGTCTTCTTCCAGGCCGTCACCGGCCTGATCTGGCCGGGCCAGGTGCAGAAGGTGGCATGAGTGACACCCTGCTGTCATTGGATGCGGTGTCCGTCGGCTTCGGCCCGCAGGACGTGCTGCGGGGGGTGTCGCTGGCCGTCCGCCCGGGCGAGACGGTGGCCCTCATCGGCGAGAGCGGGTGCGGCAAGTCGGTCACGCTCAAGCTGTTAGTCGGGCTGCTCACCCCGGACACTGGTGCCGTGACGTTCGAGGGCAAGCCGCTCCGGGGGATGCGGGAGCGGGAGCTGACGGCCCTGCGGCTGCGGGTCGGCTTCCTGTTCCAGGGGGCGGCCCTGTTCGACTCGCTCGCCGTCGGCGAGAACGTGGCCTTCGGCCTGCGGGCGAAGGGCGGCTTCACCCCGGCCGACATCGCCGCCCGGGTGCGGGACCGGCTGACCGAGGTCGGGCTGACCCCGGCCGTGGCATCGAAGATGCCGGCCGACCTGTCCGGCGGGATGCGGAAGCGGGTCGGCCTGGCCCGGGCGCTGGCCCTCGACCCGGACGTGATGCTGTACGACGAGCCGACCACCGGCCTCGACCCGATCATGACGGACGTGATCAACGAGCTGATCCTGGCCGTGCGGAAGCGGCGGCCGGTGACGAGCGTGGTCGTCACCCACGAGATGCGGACGGTGCGGAAGGTGGCCGACCGGGTGGTGATGCTGTACCCGCTGGCCCGCCTCGGCCCCGGCGAGCCGCAGGTCATCTACGACGGCCCGCCGGCCGGGCTGGAGGCGTGCCCCGACCCGCGGGTGCGGCAGTTCGTGGCCGGCGACGCCGCGGGGCGGCTGAGCGAGTAGGGCACGGTTCGCCGTGCCGACGGGCGAAGACGGCACGGTGAACCGTGCCCTACGGAGGTAGACCGATGGCCGACACCCGCGCGCTCCGCCTCCGCCTCGGCGCCTTCGTCGGGCTAACGCTCCTGCTCCTCGCCGGCCTGGTGGTGCTGTTCGGCCGCGCCCCGACGCTGTTCAGCACCCGGCTGGCGTACACCATCACCTTCCCGGAGGCGCCGGGGGTGGGGCCGGGCACGCCGGTCCGCAAGAGCGGCGTCCGCATCGGCGACGTGGCGTCCCTGGAGCTGGACGAGGCCACCGGGCGGGTGCTGGTGCGGGTGGCCGTGGACCGCAAGTACCCGCCCCGTACGTCCGACGACGTGACCATCGTCCGGGGCATCCTCAACGGCGACACCGGCATCGACTTCGTCGCCCAGACCCGCCCCGGCTCCACCGAGCCGGTGCCGCTGGGCGAGCCGCACCCGACCGGCGCCACCCTGGCCGGCATCGCCCCGTTCAACGCCCGCACCCTGCTCGGCCAGGCCCAGAGCGTGCTGCCGAACGCCCAGGAGTCGCTGGCCCGCATCCTCAGCACGGCCGAGCGGCTGCAACAGGCGGTGCCCCACATCGAGGCCGCCGCCGACGAGATCGGGCTGCTGGCCAAGTCGGCCCGGGAGTTCGTCCCCGAGCTGCGGAAGACCAACGCCCAGGTGCAAACCCTGCTCGGCGTCGAGGGGCCGGCCGGGCCGGCCGCCCCGCGGCGGGCCGGGCAGGTGTCCACCCAGGTGCCGCCGCTGGCCCTGCCGGTGGACCCGCCGCCGGCCGGCACGGTGCGGTCGGCGTTGCAAGAGATCACCGACCTGCTGCGGGCCGTCCGCCCGGTGGCGGAGGAGATTCAAGCCGTGGTCCGCCGCAACGGGCCGGAGATCGACAAGACCGTGACCGGCGCCCGCGAGGCCGCCGACCGCATCAACGACCTGCTCAACCCGGGCAACCGCCAGGCGGTGGCCGCGACCCTGAAGAACCTCCAGTCGGCCACCGACGACGTGGTGCGGACCGTCCGCCTGGTCGGGCTGCTGGCCGACCAGGCCGACCGCACGCTCAAGGCGTTCACCCCGCAACTGGACAAGATCGGCCGGGCGGCCGACAACATCGAGCGGGCCACCAAGCCGCTGGCCGACGGCGTCGCCCCGCTGGTGCAGGACGCCCGCCAGACGTTGGCCAACCTGACCGCCGCGTCCGAGCAGTTGGGCAAGGCACTCGCGGAGGTGCAACAAACCCTGCGGCTGGTGAACCGCCAGGACGGCACGTTACAGCGGGTGCTGAGCGACCCGAGCCTGTTCAACAACCTGAACGCCTCGGCCGCCGGGGCAGCGACGGTGCTGCTGCGGGTGGAGAGCGTCGCCCGCGACTTGCAGGTGTTCTCGGACAAGATCGCCCGCCGGCCGGAACTGCTGGGCGTCGGCGGGGCGGTACGGGGCAACAGCGGGCTGAAGGAGTCGCCGGTGGCCCCGCTGGCCCCGAGCAACGTGCCGGCCGTACCGCCGGTGACCCCGGCCCAGCAACTGCCGGCGGCGGTACTGCCGTTCCCGCCGGTCGGCGGGACGACGGTGGACCGGCCGGTGCGGTAGGGCACGCAGTCGCGTGCCCTACGGCCGGTCGAACAGCTTGTCCTCGACGGCCAGCGGGAACTGGATGTCCTTGAGCGTCCAGTCGCCCTTCTCCTGGCCGTCCCAGCGGATCTCCATCCGCTCCGGCAGCGTCACCCCGGCGACCGCCTTCTCGGCCAGCACGATCACCTCTTTGGTGGTGCCCACGTTCCCCTCGGACCCGGCGTAACTGGCCTGCACCAGCCGCTTGGTGTCCGGGTCGAAGTGCAGTACGGCGGTCGGCCAGCCGGGGCCGCTCACCCGCACCCCGACAGCCGGCTTGCCACGAACGCTGGTGCCGGCGGCCGGGCCGAACACCGCCGCCGGGTCGGTGAGCGGGAACAGCACCAGCAGGCACTCGGCGAACGTCTCGGCCTGCACGCCGGTGAGCGACGACCCGCTGATCGGCTGCTCGCCCGCCCCCGGCACGGCGATCCAGGCGGCCGACCCGACCCGGCGGATGACCACCGGCGGCCGGCCCGCGACGACCATCTCCGTCCGCCAGCGGTCCGGCCACCGCCAGGTGAACTTCCACTCGTTGGCCACCTTGCCGGCCGGCCCGGTCAGGCTACCGGCCACCGTCTTGCGGGCGGTGCGGAGGGCGTCCAGCTTGCCCGGCTGGCCGTCGGTGTGGGCCTTCAGGGCGGCGTCGATGACGGCTTTGGCGGCCGGGTCCGAGGCAGCCGGGGAGGGATCCGTGGGCAGGCTGAAGGCGGTCGGCTGGGGGGCCGATTCGATCTTCTTCGCCCCGCGGATGGGCGGCGGCCCGCCACCCCCGCAGCCGGCCAACAGAAGAAGCCCGAGTGACACCGCCGGCCCGCGCATCGCCCGCCCTCTGTCCGTAGGCGGGCATTGTAGCGGGCGGCCCCGGTTCGTAGCACGAAGCGCGAGCGCGGGAGATTCCTCCTCGCTCACGCTTCGGGCTACGAACCGGGGCGACGAACCGTCAGGCCGGCAGCGTCACGCGAAAGGTACTCCCCTGCCCCGGGGCGCTCTCCACGGCCACCGTGCCGCCGAGCTTGGCCACTGCCTCCCGGACGATGGCCAGCCCGAGGCCGGCGTGCGCCCCGGTGGCGTGGCGGGCCGGGTCGGCCCGATAGAACCGCTCGAAAATGCGGTCCGCGACCTCCGCACTCATGCCGATGCCGGTGTCCCGTACCTCGATGACGGCCGCCCCGCCGCTCGCCTTGGCCGTCACCCCGACGCTGCCGCCCGGCGAGTTGTACTCGACGGCGTTGGACAGCAGGTTCATGACCACCTCCCGCACCTGGTCCGGGTCGGTGACGGCACTCAGCCCGGGGTGCAGGTCGGCGGTGACGGTCAGCCCATGGGCCTCGGCCAGCGGCCGGACCACGGCCACGCAGCCGGCCGTCAGGTCGGCCAGGTCGGTCGGCACCGCCTTCGACACCACGTCGGCGTCCAGCCGGGCGAGCGTCAGCACCCGCTCGACCAGCCGGCCGAGTTGCCGGGTGATGCCCCGGCACTCTTCCAGTGTGGTGCGGTACTGGTCGGCCGTGCGAGGCTTGCGGAGGGCCACGTCGATCGTCGCCTGGAGGCCGGCGACGGGGGTGCGGAGTTCGTGCGAGATGTCGGCGACGGCGTCCTTCTCCCGCTCGAACGCCCGGCGGAGGGCGGCCAGGGTGTGGGTCAGCCGGTCGTGGATGGGTAGCAGCTCGCGGCCCACCTCCCGGGCTTCGACCGGCAGCCGGAAGTCCCGCTCGTTCACCCGGCCGACGGCGTCGGTCAGTTTGTCCACCGGCCGCAGCCCGCGGCGGACCAGCAGCGGCCCACCAACCAGGATGCCCAGGAAGGTGACACCCGCCACGGTGGCCAGTGACAGCCGCAGGGCCGCCCGGTCGTGGGCGATGCCGGCCTCCAGGGCCGCGAGGCCGTCGGTCATCTCTTGCTGGTGGCGGGCGGTGTCGTCGTCCAGCCCGGCCAGCGGTTTGGCGTACTGGATGTACACACGTGGGGTGGGCGGGCCGGCCCGCTCGGGTCGCGGGCCGGGGGGCGGGCCGGGCGGGCCGGCCGGCGGCGCCCGGCCCCCGCGACCGCCGGTCCGGAAGGCGAACGGCCCGGCGAGCGGGGCCTTGAAGGTCAGCCAGCGGACCTCGTGGCCGTTCAGGCTGAGCGTGTCCGGGGCCGTCCAGTCCACGTCCGCCGCACGCTGGGGGCTGCTGGCCACCGGCGGGAAGCTGGTCGCCCCGAGGGCCGGCGACCGCCAGACGGTGTCCGCCCGACCGGCTAAGGAAATCTGGTACAGCGGCGGGTGTGGGTCGCCCGGCGGGCCGTCGTCAGCGAGCGGGCCGACCCCGCGGGAGAACACGTACTGGCCGGCCAGGAAGGTGGCCGGCCCGCGGTGGTCGCCGGGCCGGCTGGCGTCACCGACCCAAGCCAGCCGGGCCAGCGGGAACGGGCCGGCGGCAACATCGTTGGCCACCAACAGGGCGGCGAACTGCTGGGACCGCTCGCGGACCTGCTCGGCCGACCGGTCCCGCACCCGGATGAAGGTGTCGCGGGCCTCCACCAGTAGCGACTTGTCCAGCTCTTCCCGGTCGCGGCGACACTGCTCGTCGAAGTTGGCCCCGGCGCGGGCCGCCTCGGCCGCCCGGCGGGCGTCCAGGGTGCGGCCCACCAGCTCGTCGGTGACGGCGGCCACCACGGCCAGCCCGCCGCCGACTAGCAGCAGCAAATACACGGTGAGTGACCGGCGGATGCTCGGCATTGCACGTTAGTGCAGAGCGCAGAGTGCAAGATTGCAGAATGAAGACAGTGTGCCTGGTCTTCACTCTGCACTCTGCACTCTGCACTCTGCACTACTCCTCAGAGTCGCCCCGGAGCATGTACCCCTCGCCCCACTTGGTCAGGATGAGCGGCGGGTCGAACCCCTTGTCGATCTTGTTCCGCAGGTACCGGATGTACACGTCCACCACGTTCGACGTGTTCTCGTCGTACTCGTCGTACAGGTGCTCCCAGATCATCGTCCGCGTCACCACCTTGCCGCGGTGGAAGGCCAGGAATTCGAGCAGGGCGTACTCGCGGGGCGTCAGGTGGATGCTCTGCCCGGCCCGGCTCACCTGCCGGGCGGCGGTGTCCAGCACCAGGTCGTGGGCCTGAATCTTCGGCGTCTTGACGGCGTGCCCGCGGCGGACCAGCGCCCGCACCCGGGCCAGCAGCTCGTCCAGCTCGAACGGCTTGGCCAGGTAGTCGTCGGCCCCGTGGTCGAGGGCCGTCACCTTGTCGCCGGTGGTCCCTTTGGCCGTCAGCATGAGGACGTGGGTGCTGATGCCGGCCGCCCGCCACCGCTTGAGCAGCGTCAGCCCGTCCACCTTGGGCAGCATGATGTCCAGCACCACCACGTCGTACGGCGACGTGCGGGCCTTGACATCGGCTTCTTCGCCGTCGGCGGCCACGTCCACCGCGAACCCCTCCTCTTCCAGCGCCTGCTGGAGCGGCTTGCGAATGGACGCCTGATCTTCGACTACCAGCACCCGCACGGCACCGCCTCCGCTGAGGTCGGGTCTAACCCTGTAGCAAGCATAACACGACGGGGTGTGAGAGGGGGGTGAGTAGGGCACGGTTCACCGTGCCGTCCCGCCCCGGCGGACGGCACGGTGAACCGTGCCCTAC
>JAYVUZ010000095.1:0-5090 GCA_043787415.1 Fimbriiglobus sp. | reverse complement strand
CAGGGCAATCGCGGCGTCCTGCTGGTCGGCGAACGAGTCGCCAGGGCAGGGCAGGGCGGTCTGGCCGAGCAGGTGGCGACGGCGATGAAGCCGATCGGGATCGAGGCCGGGGGGAAGCGCCAGGCTCTCGTCGCGGGCGTCGGGACGACCGGGATCAAGACGAAGCTGCCAGGGGTCGTGCTTCGGGCCGAGGAACCCGGAGTGCTGGCCGGGCCAGGTCAAAGGCCCTTCCATTAGGAACGTCGGCAGGTTCACGCCGCTCGGCACGCCGTCGTTTCGCGGGCGGATGTAATCCAGGGCCGAGGAGTAGGCCGGCCAGTCGTCGCGCGAGGCGACCTTGTCGAAGAACGCCCCCGGCTGGAAGTGGCCCGTGAGCAAGTGATGCGTGGACATCAAATGGTTGTTGTCCCGGTGCGACATGGACCGCACGACGGCGTACTTGTCGGCCCGCGCCGCGAGGCGCGGCAGGTGTTCGCCGACGCGGAGGCCCGGCACCTTGGTGGCGATGGTCCCGAACTCGCCGCGGATCTCTTTGGGGGCGTCCGGCTTGGGGTCGAAGGTGTCGAGCTGGCTCGGCCCGCCGGTCATCTGGATGAAAATGACGGCGTCGGCGGTCGGCGAGCGGCGGGGTTCAACCCCGCCGGCCAGCGGCAGGGCGGCCGACGCGGCGAGGAACTGGCGGCGGGTCGGGGCAGTCATGTGACCGATCATACCCGGTCGGCGGCCGGAGCGGTAGCACCCATTGGTTCGCACCCGAACCCATTGGTTCGCACGCCCCGCCGGCGGACGTAACCCGTTGGCCGGCAAGGTTGGTTCGCACCGCGCAATTGGTTCGCACGGGGTGTGTGTGGGGCGTGAGAACCAATCACGCCGCCGGACCGACGGCCAGCGCCGACGACACCGGCTTGAACCCCCGCAGCACCAGCACCCGGCCACAGATCGGTTCCAGCACCACCGCCGGCAGCGGCCGCAGCAGGTACGGCAGGTCGCCCCGGCGGAGGTGCCGCTTGACGATGTGGTTGTCGCTGAACGGGTCCACCAGCCGCTTGAGCGACCGCCCGGAGTAGCGTTCCGGCTCGCCCGCCTGGCGGCTGCCGAACCACCGCCGCCACGGCAGCAGCCGCGCCCAGAAGGTGCCGTCGAAGTGGGCCGGGGCCAGCACGAACAGCTTGCCGCCGGGCTTGAGCACCCGGTACAGCTCGGCCACCGTGGCCGACGGGTCCGGCGGCGGGGCCAGCAGGTTCAGGTAGCCGAGGTCGAAGCGGTTGGTCGGGAACGGCAGGTGCGGCGTCGCCGCCCCGACCACCTTGCAGGCCAGCCCCCGCACGGCGAAGTTCCGCGTCACCACGGCCGGGCGGTCGAACGGCCCGCAACACACCGTCACGTCCGCCCCGTGGCGGTGGTACTGGAGGGCGTCCGACCCGACCCCGGGGCCGACCAGCAGCACACTTTCGCCGGAATGCCGGGTGAACTCCAGGCACCGCCGCAGCCAGCCGCCGGGCGGGGCGTACCGCTTCAGCTCGATTTCCTCGAACCAGGCCCGGCTGTACGGCTCCAGCTCGCGGTGCCGGGGCCGGACGGACGGTGTGCGGAGCAGCTCGGCGGCGGCCAGGGCGGGGGCCTCGGCCGGGTCCGGGCCGACCTCGCCCGAGTCGTCCTGGTAAATCCGCAGGGCTGGCATATCCGGTGGCACCGTTGGCGAACTCACAGGGTGACGGCATACCCTATTCATGGTAGACGGTCAAGCGAGGCCGGCTCGCCGAGAGGTAGCGGAACCATGAGTCGGCTGTCCGATACGACGACCTGGGGCGCGGTGCGTGGCCTGGCCCGGCGGATGTGGGCGCCCGACAGCGCCCCGCCGGACCTGGACGCCGAACTGGCCACCCTGCGGGCGAAGGTGCCGGCCCCGGTGTTCTGGCTGTTCGGCAAGACGCAGTCCGGCAAGTCGTCCCTCATCAAGCACCTGACCGGGGCCGAGGACGCGGCCATCGGCAGCGGCTTCCGGCCGTGTACCCGCACCAGCCGGGAGTACCCGTTCCCGACGGCCGAGATGCCGGTGCTGACGTTCCTCGACACCCGCGGGGTGGACGAGCCGGGGTACGACCCGGCCGAGGACATCGCCGCCTTCCACGGCCGGGCGCACCTGGTGGTGGTGACGTGCCGCATCACCGACTTCGCCCACGGCGGGGTCCGCACGGCACTGGCCAAGATTCGGGCCGACAACCGCTCCCGGCCGGTCGTCCTGGCCCTCACCTGCCTGCACGAGATCGACCCCCAGAACCCGCACCCGGTGCCGTACCCGTTCGACCCGCTGGCCGGCGTGGTGCCGAAGCCATTGGGCACGGTGCCGGACGACCTGCGGCGGCTGGTCGAGAAGCAGGCCACGGAGTTCGCCGGCCTCGTGGACCGCATCGTGCCCATCGACTTGACCCGGCCGGAGGAGGGGTACGACGACCCGCACTACGGCGGCGAGGCGCTCAAAGCCGTGCTGCTGGACAGCCTGCCGGGGGCGTACCGCTCGGCCTTCGCCCGGCTGGAGGAGGTGTCCGACGCGCTCAAGGACATCCACCTGCGGCACGCCCTGCCGGTGATCCTCGGGTACAGCAGCCTAGCCGCGACGGCCGGGGCCATCCCGGTGCCGTTCGTGGACCTGGCCCTGCTGCCGCCCATCCAGGCGCGGATGATCCACGCCCTGGCCCGGCTGTACGGCCAGCCGCTGAGCGGTCAGCGGTTCCTCGAACTGGCCGGCACTGTCGGGCTGGGGCTGCTCGCCCGGCAGGCCGCCCGCGAGCTGGTGAAATTCATCCCGGTGGTCGGCTCGGCGGCCGGCGGGGCGCTGGCCGGGGCCAGCACCTACGCGCTGGGGCGGGCGTTCTGCGAGTACTTCCAGCGGGCGCACGACGGCCACGTGCCCAGCGCCGGCCAGTTGCGGAAGCTGTACGCCGAGCAGATGGGCGCCGCCGAACGTGTCTGGAAACCGTCCACATGATTCTCCCCCGCCAAATCCGCGTCCGCATCGCCGTGGTGGCGAGCTTGTTCCTCGTGCCGGTGCTGGCGCTCAGCCTGTGCGGGCTGGTGTTCCTGCGGCAGCACTACCCCTGGTACGTCTACTACCCGCCGCTCGCCGTGTGCATGATGACCGGCTACTGGCTGGCCCGCCGCTGGACGGCCAAGCCGGCCAAGCTGCCGACCGACGCCGCGCCGCCGCCGGCCTACTGGACCGACCGCGACCGCCAGGCTTGGCAGGCGGTCGAGGCGTTCATCGCCTCCCGCCCGGCGGTGGACGTGGACGACTTCGGCAACATGGAGAAGGGGGCCAAAGAGGCGGAAGAACTGGCCCTGGCGGTCACCCGGGTGTACCGCCCGGCGGCCCGCGACCCGTTCGGCCACCTGACGCTGCCGGAACTGCTGGCCTGCGGCGAACTGGTGAGTCAGGACATGGCCAAGCTGGTGGACGAGTACGTGCCGGGGTCGCACCTGTTTAGCGTGGACGACCTGAAGCGGGTCCGCACGGCGGTGGACCAGGCGACGGTGTGGTACCCGCGACTGCGGAACGCCTACTGGCTGGCCCAGGCGATCGTGGCCCCGCTCCAGACGGCGGCGCAAGTCCTCACCACGAAGGCGGGCTTCGCCCCGGTGTTCGCCGGGATGCAGCAGAACGTCTTGCTCTGGTTCCAGACGGCCCAGACCCGGCAGTTCGGCCGCTACCTGATCGAGCTGAACAGCGGCCGGCTGAAGGTGGGGGCGGCCCGCTACCGCGAGCTGGTGAAGCTGCACCTCGAACCGCCGACCGAGGGGACCGGGACGACCGGGGCGAGCCGTCCCCGTGAGGGGACGGAGGACGCGCCCGGCCGCCCCTCGCGTCCTCCGTCCCCTCACGGGGACGGCTCGCCCGCCCCGCCCGTTACCGTCGCCCTGGTCGGCCCGGTAAAGGCCGGCAAGTCGAGCCTGGTGAACGCCCTGCTGGGCGAGGAGCGGGCCGCCACCGACGTGCTGCCGCTTACCCCCGGGGCGACGCGGTACACGCTCAGCAAGCCGGGCCAGCCGACACTCAGCGTCATGGACACGGCCGGGTTCGGCAACGACGGGCCGAGCGAGGCCGACGTGCTCGCGGCGGCCGAGGCGGCGGGGGAGGCCGACGTGCTGCTGCTGGTGGTGCCGGCCCGGTCGGCGGCGCGGAAGCCGGAAAGCGACTTCCTCGACCGGGTGATCGCCGTGGTGAAGGCCAAGCCCCAGCTGCGGATGCCGCCGGCCGTGTGCGTGCTGTCGCACGTGGACCTGTTGACTCCGGCCCGGGAGTGGGAACCGCCCTACGACTGGCGGCTCGGCACCCGGCCCAAAGAGGGGTCGATGCGGGAGGCGGTGGCCGCCGCCGCCGAGACGTTCGGCGACCGGGTGGCCGAGGTGCTGCCGGTGTGTACCGCCGCCGGCAAGGAGCTCGGCCGGGACGAGTTGCTGGCCCGCATCAGCGGCTTCCTGGGCGAGGCGCGGGGGGTCGGCTTCCTGCGGTCGCTGCACGCCGAGGCGGCGGCGGATCGGTACAAGCGGGTGGCCGGGCAGGTGCTGAACGTCGCCGCGGGGGCGCTGAAAGCGTTCCTCGACCAGCGGAAGAAGTAGGGCACGCCTGGCGTGCCGTCTCACCCCGACGGCACGCCAGGCGTGCCCTACCAATCCGCCACATTTCCGTATGCCGCCCCCGCCGGCCGGGCACTGGTCGGGTGTGGGGGTGACGACATGCTTGGAAAGCTGATGCGGACGGTGCGGGCGGCGGTCGGCCCGGACGGCGGGCCGTCCGACGCGGAGTTGCTCCGGCGGTTCGCCGCGTCGCGGGACGCCGGGGCGTTCGAGCTGCTGGTGTGGCGGCACGCCGGCATGGTGAAGGCGGCGGCCGTCGCCGTGCTGCGCGACAAACACCTGGCCGAGGACGCGGCCCAGGCGGCGTTCCTGGCCCTGGCCCGGCGTGCGGGCAGCGTGCGGGACAACCCGGCCGGCTGGCTGTACCGGGTCGCGCGGCGGGTGGCCGTGAGGCACCGGCGAGCGGCCGGCGTGAGCCGGTCCGGCTTGGTGACGGCCCCTCCGGACCGGCTCAC
>JAYVUZ010000094.1:0-64354 GCA_043787415.1 Fimbriiglobus sp. | reverse complement strand
CCCCCCGGGGCGCACCACCCCCGCGCCCCCGCTTGGGGCTACGAACCGACCCTACACCAACTGCTTGATCGGGGCCGCCTTCTCCTCGCCGCCGCCGGGCAGCGGGTTGGCGGCCGGCGGCCGCGGCCGGCCCAGGTTGTCGCGGACGGTGCCGTGCGTGTCCAGATCCAGCCCGAGGCCCGTGTACACGGTGGCGAACAGGTTGCCCACCTTCGCCGGGTTGTCCTTCACCTCGCCGCCGTCGCTGCCGGTGCTGCCGACCACCTGCCCGCCCTTGAGCGAGCCGCCGCCGACGACCACGCTCCAGGCCCGCGGGTAGTGGTCCCGGCCGCCGTTCGGGTTGATCCGCGGCGTCCGCCCGAACTCGCCCATCCACAGGATGACCGTGTCCTTCAGCTTGCCGCTGCTGGCCAGGTCTTCGGTGAGGCTGGCCATGCCCTTGTCCAGCGTCGGCAGGGTGCGGCCGAGGGCGGCAAAGATGCCCTGGTGCATGTCCCACCCGCCCAGATTGACCTCGACGCAGCCGACCCCGTTCTCGACCAGCTTGCGAGCCAGCAGGCAGCCGCGGCCGAAGCCGTTGTCGCCGTACCGGGCCAGGTCCGCCTTGTCCTTGTCGCTCTTCAGCTCGAACAGCTCCTTGCGGCTACTCGTGACGAGCTGCATGGCCTTGCCGTACACGTCCTTGTGGGCCTGGGCGGCGTCCCCGGGGGTGTTGGTCTTGAACCCGCCCTCCAGGGTGTCGAACAGCACCTTGCGGCGTTCCATGCGGCCGGCCACGTCTGGCGGCGGGGAGACCCCTTCGGGCGGCTGGCCCGGCTGCTGGACGTTGAACGGTGCGTACTTCATGCCCAAGAAGCCCGGCCCGATGCGGCCGCCGCCGACCGAAATGAACATGGGTAGGTCCATGTGCTTCATGGCCTCCACGTCCTGGGCGTACTGGTAGCTCAGCACGCTGCCCATGTGCGGGAACTCGGTCAGCGGGTTACTCGGCCGGCCGGTGGACATGAGGAAGGTGCCGCGGTTGTGGTCGCCCTCGGTGGTGGTGAGGGACCGCACGACGCTCAAGTGCTTCATCTGCTTGCCGACCAGCGGCAGGTGCTCGCTGATCTGCACCCCGCTGGCCGACGTGCCGACCGGCTTGTGCTCGCCGCCGGTGGGGGTGCCGGGCTTCATGTCCCACAGGTCGATGGTGCTCGGGCCGCCGCTCATCCACAGGATGATGAGGCTCTTCTGCTTCTTCTTCAGCTCAGGAGCTTTGGCCGCCAGCTTGCTCCAGAAACTCAGGCCGGGGCCGGCCAGGGCGGTGGCGCCGGCGGCGTGGGCCAGGAAGTGCCGGCGGTCGGTCGGGCCGAACATGCGAAAACCCCGGGGGTTGCGGCGGTGCGAACCAATCTAGCGTATCTGATGCGCCGCCGCCCCGTCGGTTCCGTGAACCCGCTGGAAGTGTGCCGTGTCGGTCCACCCCGGCTGTTAGTCCGCCCGGCCGGTCGGGTATACCCTCTGTTCCCCGGCGACCTCCCCACGCCGACCGTGCCGTACGCCCGCCGAGGCCGCTCGATGTCCCGACCCGCCGTCGTCCCGCTGACCCGCTCCGAGTGGGGGCTGATACTCGTTCTGGTGGCCGTCCAATTCACGCACATGGTGGACTTCGTCATCATCATGCCGCTGGGCGAGCGGCTGATGCGGGAGCTGGCCATCAGCGAGCGGCAGTTCGGCTGGGTCGTCGCCGCCTACGCCTGGGCGGCCGGCCTCGCCGCGCTGCTGGCCTCGGCGGTGATGGACCGCTTCGACCGCCGCACCGTGCTGCTGAGCATGTACGCCGGTTTCGTGGCCAGCACCGCGTTCTGCGGGCTGGCCTGGGACTACCCGACCATGCTGCTGGGCCGCACCCTGGCCGGGGTGTTCGGCGGGCTGGCGGCGGTGGCCCTCATCACCGTCATCGGGGACTCGTTCCCGCCGGCCAAGCGGGGCCGGGCGGTCGGCACGGTCATGTCGGCGTTCGCCGTGGCCAGCATCGCCGGGCTGCCCATCGGGCTGGTCCTGGCCGCCCGGTACGGCCGCGGGGCGCCGTTCCTGGTGCTGGCGGCGACCAGCGCCGCCGTCTGGGGCTGGGCCTACGCCCGGCTGCCGAGCTTGCGGGGCCACCTGCGGGCCGAGCGGCCGAGCCGGCTGGGCGAGTTCACCCGGGTGATCCGCGAGCCGGCCCACCTGTGGGCCTTCGTCTTCTCCTTCTTCCTGGTGTTGGGCACGTTCACCGTGGCCTCGTTCATCGGCCCGGTGCTCATGTCCCACAACGGCTGGACCGAGGACCGGCTGAGCTGGATTTACCTGGCCGCCGGCCTCTGCACCCTGGCCGGCATGACGGTCATCGGCCGGCTGTCCGACCGGCTGCCGCGGCGGCCGCTGTTCCAGGTGCTCGCCTTCGGCGGCCTGGTCATGGCGGTGGTGGTCACCAACCTGCCGCCCGGGCCGCTGTGGGTGGCCGTCGTGGCCATGAGCGGGTTCATGGTGTGTGCCGCCGGCCGCATGGTGCCGGCCCAGGCCATCATGCTCGGGATGGCCCGGCCCGAGAGCCGGGGCGGGTTCATGAGCCTGAACACGAGCGTCCAGCACTTGGCCACCGGGCTGGCCCCGGCGATCGCCAGCGGGGTGCTGCACCGGGACGTGCCGAACGGCCCGCTGCTCGGCTTCCCGGTGGTCGGGCTGATCGCCGCCGGGGCCGCCGCCGTGTCGCTGCTGCTGGCCTACCGGCTCCAGCCGGCCGCCGCCCCGGTGGACGTGCGGCAGGCCGAACCCGTGTCGCTTCCGCAGCCGGAGCCGTTGCCGGCGTGACGCGGCTGCGGTAACGGTGGGGTATGACCGACCTCCGCGAACTCCGCCGCACCTACGGCCTAGCCGGCCTCACCGAGGCCGACGCCGGACATGACCCGCTGGCCCTGTTCCGCCGCTGGTTCGACCAGGTGGAGGAGAAGGTCGGCGAGCTGATCGAACCCAACGCCATGATCTTAGCCACCAGCACGCCCGACGGTCGGCCGTCGGCCCGGGCGGTGCTGCTTAAGGGGCTGGACGAACGGGGGTTCGTGTTCTTCAGCAATTTCGACAGCCGCAAGGGCCACGAGTTGGCCACCAACCCGCACGCCGCCCTGTGCTTCCTGTGGCACCCGCTGGAACGCCAGGTCCGCATCGAAGGCACGGTGTCCAAGGTGTCGGACGCCGAGTCGGACGCTTATTTCGTCAGCCGGCCGGCGGGCAGTCGGCTGGGGGCGTGGGCGTCCCCGCAGAGTGCCGTCATTACCGACCGCGAGACGCTGACCCGGGACCAGGCCGCGCTCGAAGTCGAGTACGCCGGCCGAGACATCCCCCGGCCGCCGCAGTGGGGCGGCTACCGGGTGTCCCCCGAGGTGATCGAGTTCTGGCAGGGCCGGCCGAACCGGCTGCACGACCGCGTCCGGTTCACCCGCACCCCGGCCGGCTGGGCCGCGGACCGCCTCGCCCCGTGACCCGGTGCGTATCATGAGCCCGCTCACTTCCCGCTGAAAGGACAGCCTCATGAAGCCGGTTCTGCTCGGGCTGCTGGTCGCCGCTGTGGCGACCGCCGTTGCCGCCGCCGCCGACAAGGAGAAGGCCATGACCGGACCGCTGACGGGCACCGTGAAGGACATCCACGACAAGGACGTGGACCTGGCCCAGTACGCGGGCAAGGTGGTGCTGCTGGTAAACGTGGCCAGCCAGTGCGGGTACACCCGCCAGTACAAGGACTTGCAGGCGCTGTACGAGAAGTACGGCAAGGACGGGCTGGTGGTGCTGGGGGTGCCGTCCAACGACTTCGGCGGCCAGGAGCCGGGCAGCAACAGCGACATTCTGAAGTTCTGCCAGACCGACTACAAGGTGTCGTTCCCGCTGCTGGCCAAGTCGCCGGTCAAGGGCGACGGCAAGTGCGAGCTGTACCAGAAGCTGACCGGCAAGGACGCCAAGTTCCCCGGCGAGGTGAAGTGGAACTTCGAGAAGTTTCTGATCGGCAAGGGCGGCGAGGTGGCCGGCCGGTTTACCAGCGGCAAGGAGCCGATGGGCGACGACATCGTGGCGGCCGTGAAGAAGGAACTAGCGGCCAACTGACTCTGAAGGCGAGCGGCCGGCGTGAGCCGGTCCGGCCTGGGGGTGGAAGTGGCGAACGCGCCATGCCCCGGACCGGGCCGGCTCACGCCGGCCGCCCGCCCGAGCCGACATGTCACCTCGTCACCTGATCCTCGGCACCGCCGGGCACATCGACCACGGCAAGACCACCCTGGTCCGGCTGCTCACCGGCACCGACGGCGACCGCCTGCCGGCCGAGCAGTCCCGCGGCATCACCATCGACCTCGGATTCGCCCGGCTGGCGTTGGGCCGGCACGCCGTCGGGGTGGTGGACGTGCCGGGGCACGAGCGGTTCGTGCGGAACATGCTGACCGGGGCCACCGGCATCGATCTGGCCCTGCTGGTGGTGGCGGCCGACGACGGGCCGATGCCGCAGACCCGCGAACACCTCGCCATCCTGCAACTGCTCGGCGTCCGCCACGGCGTCGTCGCCCTGACCAAATCCGACCTGGTGGATGCCGAGCGGCTGGCAACGGCCACGGTCGCCGTGCGGGGACTGCTCGCCGACACCACCCTGAGCGACGCCGTGATCGTGCCGACGGTCCGCGACGGCCGGGGCCTGCCGGCACTGCTGGCCGAGTTGGCAGCGGCGGCCGAGCGGGCAGCGGGTAAGTCGGACGCCCGGCCGTTCCGCCTGGCCATCGACCGGGCGTTCACCGTCGTCGGGCACGGCACCGTGGTCACGGGGACGGTGCAGGGCGGCCGGCTGCGGGTCGGCGACACCCTCGACTGGCACCACGGCGAGCGGCCCGAACCCGTGCGGGTGCGGGGACTGAGCGTCCACGGCGGGGCGGTCGAGGAGGTGACGGCCGGCCAACGGGCGGGGGTGAACCTGGCCGGGGTGCCGCTGGAGTCGTTGCACCGCGGGCAGGAGTTGGCCGCGCCGGGGTCGCTGGTCGCCGGTCGGGTGCTGACATGCCAGTTGCACGCCCTGGCGGACGGCCGGGCGATCCGCCACCGCCTGCCGGTGCGGCTGCACCTGGGTACCGCCGAGGTCATGGCCGAGGTGTCCGTGCTGGACGCCGACCGCATCGATCCCGGCGGCCGGGCGGTGTGCCAACTGTTCACGGCGGAACCCGTGGTCGCGGTGTGGGGCCAGCCGGTCGTGGTCCGCGACGCGGCGGCGGAAACCACCCTCGGCGGCGGCACCGTCCTCGACCCGACGACCGCCCGGCTGCGGCGGCGGCACGTCGCCCACGTCGAACAAGCCGAGCGGATGTCGTCGTCCGATCCCGCTGTGCGGACGGCGGCGGCGGCGTGGCTGGCTGGGGCCGACGGCGTTCGCCCCGCCGACCTCGGTCGGCTGGCCGGCGTCTGGGACGAGGTGCCGGCATCCCTGGTGTCGCTCGGCGGCCGCCTTTACCACCCGGAGCGGCTGGCCGAGTTGGAACAGCACGTCTTCGACACCATTGCCGAGTGGCACCGCGACCAACCGCTGGTGACGGCCCACGACCGCGGCAAGCTGGTGGCGACCGTCGGTCGGTTCGCCCCGGCCGAACTCGCCCAACAGGTCATCGAACGACTGCTGACGGCGAAGCGGTTGGTCGGCGATGTGCGCCGGGTGGCCGCCGCCGACTTCAAGCCGAAGCTCAGCCAGAACCAGCGGAAGCTCCGCGACCGCATCGTGGCGGCCCACGTGGCGGCCGGGTTCAGCCCGCCCGACCCGGCTGAGTTCGCCACCCCCGCCGGGTCGCTCGCCGACATCCTGGAGGTGGCCGGCGCCGAGGGGCTGTTGGTGAAGGTCGGCCCCGACCTGTACCTGGCGACCGAACACGAGGCCGAGCTGCGGCGGCGGGCGGCCGAGCGGCTGGCCGCCGGCCCGGCGACGATGGCCGAACTCCGCGACCTGTGGGGCACCACCCGGAAGTACGCCCTGCCGTTCGCGGCACATCTGGATGCGGTCGGTCTGACGGTGCGGGACGGGGACGTTCGGCGGCTGTCGTAGGGCACGGTGAACCGTGCCCTACGACACCCCGTCCGGGGTGAACCGCACCTGCCCCGGCTTCCAGCGTACCTCGACCGGCCGGCCGGCACACACGTCGAGCATCGCCCCGGCCAAGTTCGTTTCGGCCAGCGCCCGCAGGCCGACGTAGCTGGTGGTCAGCCGCGGGTTGATCTCGATGGCGTAGTCCTGCGAGCCGTCGGCCGCGTCGCCCAGCACCAGATCAACGCCGACGTAGCCCCGCAGCCCCGGCACGCAGCTAATCGCCTTTCGGCCGAAGGCGACCGCCCGCTCGGCGAGGTCTGGCGGAATCGGCAGTTCGCCCCCGAGGTAGGTGAACCGGCCGTCGTCGCTGAGGTGCTGGAAGGTCGGCAGCAGCGGCACGGTTTGCGACGGGCCGACGAGGAACGCCACGCTGGCCGCCCGGCCGGGAACGAAGCTCTGGGCGATCAGTTCCGGCCCGCCCCGGGGCACGCGGCCCTCGTCCTCGGCGGTGCGGACAAGAACGGTATCGGTCGAGCCGGCCCCGTACCGCGGCTTCCACACCGCCGGCCGGCCCACCGCCGGGTCGCCGGCCGGCAGTGTGGTCGGGGTGCGGACAAAGCCGGTCCGCCATTGGGCGTACAGAACCAATTTGTCGGCGGTCAGCCGGACGGCAGACGCGGTCGGGCCGAGGAGTTCTCGCCCCGCCTCCCGCACCCACCGGCAACGGTCGGCCAACAGGTCGTCGAACTCCGGTGCGATGACCAGTGTGGCGTCGGCGCTTCCCGCCAGTTCGCGGAACTGCTCCGACTCGGCGTGGTTGGCGGCGTCGAGCGTCACCACGATCACGCCCGGCAGCCGGCGGAAGTCGTCGGCCACGGCGTCCCGCATCGCTTGGCCCTCGCGGCCGAGCGACCCCCCGACCCCGACGGCACAACAGAACTCGTAGACGAAGACGGTCGGCATGGGTCACAGTGAACGCGCCAAGCCCGCCCCTTGCAAGGGGCGGGCTTGGCGTGGCAAGTTCTCTGCCGCTCAGCGGGTGGTCGGCAGCGGCACCACCACCGGCACCGTCGGGGCCGACTGCACGGGCGTGGCCACCGGCCGGGTCGGCAGCACCACCGACCCGATCGGGCTGAAGCTGCCGGGGGCGTCGGCCGGCTGCAACTGCGGCCGGCTGGCCTGCGGCACCGGGGCCGGCACCGGCGGGATGGCCACCGGGTTCGGGGCCGGGGTCAGCGGCGGCTTGATCTCCATCGGCCGCACCGTGGTCGGGGCCGGCTGGTCGTATACGGCCGGCCGGCCGAGCGGGTTTTCGCCAATCTTGTAGTTGCCGTTCGTTTCCAGCCTCGGCCCGGCGTCCATCTGGGCGTCGGTCACCGGCGACCGCATGGCGGCCGGCGGCTGGATGCCGCCATCCGGGTGCTGCCGCAGGTCGATGGCCGCGTCCCGGGCGGCGAAGTGGTCGGCCGCCTTCTTGCCCACCGACGCCGGCAGCGGCCCGTCGGCCACCGTCACCCGGTTGTACGCCTGAATCGTCCCCTTCACGTACTCCAGCGAGGCCAGGGCGATGTTGTAGCTGGCCAGTGCGGCGTACTCCTGGGCGGTGGACTCGGCCAACTGCTGCTGCGAACTGATCAGGTTGAGCACGAAGGACGACGCTTCTTCCTTCGGGATGGCCCCGATCTCCCGAATCTCCTTATCCAGTTTAACGTACCGCTCCTGGGTGGTCCGCTGGGCGCGGTACAACTCGGCCTCGCGGTGGGTCTGGAGCACCTGCCGGGCCTTCTGCGTCACCTGTTCCTCCGTCTTCCGCTCGGCCAGCTCCAGCCGGATCCACTCCTGCTGGAGCTGGAGGTTGGCCTGCCGGACCAGGGCGTTGGCGTCCCGGAAGCCGAGCGGCATGTCGGCCCGGAAGCCGAGCTGCCAGGTGTTGAACTGGTTGCTGGCCAGGTTGCGGAAGGCGTTGTTCACCTGCCCGATGTTGCTGTCCACCCCCGGGCCGTCCAGCCGGGTGCCGACCCCGGCGATGTTGTAGCTGCTTAGGAACCGCACGTCCGGCTTGCGGAGGTTCTTCTGGAGCAGCACGTTCATCTGCCGGGCCTTCACCTCCTGCCGCTGGATGAGCAGGTCCGGGCGGGAGGCGATGGCGTCGGCCGTGGCCGACGACAGGTCCGGGATGAACGGGGCCGTGGTCAGCTCGTCCGCCGGCACCAGCCGGGTGCCGTCGTCGCTGCGGAGGTTGAGGAGGAGCCGCAACTGCCGCTCGGCCTCCAGCACCTGCCCGCGGGAGCTGACCACCTGGCGGGCGAAGTTGTAGTACTGGGCCAGGGCCTGGAGCGCCACCTGCTCGCGGTTCAGCCCGCGGTCGGCCCGGGCCTTGTAGTACAGGTACGAGTCGAGCGACTGCTTCAGCCCCTCCTCCCGGGCGGACAGCCCGTAGTAGGCGCTGACCAGGTTCCAGTACGCCCCCTCGACGTTCAGCAGCATCTGGTTCAGGTAGGCGTCGAACTGCGCCCGCTGCTGGTCCAGCCGGATGCGGGTGACCAGGATGCCCTCGCTGCCCTGGCCGCCGCTCGGCCGCAGCCCGCCGATGAGCTGGCTGCCCGGGTGGGCGGTGAGCAACTGGTTGATCTCCACCCCGAACCCCTGCAACAGCGGCTGCTCGAACGAGAACTGGACGGCCGGGGTGTACGACACCGGCAGCACCGAGAACTGCGAGTTGGCCGGCGGGGTGGCCAGCTTCTGGTAGTTGGTGGTGAAGGTGATGCCGGCCACGCCGCCGGTGGGCAGCGGCTTGGCCAGGGTGCTGCTGAGCTGGGCCGTGTCGCCGTTGGAGAAGCTCTGCTGGAAGCTGATCTGCGGCTGATCGACTTTGTTCCAGGTCAGGCTGTTGATCCAGCGGGCGTCGAACTTGGACAGCGACCGCTCGACCTCGGCGGCGGCCGACGCCGGGTCCAGGGCGTACGCCCGGATGCTGTCGCTGCCCTGGGTGCCGCGGCCGGTGAACTGCGGCAACTGCTCGCTCCCCTGCCCGGGGTTGCCGAGGGCGAACCCGCCGGTGCCGCCGCCCTCCAGGGCGATGGCGATGGCCTCCGGCAGCCGCAGGAAGCGGGGCGGGCGGCTCGGATCGAGGACCGTGGCCGGGGCCGGCCCGGGGGTGAGCAGGGGCGTGACGGCGGCCGCCGGCTGGTTCTCCAGGAACCCGCCGGGTGAGCCGGCTTTGGCCGCCTCGGCGTAGTCTGCCGGTTCCAGGAACAACTGCTGCTTGCAGCCGTTGGCCGACCCCGCGGCCAGTAGCCCGCCGAGCAGCCGTCCCGCCCATCGCGTCCGCGTCATGTTCGCCCCTGCAGCGTTCAGCCGGCCGACCCCGCACCCCGGTCGGCGGAACGGTCCGCTGGTGTCATCGGCCGGAGGCTGGGGGGAATTAACGGAAGTTGCCGGCGGAGAGGGGCAGACTGACGAACTAATCGGGGGTTTGGCGAGGTTCGACTCAAGCCGGCAAGCTGCGGCGGATTCAGGCTACGTGGGCGGGGCAGGGCGGGGGACTACGGCAACGACACGCAGCCCCAACGCCCGCTTCACCGGGATCAACTCGCCGACGTCATTGCCTTCCACCCGGTGCCCGATCCATTGGAGAAAGTACCCGCCGGCAAACAGCCCGAGGCACCATTGCCACGGCAGGACGAAGAGCAGCGGGATGGCCAGGAACGCCATCGGGATGCCGACGAGGTGCAGCCAGTAGTTGACGGGATGCCGGTGGCGTCTCCGCCAAGCCGACGCGGTGGTTCCAGCCCAGGTGAGGGTGCGGCGGGCGATCGGGAAGTTCCAGGCCATCCGCACAGGCTAGCCGATGACCAGCCCGATGGGAAGAAGCGACCCGGGCGGGCTTGATTTCAAACAACTGTTGGTTACAGTTTAGGCGGTGTAGCGTTTGAAACAACTGTTTACTTGACACGAGTGATGACGGCAATTGTGTCACAAACCGATCCCCGGCAACGGCTTCTGGAAGCCGCCGAGGGCGTGTTCGCCCGCAAGGGGTTCGACGGGGCAACGGTACGAGAAATCTGTGACCGGGCCGGGATGAACGTGGCAGCTATCAACTATCACTTCGGGGATAAGGAACGGTTGTACATCGAAGCCGTGAAGTTCGCACACATTTGTAGCGGTAAGGGCGTGTCTCCGCCGCCGGACTTCCCGGCCGACATGCCGCCCGCTGACAAGTTGCGGCACCTGATCCGGGGTATGGCCGAGTCGATGCACGTGCCGGTCCGGCCGGCGTCCATGCAACTCCTCATGCGGGAGATGGCCCACCCGTCCGCGGCCGGTCAGGCGGTGGTGACGGAGTTCATTCAGCCGATGGCGTTCTGCCTGCGGGCCGTCGTCCGCGAGCTGATGCCGGGCCTAGACGAGAACCAGATGTACATGGTCGGGCTGAGCGTGATCGGTCAGCTCCTGTTTTATCGACAGAACCGGCCGGTGACGGAGCTGATCTTCGGCCGGGCCGTGATGGACGCCCTGACCGTGGACATGGTGGCCGACCACATCACCCGGTTCACCCTGGCCGCCCTCGGCCACGGCGAGCCGTACCGCATGAACGGGGGGGGGGCGACATGAACCGGGTGGCGCTGCGGATGCTGACGGGAGACACCACCAAGTACCTGGGCATCGTGTTCGGGGTGGCCTTCGCCAGCCTGCTCATCGGCCAGCAGATGGCCATCTTCTGCGGGCTGATGCGGAACACCACCAGCCAGGTGCGGGACATCGAGGGCGGCGACCTGTGGGTGATGGACAAGAGCGTGCAGTTCGTGGACGACCTCAAGCCGATGAGCGAGGGCAAGCTGCAACTCGTCCGCGGGGTGCCGGGGGTGGAGTGGGCGGTGCGGCTGTACAAGGGCATCGCCAAGGCACGGCTGGGGGACGGCAACTTCCAGCAGGTGATCCTGATCGGGGTGGACGACGCCTCCCTCACCGGGGCGCCGCGGCCGGACCGGGTGCTCGTCGGCAGCGTGGAAGAGTTGCGGCAGCCGGACGCCGTTATGATCGACGAGTTCGGCTGGCGGTACCTGTTCCCGGGCGAGCCGTTCGCCCCCGGCAAGGTGATGGAGATGAACGACAAGCGGGCGGTGATCGTCGGCATGTGCCAGTGCAACGCCACCTTTCTGACGTTCCCCATCCTGTACTGCACCTACTCACAGGCCGTCAAGTTCGTGCCCCAGGAGCGAAAGACGCTCACGTTCATTCTGGCCAAGGCCGCCCCGGCGGGGGCGGCGTCCGACGACCTGCCGCCGCCCGGCCCGGCCGCCGCCGGCCCCGCGTGCCCGTTCGGCTTCGCCGACACCAGCCGGGCGGCGGAGGTCTGCCGGACCATCACGGCAACGACCGGCCTGAAGGCGCAAACGAACGACCAGTTTTTTTGGACGACCATCGGCTATTACATGGTCCGCACCGGCATCCCCATAAATTTTGGCATTACGGTCTTCCTCGGGTTCGTCGTCGGCTGTGCCATCGCCGGCCAGACGTTCTATTTGTTTACGCTGGAGAACCTCAAGCAGTTCGGGGCACTCAAGGCGATGGGGGTGAGCAACCTGCGGATCGTCGGCATGGTGCTGCTCCAGGCGGCGGTGGTCGGATCTATCGGCTTCGGCTTCGGCATCGGCGGGGCTGCCCTGTTCGGTTTCCTGTTCGAGAAGTTCGTCAAGTCCACCCCCCCGGCCTTCTACCTGGGCTGGCAGATCCCGGTACTCACCGTGGTGGCCGTCGGGGTCATCATGACCCTGTCGGCCGTCATGAGCCTGAAGAAGCTGCTCTTCCTCGAAGCCGGGGTGGTGTTCCGATGAGCGTCGCCGTCGCCCTGCGGGGCGTGACCAAGGAGTTCGGCCGGGGGGACGCCAAGACCACGGCCCTGCGGGCGGTGGACCTGGAGCTGCCGTACGGCGAGCTGGTGCTGCTGGTCGGGCCGAGCGGGTGCGGCAAGACCACCCTCATCAGCCTGGTGGCCGGGCTGCTCGACCCGACGGCCGGCGAGGTGGAGGTGCTCGGCCAGGCCATCAGCCGCATGTGGGGCGGGCGGAAGGTGCGGTTCCGCGGGGCCAACGTCGGGTTCGTGTTCCAGCAGTACAACCTGCTGCCGGCCATGACGGCCGTCGAGAACGCCTGCGTGCCGCTACTGATCCAGGGCATGGCGTGGGGCAAGGCCATCGACAAGGCCGGCCACCTGCTCGACGCCGTCGGGCTGGGTAGCCGGCTGAAGGCGTACCCGTCCCAACTGAGTGGCGGGCAGCAGCAGCGGGTGGCCATCGCCCGCGCGCTGGTCCACGAGCCGCGGCTGCTGGTGTGCGACGAGCCGACGGCGGCCCTCGACGCCAAGAGCGGGCGGACGGTCATGCAACTGATCAGAGACGTGTCGGTCAAACCCGACCGGGCGGTGATCGTGGTGACGCACGACAGCCGGGTGTACGACTTCGGCGACCGCATCGTGGAGATGTCCGACGGGGCAGTGGAGAAGGTGACGGTCGGGGTCGGGGCCGGGTTCGTGGCCAGTCATTAACCGGGGGTTCCCATGCTGACGCGATACCTGTTGCCGCTGATGGCCCTGGCCGCCCTCACGTTCGCCGCCCTCCAGGTGGTGAAGGCACAGAACAAGCCGCCGGCCGGCACGCCGCCGGTCGAGCCGGCCAAGTCGCCGTACTCGGCGGCCGTGGCCGGGGCCGGGCTGGTCGAGCCAGAGACGGAGAACCTCCTCATCGGCACGCACCTGCCCGGGGTGGTCGAGCGGGTGCTGGTGCGGGTCGGCGACAGCGTCCGGCCGGGGGGGCCGCTGTTCCGGCTGGACGACCGCCAGTTGCAGGCCGAGGGGCAGGTGCGGGCGGCCACGCGGGACGCCGCCCAGGCCGGGCTGGACCGGCTGAAGGCCATGCCCCGGCCGGCCGAGGTGCCGCCGAGCGAGGCCAAGGTGGTGGAGGCGAAGGCCGGCCTGAAGAGCGCCCGCACCACCTGGGACCGGCTCAAGCGGGGCGGCGGGGGCATCTCGGACGACGAGCTGACCCGCCAGGACGCGGCCGTGGCCGTGGCCGCCGCCCAACTGGCCAAGGCCGAGGCCGACTTGGCGCTCCTCCGGGAAGGCTCCTGGGAGGCCGAGCGGGCCGTGCAGGCGGCGGGCATCCGGCAGGCCGAGGCCCAGCTCGCACAGACCCGCACCGAGCTGGACCGGCTGGTGGTGACGGCCCCGCGGATGCGGTGGGACACGTCGGACGCCGACCCGACCGAATACAAGGTGTTGCAGGTGAACGTCCGCCCGGGGGAGTTCGTCAGCAACACCCCGGGCCAGCCGCTGGTGGTGCTGGGCACCGTCGGCCGGCTGCACGTCCGGGTGGACATCGACGAGAACGACATCCCGCGGTTCCGGGCCAACCTGCCGGGGGTGGCCAAGCCGCGGGGCAACGGCCGGGAGGAGTTCCGGATGGCGTTCGTCCGGGTGGAACCCTACGTCATCCCCAAGCGGTCCCTCACCGGGGGGAACACCGAGCGGGTGGACACGCGGGTGTTGCAGGTCATCTACGCCATCGAGCCGGGGGACAAGCCGCTGTTCGTCGGCCAGCAGATGGACGTGTTCCTGAACGGCGAGGGGAAGTAAAACAGGCCCACCCGTGGAGCCTGGTCATGCCCGCCGTCAAGCTCGCCCCGTCCATCCTGGCCGCCGACTTCGGCCACCTGGCCGAGCAGGTTCAGGCCGCCGAGCGAGGTGGCATGGACCGCGTCCACGTGGACGTGATGGACGGCCACTTCGTCCCCAACCTGAGCATGGGTAGCGTGGTGGTGAAGGGGCTGCGACCCGTCACCCGCCGGCCGCTCGAAGTCCACCTGATGGTCGACGACCCGGCCCGGTTTTTCGACGGGTTCGTGGCCGCCGGGTGCGACGCACTGGTCGTCCACCTGGAAGTGCTGCAAAACCCGCGGGAGGTGCTGGCCGACATCCGCGCCCGCGGGCTGCGCGCCGGGCTGGCGTTCAACCCGGACGTGCCGGTGAGCCGGGTCGCCCCGTACCTGGCCGACATCGACCTGGCCCTGTGCATGACGGTGTTCCCCGGGTTCGGCGGGCAGGCGTTCATCCCGGAAAGCCTCGACCGCATCGCCGAGCTGCGGGGGCTGATCCGGTCGCACAACCCGGCCTGCGAGCTGGAGGTGGACGGCGGCATCGACGCTCGGACAATTGCCGGCGCGGTGCGGGCCGGGGCCGACGTGCTGGTGGCCGGCACCGCCATATTCGGGGCGAAAGACGGCCCGGAAGCGGCCACGCGGCGGCTGATCGAACTGGCAGAGGCAGGTCTTGGCGAGCGGCCGGTGTAAGCCCTCCGTGGGGACGGGTTCGCCGGCAACCTCCGCCGCCACGGAAGGCTTACACCCCCACTCGCCAAGATACTTGCGGCTTCGCCTCAACCTCACCGCCCTCGTAGTCGATGCAATTCAACATTAACCCCGAGGGCCGGCATGTTCCGCCACGCCCTGCCCGCCGCGGCGGTCGCTGCCGCCTGCCTGATCGCCGCCCCGGCCCCTCCTCCCCGGCCGTCACTGTCGCTTGCCGTTACTACATCCACCAGTCCGAAGCCGGTCACGCTGGACGAACTGGCCGCGACCGACCCGGTCGCCCTGCTGGCCGAGTGCGGCCGGCGGTTCCGGGCCGAGGTCCGCGGCTACCGCTGCACCCTGCACAAACAGGAGCGGACCGGCGGCACCTTGCACCCGCCGGAGGTGGTCAGCCTGGCCGTGCGGGAGGAGCCGTATGCCATCCTCATGAAGTGGCAGTCGGGTGCCCGCGGGCCGTTCGGCACGCCCATCGAGGGTGTGGTGTTCGTGGCCGGGGCGAACGCCGGCAAGATGACCGTCTGGCGGCCGTCGGCCCGGCTGTCGCCGCTGCGGCTGCTGCCGGTCGATCCGGCCGACGACTCGGCCCGGTCGGCGGCCCGGTACGCCGTCTCGGAGGCCGGCATCGGCCACGCCCTGGCTCGCACGCATCGTGCATGGACGCACGCCAGCCTGATGAGTCACTCGGACACGGCGCTGTTGGCCGAATTCCTCGGCCGGCGGATGGTGCCCGAAGTGGGTCGGGAATGTCTGGTCGTTCGCCGGACGTGTGGCAAGCCTCAACTCGACCCGTTCCGCCTGGATGAACCCGCCGGCGACCCGGCCCGCCGTCCGGCCGACGCCTTCACCACGGTGACGGTGATGCTCGACCAGGCCACCGGGGCGCAAGTCGGCAGCGAGCTGCGGCGGGCCGACGGCGCGCTGGTCGGGGCGTATCACTTCCGCGACCTGGAACTGAACCCGGCGTTCCCGCCGGACCAGTTCACGCCGGCGGCGTTGAAACGGTAGGCCCGCACACGGCCTGGGCGGCGGCCAACAGGTGCTCGACCCGGAACGGCTTGATGAGCAACCGGGTGGCCGGGGCGTTCAGCACCCGCGGGTCGATGGGTCGGGTGACGAACCCGGTCATCAGGATGGCCGGCAGCCCCGGCCGGTCGGCCCGCAGCCGGTTCACCAGGGCGTCGCCCTCGATGCCCGGCATCAGGATGTCGGTGACGGCCAGCCGGTACGCCCCCGGGTCGGCCTGAAAGGCGGCCAGGGCGGCCGGGCCACTGGCCACCCGGGTCACGTCGAACCCGACCTCCTCCAGCAGGGCGGCCACCAGCTCGCGGATGTTCGGCTCGTCGTCGGCCACCAGCGCCCGGCCGCCGCCCCGCCAGCCAGTCGGGGGCGGCGGCGTGGTCGCCGGCCGGAGCGTGGCGGCCATCCGCCCGCAGGCGGCGGCCGCCGCCCACACCGGCTCGGCCGCCGGGTGGTCGGTCAGCAGGCCGGCCGCCGACTGGATGTTTGCCAGGGCGACCGTCAGGGCGTTGGTCAGCTCGTGGGTGTCGGGCGTCGGGCAGGTGTGGCGGCGGGCGTCGAGCAGTTGCCGGTCCAGGCCCGCGTGGTACTCGGCGGCGTGGACCCGGTCCGTCACGTCGGCCGTCACCCCGACCATCCGTACCGGCCGGCCGGCGGCGTCCGCGTCGACCTGCCCGCGGTCCATATACCACCGCGGCCGGCCGTCCGGCGAGCGGGCCACGCCGCGGTACTCGACGGCCAGCGGCCGGCCGGCCCGCCCGGCGGTGGTGACGGCCGCCCAGAACCGCTCGCGGTCGGCCGGGTGGACCACGCTCAGCGTGGGGTCGCCCTCGTCCTCGCCGCCGTAGAATGCCGCCCGGTCGGTCGAGTGGCTGACTGTGCCGGCGACCGGGTCGTGTTCCCAGCCGAGCATCTGGGCGAAGTGGAGGGCGTCCCGCAGCCGGACCTCGCCCCGGGCGACGGCCACCTGGGCGTCGGCCGCCGGGGTGCGGTCGAGCACCAGCGACAGCACCGACCGCACCGCACCGTTCGGGTCGAACAGGGCCGAGTTGTGCCACTCGCAGGCGAGCCGCCGGCCGGACTTGTGGCAGTTGCGGTTGAACACCACGTTCCGCCGCTCGTCGCCAGTGCGGAGCCGCCGGCCGGCCGCCGCCACCCGGTCGGCGTCGGCCGGGTCCACCAGCGCGAACTCGCCCACCGTCTTGCCCAGCACCTCGTCGGCCGCCCACCCGAACAGCGCCTCGGCCGACCCGGTCCACCGGCTCACGCGGTCGCCGGCCTGCCACTCGATGACGGCCAGCGGGGTGTTGGCCATGTGGGCGGCCAATCGGTCGGCCGACTCGCGTTCGGCCTGCACGGCCTGCCACCGGGCGGTCACGTCCACCAGGGTGCCGAGGAAGTAGCGGCTGCCGTCGGCCGCCGTCTGGGGGAAGTCGGCCGCCTGGAGTCGCCGCACCCGCCCGGACCGCGGGCCGACGTATCCGAACTCGGTCTGCCAGGCGGTGTGGTCGCGGTTAGAGACGGCGAACCCGGCGTAGAACGCCTCCACGTCCGTGTCGATCAGGGGTACGCGGCGGGTGGCCAGCAGCCGCACCACCTCCGGGGCCGACGCCTCCAGCATCGCCTCGGCCCCGGCGGACAGGTACTCCATCCGGGGCGGGTCGGCGTAGGCCCAATAGCGGTACAGCACGCTGGCCGGCGTGGCGGGGTCGGGCATGAAGAATCCGCGCGGGGTCGGGTGCCCAAGCGGTGTAACACGCGATGCCGGCGGTGTCATAAAACGGCCAGCGCCTCGTCGCACCGGGCCAGCAGCCGGTCCCGGCTGCGGGGGTCGGCGAACCGGCCGACCTCGGCCACCCACTCGCGGCAGCCCTCGACCGCCTGTCGCACCAGCGGCACGAACAGGCGGCGGTGGGGGAACGGCCGGTCGGTCGCCCGCACCGACACCGGGGCGGTGTGGGCGAACGCCCCGGCCCCGACCGTCCGGGCGGCCAGCCAGCCGGCGTGCGGCAGGTCGGCGGCCAACTCCACCCGGGCGGTCCAGTGGTCGGTGAAACTCGGCTCGGCCGTGGCCAGCACGTCGCCGTTGAACACCACGTCCAGCCGGTCGAACGGGCGTGCGCCGCGGGCGGTCGCCGTGAGCAGCACCCGCTCGCCGGCCCCGGGCAGTTCGACCGCGTCCCCGGGGCCATGCCCGTTGACGCCGACCGTCAGCAGCGGCCCGGCGGTGGCGAAGCAGCGGCCGGCCCGCACCGCCGTCGCCCACCCGCCGAGGGTCAGCGGCCCGTCCACCCGGGCGTACGTCCGCACCCGGCCGAGCGGCGTGGCGTTCGAGTCCTTGCCGCTCGCCCCGACCAGCGGCACCCGCAGCCCGATGTTCAGCAGCCGGTAGTACCACGGCAGGAGTGGCACCTTCCGTGGCCGGTCGTCCACCTCGACGGCGTCGATCTTGCCGAGCAGCAGGGCGACCAGCGTCTCGCCGCCGGCCGGCGGGTCGGCCCAGGTGACGAGGCCGCCCTTGCGATGGCACTGGTCGCACCAGTCGCACACCGACCAGTCCTCGGCGTGGTCCGGCTCGCCGAAGGCCAGCGGGAACACCGGCCGGTGCGAGTGCAGCAGCCCGACCGACCCGAGCACCGGGTGGCGGTTGAAGGTGTTGACGGCCACCAGTGTCGAGTCCGACGCGAGTGCCGGCTTCTGGCCGCTGAACGCCGGCATGTTGGTGGCGGTCGGGTAGGCGTGGCCGTCCATCGACGGGAACCGCGACTCCCGGGCCAGCAGGTGCACCACGGCCAGGTCTTCGGCCTCGGCCTCTAGCAACGCGGCGTGCGGCGACAGGCTGTGGCAGCGGGCGTCGCCGGGGAACCAGCCGTCGGCCCGCAGGTTCGACCACCGCTCGACGCTGTACCGCAGGGCTAACTGGCCGGGGCCGAGCGTCACCGTCTCATCCAGCGGCGTGAACTCCGGTCCCTTGGTCGCCCGCACCCGCAATGGCACGCCGGCCGGCAGCCGCAACTCGCACGCCCCGTCGATGTAGCACCAGGGTTGCTTGTCCTGCCAGAGGTGGCCGCCGACATCCTCGTTCGGCCCCGGGGCAAAGTCGGCCAGCCGGCCGTGCGGGGGGTAGGTCTCGTCGGCCGGGCCGCTGACGCGGAGCCGGACCGGCGTGGGCCGGCCGGTGGCGGCATCGGCGATGCGGAGGTGAGCCGTCAGCATGAAGGCGTCCGTCCTTCCGAGCACGCGGCGCGAGCCGCGCCGGACGTGCTCTCCGACGCGGCTCGCGCCGCGTGCTCGGGTGCGTCAGTTGTACGTCCCGCCCGCTGCAGTTACGATCCGCTTGAACGCCTCGACGGCCAGCGGGAACAGGTCGGCCCCGGTGACGCCGCCGGTCGGCCCGCCGCCCCTCAAGTGCGGCTCCAGCACCGCGAACCCGTCGTACCCCCGCGTCACGGCGTCGGCGATGCTCTGCGGTATCCGCCCGTCGCCGGTGCCGGGGATGACCCCGGTGTGCGACTCGTCGCCGGTGCCCTTCCAGTCCTTGACGTGCAGGTGGGCGGTGTGGGCGCGGGTCTTCTCCCAGCCGTCCAGCGGGTCGTACCCGCAGAACACGTAGTTGGCCGGGTCGTAGGCCAGCTTGAACGCCGGGCTGTGGATCGACCGCGCCAGGTCGGCCACCCGGTCCGGCGAGTCGCCGTAAATCTTGTGCTCGTTCTCGTGGAACAACGTGACGCCGGCCGCCGCCGCGTGGTCGGCCAGCGCCTGCACCCGGCTAACCACCTCGGCCCGGTGCGGCCCCCAGCCGTCGAACCCGGCGGCCGGCGGGTAGAAGCTGAACACCCGGATGTTCGGCGTGCCGAAGCGGTGGGCCACCTCGACCGCCCGCTTGAGCTTGTCCAGCACCCCGCCGAGCGAGGCGTCGAGCGGCTGCTTGCCGACCGGCGAGCCGACGGCCGACAGCTTGAACCCCTCGCCGTCGAGCAGCGCCTTGAACTCGCCGAGCTGGGCGTCGGACAGGGCGAGGACGTTGGTCAGGTGGATGCTGCGGAACTCGATGTGCCGGACGCCGCAGGCCGTCAGCACGTCCACCTGCACGCGGGGGTCGGGCGAAATCTCGTCGGCGAATGCGGACAGGGTGAACATGTCACGGCTCGGGATCAGGCGAAGGCGGCTCGTGTAGAGCGATGTACCCCAGCGGGCCACCCACGGCCATGCCGGCGACATGCCCTCCCTCGCGGCGGTAGTCGGCGGCGAGCGGCCCGGCGTGGAACCCGGCCGCGCCGCCGACAGCCATCGTCGCCCGCCAACGGTCTTCCCGGATGCTGTTGCGGGACTCACGATACAGATGATTCGCCGCCTCGTGTTCGTCCGGGGTGAGGGCGTCGAAAAACGTCAGGTGGCCGGTGCAAGTGAACCACTCGGCCGTCACCAACCGGCCGTCCCGGGCCACCATCCCAAACCCTTCAAACGATAAGCCGCCTCCGCGCGGGGCCGATAACGTCAGATAGTGTCCGACAGCTTCTGTCTCGAACGGCCCGTACCGCTCGATCACCTCGGCCACCGACTAGTCGGCGTAAATGCGACCGCGGGCTAACGCCCGAACCACCGCTGATTCATCGTCCGCAAGCACGTAGCGGAGTGCGGCCGGTCCGGGTCGTGTACGGGTGAGCCGCGCATAGACGAGTGGCACGAACGGCCAGTGGAACGGAGCCATGACGGCCAAGCCGACCGCCCCGCCCAGAAGCGGTGCGATCAACCGGCGCAGTTTGTTGGGCTGACGGGCAGTTGGCACGATTCGACCCCTCACTTCCGCCGCACGACTTTGAGCTTCACCTTGTCGGCCACGAACGTCCGCTCGCCGGCCGAAGCGAATCGTATTTTCACCCGCCGGGTGGCCCCGACGCCACTCAAATCCGTCACCTGCCCGATGCCGTAGTCGTCGTGCTGTACCACCTGGCCCGTGGACAGGTCCGTTACCATCACCTCGCCGGACGTGACCGCCGGCTCGGCCGGCCGCACCGGGGCCACCGGCGGCAGACTCGGCCGGGTGGCGTAGCCCATACTGGCAGCGGCCGGGCCGAGCTTCTGCCGCCATGACTCGATGGCCGCCCGGCCGGTGTTCAGTTGGCCGGCCAGATCGACGTGCTCCACCTCCGGCGGCAGTTCTTCCAGGAACATGCTCGGCACGGCGTAGAGCGACTGGCCGCGGAACTCCCGCAGCCGGGCGTGGCACAAGTTCAGTTGGCGCATCGCCCGAGTCATGCCGACGAAGCACAGCCGGCGTTCTTCTTCCACATCGTCGTCCTTGCCGAGCGAGCGTTCGTGCGGCAACAGCCCCTGCTCGACGGCCAGCAAGTACACCACCGGGAACTCCAGCCCCTTGGCCGAGTGCAGGGTCATGACGCTCACCTGGTCGGCCTGTTCGTCCATGCCGTCCACGTCGCTCGCCAGGGCGATGTTCTCCAGGAAGTCGCCGAGGGTGCGGTCGGCGTCTTCGTGGTGGAACTGCTTGGCGGCGGTGATCAGTTCCTCGATGTTGGCCAGCCGGTCGGCGTCCTCGTCCTCGCCACTGTCCACCAGCATTTTGCGGTAGCCGGACTTGTCCAGCACCGAGCGGATGACCTCGTGCGGCGGGTTCTCCAACTCCTTGCGAAGCTCGGCGAACAGGGCGTGGAACTCGCGGAGGCCGGCCAGTGCCTTGCCCTTCACGTCCGGCACCCGCTGGGCCTGCCCGGCGGCTTCGAGCAGCGGGATTTCCAGCTCGTTGGCGTACTTGACCAGCCGGTCGAGGGACACCTTGCCGACGCCCCGCGGCGGCTCGTTCACCACCCGCAGGAATCCGACCGTGTCCTGCGGGTTGACCAGCAGCCGCAGGTAGGCCAGCACGTCCTTGTTCTCCTTGCGGTCGAAGAACGCCAGCCCCTTGACGATCTGGAACGGGACGCCGTGCTTGACGAACGCCGACTCCAGCGACCGCGTCAAGGCGTTGATCCGCAGCAGAATGGCGTGGTCGCGGAACCGCACCTCGCCCTTGGCCACCGCCTCCTTGATGCGGAGGACGACGCCCTCGGCCTCGTCCAGCCCGTTGTCGAAGGTGAGCACCCGCACCGGGTCGCCGGCCGGCCGGGTGCCGACCAGCGTCTTCTTCTTCCGCTGCTTGTTGTGGTCGATGAGGACACTCGCGGCGTGCAGCACTTGCGGCGTGCTACGGTAGTTGTGCTCCAGGGTGATGACTTTCGCGCCGGGGTAGTCCCGCTCGAAGTCTAAAATGTTGCGGATGTCCGACCCCCGCCACTTGTAGATCGACTGGTCCGGGTCGCCGACGACGCACAGGTTCGGGTGGTGTAAACTCAGTTTTCGTGCGATCTCGTACTGAGCCATGTTCGTGTCCTGGTACTCGTCGATGAGGACGTACCGGAACTTGGCGTCCAGCTCGGCCCGCAGCTCCTCGTTGTGCCGCAGGAACATGGCCGGCAGGTACAGCAGGTCGTCGAAGTCCATGCCGTTGGCGGCCCGCAGCCGCTTCTCGTACCCGTAGTACACCTTGGCCACCGTCTGGGTGAAGAAGTCGCCGGCCGTCGCCTCGTACTGCTTGGGCGGAAGCAGCATGTTCTTGGCCTTGCTGATCGCCCCGGCCAGCCGGTCCGGCGTGAACTTGACGTTGTCCATGCCCAGCGCGTCCAGCGCCTGCTTGACCAGTTTGTTCCGGTCGTCCACGTCGTAAATGGTGAAGTTGCGGTTCACGTTCAGCCGGTCGGCATATTGTCGCAGCAGCCGGGCGCCGAGGCTGTGGAACGTGGAGACGATGACGCGGTTGTCGGGGCAGAGCTGCTGCACCCGGTTCCGCATCTCGCCGGCCGCCTTGTTCGTGAAGGTGATGGCCAGGATGCTCCACGGCTTCACGCCCGACTGGAGCAGGTGGGCCACGCGGCGGGTGATGACCCGCGTCTTGCCGCTGCCGGCCCCGGCGAGAATCAGCAGCGGCCCCTCGCCATGCGTCACCGCCGCCCGCTGTGCGTCGGTCAGGTCGCTGAGCAGGTCGGGCGGGCCGGCGGCGTCGGAATATCCCATGATGACCGAGTGTACCCGCCGCGGCGGCCGGGCGACAGTTCAGCAGGGGCGCGGATCGTCAGGGGGAGTCATGGGCGGGACGGAGATCGTCGGGCTGGGCACCCAGGTGGTGGACTGCCTGCGGGTGCGGAAGCTGATCGACAAGCACGCCGAGCGGTTCCTCGACCGGGTCTACACCCCGGCGGAACAAGCCTTCTGCGGCGGCCGGGCGCACAGCACCGAACACTTCGCGGCCGTGTGGGCGGCCAAGGAGGCGGTGTTCCGCAGCCTCGGCACCACCTGGCAGAAGGGCACCGCCTGGACCGACGTGGAGGTATGCTGCGACAACGCCGTGGAGCCGCGGGTGGAACTCAGCGGCCCGACCCGGGAGCGGATGCAGGGCCGGGGCGTCACCGGCGTGCGGCTGGCCCTGGCCCACTGCCGGGCGTTCGCCACGGCCACGGCGATCGCCTGGCGGTGATGGGATAGGTAGGACAGGCTTTTAGCCTGTCCGGAGTTTGGACAGGCTAAAAGCCTGTCCCACCATTATTTCATGCCCGTCTCGCCCACCTCGACGATGAGCGACCGGGCGGCCCTGTAGGCGGCGCGGACGCTGATCACCCGGGCCTCGATCTGGTCGGTGGAGAACAGCCGGTCCGGGTGGCACTTGGGCAGCCCGGCGAGATCGAGCGTCAGCGGCAGGAGTTGCAGGAACTCCTTCATCCGGGCCTGCTTGACTTCCGGCGTGGCATCGGACATGACTCGGCCTCCGGTGGGGTGCAGAAAACATATCCCGGCGGGAGGGGACGGCGATGGGCGAACGCGAGGCGCTGCTGGCGGCGGTGGTCGCCGAGCCGGACGCCGACCTGCCGCGGCTGGTGTACGCCGACTGGTGCGACGACCACGGCGACCCGGACCGGGCCGAGTTCATCCGGTTGAGCGTTGCACTTGCTCGCAGGACGGCGACTACCGGATGTCGAGTGGTTCCGACGCAACCCGGATTCAGATGTGACCCGGCTGAAACGTGCGGTTGCCGTGTCCCGAAGTCGGTTCGGACGGCGGTGGGCCGCCGAACTGCCGGCCCCGGGCGGCGTGGGTTGGGGGCCGACCCCATGGGCAATCGATTTCGACCGCGGCTTCGTCTCGCATTTAGACGTGGACACTGGCGCGACGCTCGCGGAACACGCGGATGAGTTGTTTCGGGCGACGCCGGTTCGGCACCTGCGGGTCAAGCGACTCGGTGGGGCCGGCCAACTCGCGGCGGTCGCCGGCCGGCCGGGCATCCGATCCATCCGCATCGGGACCGCTCGACTGGCCGCCGTGCCCGACATCCTGGACGAGCCGTACCTCGACCACATCCCGCACTGCTTCCTGCCAAACTCGCTGCAAAAGCCAGAACACGCCGCGAATCTCGCGGCGCGATACACCGGCCGCATGACCTACGTCGAAGGAGCTTTCCTGTGAGCTATATCCCCGCCCCGCCGCCGGCGTTCACCCCCCCGCCGCCCGTCACCTCGCCGTCGGCGGTGGGAGCGAACCCGCGACGCAGGGTGTTCTCGGTGACGGTCCGCGGCACCACGAATTGCAACAGGTAGTCCGGCCCGCCGGCTTTGGAGCCGATGCCGCTCAGCTTGAACCCGCCGAACGGGTGGCGGTCCACCAACGCCCCGGTGCATTTGCGGTTCACATACAGATTGCCGACCCGGAACCGCCGCTTCACCCGGTCGATATGTTCCGGCGACCTGCTGTACACGCCGCCGGTCAGGGCGTACTTGGTACCGTTGGCGATCCGCAGGGCGTCGTCCAAGTCCTTCGCCTTCATGACCGCCAGCACCGGGCCGAAGATTTCGTCCTGGGCGATGCCGGCGGTTTCCGGCACCTCGGCGAACACCGTCGGGCCGACGTAGAAGCCCTCGCCGGCCAGCTCGCCGAGGTCGGTCTGGTGGGCCAGCCGCGCTTCCTTCTTCCCCGACTCCACGAACCGGGCGATGCGGTCCCGGCTCTCGGCGTCGATCACCGGGCCGAGCGACGCCCCCGGGCTGTCGGCCGGGGCCACAGTCAGCGACTTCGTCGCCTCGACTAGTCGGTGCAGGAACTGGTCGTAGATGCCGCCGACCACGATGGCCCGGCTGCCCGCCGAACACTTTTGTCCGGCGTAGCCGAAGGCGGAGTCCACCACTCCCTTGACCGCTTCATCTAGATCGGCGTCTGAGTCTACGATGACGGCGTTCTTGCCGCCCATCTCGGCAATCACCTTCTTGACCTGTTGCGCCCCCGGCGGCGTCTTGGCTGCTTGCTCGTTGATGGCGAGCGCCACTTTCAGCGACCCGGTGAAGGCGATGAGCGCGACATCCGGGTGGCCGGTCAGCACCGGGCCGATGTCCTCGCCGACGCCCGGCAGAAAGTTGACCACCCCCGGCGGTACGCCGGCCTCTTGCCACACCTCCATCAGCTTGGCCCCGACCACGCTCGACTGCTCGGCCGGCTTCATGATGGCCGTGTTGCCGGTGGCCACGGCGGCGGCCGTCATGCCGCACAGGATGGCCAGCGGGAAGTTCCACGGGGCGATGACCACGGCCACGCCGCGGGGTTCGTACAGGTACTCGTTGCTCTCGCCGGGCACGTCGCCGTGGTGCGGGCCTTGCAGTTTCACCGCCTGGGCGGCGTAGTAGTCGCAGAAGTCGATGGCCTCGGCCACGTCGGCGTCGGCCTCCCGCCAGGGTTTGCCGACCTCCGTCACCATCCAGGCAGACAGTTCCCAGCGGCGCTTCCGCATCACGTCGGCGGCGCGGCGGAGCAGAGCAGCGCGGTCCGCCACCGGCGTATCCCGCCAGCCGTCGAACGCCTTCAGCGACGAGGCGACGGCGTCGTTCGCCTGCTGCACGCTCGCCTGGCCCCAGCGGCCGACCACCTGCCTGCTGTGCGACGGGTTGACTGAGTCGGCGAACGTCGGCGGTTTGACCGGCTTGTTGCCGACCACCGGCGGGTAGTCGCGGCCTAGCTCCAGGGCCTTCAGGGCGGCGGCCATCGCCGTGCGGTTCTTCCCCAGGGCGAAGTCGGCGAGCGGTTCGTTCTGGAAACGCTCGGGCTTTTGCGTGCCCAGGTCCACCCCGGGCGAGGGGTAAACTCTCGCCCCGTTCAACGCGGCCATCTGTTCCCCTGTCGTGTTCGGGTCGCGGAGCAACACCTCTTCCGGCACCCCGTCGGTCAGCCCCTGCCGCAGGAACGAGTCGTTCGACGTGTTCTCCAGCAGCCGCCGCACCAGGTAGGCCATGCCCGGCAGCAGGTCGCCATACGGCGTGTAGATGCGGACCCGGTGGCCGAGCGCCTGCACCGACCCCTTGATGGCGTCGGCCATGCCGTACAGCATCTGGAACTCGAACCGCTTCGGGTGGACCCCCAGCCGCTCGGCCTCGGCAACGGCGTGGCTGATGCTCCGCAGGTTGTGCGACCCGAAGGCCGGCACCAGCCACTCGACGTTCTCCAGCAGGAAGGTGCTGCACCGCTCGAAGGCGGCGTCGCTCTCCCACTTGCGTTGCCACACCGGCACCGGCCAGCCCTCCTGGGCGGCCTTCACCGTCTCGTAGTCCCAGTACGCCCCCTTCACGAGGCGAATCCAGACCGGCGTGTTGCGCACGTCCCGCGCCCAGTGCAGCAGCTCGCGCAGGTCGTGTTCGGTGTCCCGCAGGTACGCCTGCATGGCGATGCCGACGTGCGGCCAGTCGCGGAACTCCGGCTCGGTCAGCAGCTCGCGGAAGATGAAGAGCGTCGTGTCCTTGAAGCTGTGCTGCTCCATGTCGAAGTTGACGAACGCCCCGGTCCGCTTGGCCAGCGACAGGATGGGTCGGAGTCGGCTGGCCACCCCGCGGAGGGTGCCGGCCGGGTCGATCGGGTCGAACTGGCTGTACAGGGCGCTCAGCTTCACCGACACGTTGACCCGGGGCAGGGGGCCGCGGTCGTCGCGGTCGATGGCCGGCACCTCCGGCCACTGGTTCACCTCGGTCGTGAGGCCGGTCAGCAGGTCGTGGTACTGCTTGGCCACCTGGTCGGCCTCGGCTTCCGTGATGGTCGCCTCGCCGAGCAGGTCGATGGTGAAGGCGTTGTCGTCGGCCCGCATCCGCCGCACCGCCGCCACCGCTTCGGGGACGTTCGAGCCGGCGATGAACTTGCGGGCCATCTGGGTGGCGTTCACCCGCGTGGCTTTCGCCAGCAGCTTGCCGCCGATCCCGCCCCCCGGCACCAGCCGGACGCCGTGCCGCACCCACCACGGCAGTTGTTTGTTCGCCCGACCGAGGTACTCTTTGAGGTGCCGGGCGATTTCCGGCGGGTCGTTCATCAGGTACGGCAGGGTGTCCACGAAGCGGAAGAGCTGCACCTTCAGGGCCTCGTCCCGCATGGAGAAGGCCATGAGCCGGTCGTCCAGCCAGCGGCGGGTGAGGGGCAGCGGGCCGGTGCGGTCGAGCCGGGCGAACAGCTCGCGGCCGATCTGTTGGGTGCGGGCGTCCGGCGGGTGTGGCATAGAGGGTGTCCCGGCGTCGGGCGGTCGGGTAAGATGCTCGGCTCACCGCCCGGGGCCGCCGTCATGGCGATGGACAGCATCGGCAAGTTCAGCATCCTGGCCACCCTGGGGGCGGGTGCCCACAGCAGCATATTACACGTCCGCCGGGAGGCCGACGGCCGCGACTACGCGCTGAAGCTGGTGAACATCGACGGCGAGCCGGAAAAGAAGTACCAGCAGCAGGCCGAGCACGAGTTCCGGGTCGGCCAGATGCTCGGCCACCCGCACCTGGTCAAGGTGCATTGCCTGGAGTACGAAAAGACGTGGCTGGGCAAGGTGAAGAAGGTCAAACTGCTGGTCGAGTACGTCCCCGGCGAGACGCTCGACAAGTCGAAGCTGCTCAAGCCGGCGAAGCTGCTGCGGGTGCTGGCGAAGGTGGCCGACGGCCTGGTTCACATGCACAAGCAGGGCGTGTACCACGCCGACCTGAAGCCGGGCAACATCATGCTCGGCCGCGGGACGAACGCCAAGATCATCGACTACGGGCTGGCCTGGGTCAAAGGGGAGCCGAAGGACCGGGTGCAGGGCACGCCCGAGTACTTGGCCCCGGAGACGGCCCAGCACAAGCTGGTGAACGAGCGGACGGACATCTACAACCTGGGGGCCACCATGTACCGGCTGGCCACCTTCAAACTGCCGCCGAGTGTGATGCCGGAACTGGGCGTCGAGGTGACGGAGAAGGACTACACGGCCAAGTTCGTGCCGGTGCGGGAGCGGACCCCCGGTTGCCCGGCGGGGTTCGCGGCCCTCATCGAGAAGTGCCTGAGTTTCAACGCCCACAACCGGCCGGCGCGGATGAGCGTGGTGCAGGGCGAACTCGACCGGCTGGCCGACGAGGAACTGGAGAAGCTGCCGCCGGCCGACCGGGAGGACTGCGAGTAGGGCACGGTTCAGCGTGCCGTCCGGGGGCGGGCGGTCACGGGTGGGGCTGCCCGCCCCCGGACGGCACGCTGAACCGTGCCCCACAGGAGCGATCATGAACCCCAACTGGCTCGCCGACCGGTCGTCGCACGTCGAGGTGTCGGGCATCCGCCGGGTGTTCGAGCTGGGCAAGTCGCTAGTGAACCCGGTCAACCTGAGCATCGGCCAGCCGCACTTCCCGGTACCCCAGCCGATCAAAGACGCGGCGAAGGCTGCCATCGACGGGGACAAGAACGGGTACACGGTGACGCAGGGCGTGGCCGAACTGCTGGACAAGTTGCGGGCCGACGTGCGGCAGCGGTTCCCCGGCCAAGACCGCGAGGTGCTGGTGACGAGCGGCACGAGCGGCGGGCTGCTGCTGGCCATGCTGGCGACGGTGAACCCGGGCGAGGAGGTCGTCACCCCGGAGCCGTACTTCGTCGCCTACCCCAACCTGGCGGCGGTGGTCGGCGGCACCCTGGTGCCGGTGGACACCTACCCGGACTTCCGGCTCGACCCGGACCGGCTGGCCGCGGCCATCACCCCCCGCACCAAGATGGTGCTACTGGCCACGCCGGCCAACCCGACCGGGGCGGTCATCGCCCCGGACGCATTGAAGGCAGTGGCCGACCTTTGTCGGAAGCGGGGCGTGCTGCTGGTCAGCGACGAGATTTACCGGGCCTTCCACTTCGACGGCCCGGCCCGCTCGCCGGCCGAGTTCGACCCGGACTGCCTGGTGGTCGAGGGGTTCGGCAAGACCTACGGCGTCACCGGCTGGCGGCTCGGCTACGCCCACGGCCCCCGCCGGCTGATCGAAGAGATGACCAAACTCCAGCAGCTCACCTTCGTGTGTGCCCCGAGCGCCTTCCAGCACGCCGCCGTGGCGGCCCTGGACTTCGACGTGTCCGGCATCGTTGCCGACTACCGCCGCAAGCGGGACCGGCTGGTGGCCGGGCTGCGGGGGCGGTTCGACTTCCCGGTGCCCGGCGGGGCCTTCTACCTGTTCCCCAAGTGTCCGTGGGGCACCGGCACCGAGTTTGTCGCGGCCGGGGTGCGGGAGAACCTGCTGGTCATCCCCGGCAACGTGTTCGGCCGGCGGGACACGCATTTCCGCATCTCGTACGCGGCGGCCGACGAAACCCTCGACCGGGGCATCGAGATTCTCGACCGGCTGGCGGGGGCGGGTAAACCGGGTTGACCCCACCGACCCCTCCGCACAACAATGCACTGTCGGCCGCTCACCCGGCGGCCCGCTCCCACAGGATGACTCCGTGATGCGTCGCGCGTGGATCGCCGGGCTGGTGGTTGCCCTCGTGGCACCGCACGTTCCGGCCCAGGAGGCTTCCAAGGAGAAGCCGGCCGCCGGCCCGTTCGTCGTGCTGGTCGGCGTCGGCACGTTCACCGACCCGGCCATCAAGCCCCGGCCGACGGCCGTGGCCGACGCCCGGGCGGTGGCCGAACTGTTTGCCGAGCCGGGCCGATTGCCGGGGTCGGCCGGCCGGATGCGGGTGCTGACTAGCACCCCGGACGCCAACCGGGGCGAGGTGCTGGCCACCCACGACAACGTGATTGCCGCCCTGAAGGAGGCCCGGGCCGCCACGGGCAAGGACGACCTGGTGGTGTTCGGCTACTTCGGCTCCGGGGCGTCGTCCCAGGACCGCACCGCCTTCTTCACCACCGACACGGTGTTCGCCGACCGGGCCAAAACCGCCGTCCTGCCGGCCGACATCGACGCCGACCTGCGGGCCATGCAGGACCGCAAACTGTGCCTGCTGCTGGACGTGAACTTCAAGGGGTTCGACGCCGGCAAGGCGACGGTGCAGGAGCCGACCCTGAGCGACCTGCTCAAGGCCGTGTTCAACCAGCAGGACGACTCCGCCCTGGAGCAGGAGCCGCCGCAGAACAAGCTGGTGGTGCTGGCCAGCACGCCCCTGCACCCGCCGCTGGCCAAGGGCGACGCCGGGCTGTTCCGCACCCTGCTGATGGAGGCCCTGGTCGGGGCCGCCGACACCGAGGGGTACGAGCCGGACGGCCTGGTGACGGTGGACGAACTGGCCGAGTACCTGGAGAAGAAGGGCACCGACGCCGCCCGCGAGTTGGGCAAGACGATCGTCGAGAAGGAGACGGTGCCGTTCGTGTCGGGCAAGAGCACCAGCCACTTCCCGATCCTGCGGAACCCGGACACCTACGCCAAGGTGGAGGCCCGGCTGAAGGCGCTCGACAAGCTCCAGGCGGACGGCGTGCTGACGAAGGACGTGGCCGACGAGGGCCGCGGGCTGGTCGGCCGGATGCCCAAGCTGAAGAGCCGGCAGGAACTCCGGCAACTGTTCCAGAAGCTGGCCGACGGCACCACCGCCGCCCCCGAGTTCGCCACCGAACGGTCCCGCATCCAGGAGTCGTTGAAGGTCAGCCCGGAGGAGACGGACAAGTACGTTCGGGTGGTCAAGCAGGCCATTGACAAGGTGCAGGCCAAGTACGTCAAGGACCTCTCGGCCGGGGAGTGGGCGGCGATGGCCGTCAAGGGGCTGTACTGGCGGCTGGACGAGCCACTGCCGGACGACGTGGCCGCGGCCATCAAGTCCCCCAAGGGGATGACCAAGAGCCGGATCACCGAACTGCTGACGGACATCCGCACCCGGCTCGGCCGGCGGGATGACATCCCGGCCGGCAAGGACATCGATAAGACCATCGACGGCATGATGTTTGAGCTGTACGTCCAGCACCGCGACCCGTACACAACCTATTACGACCGTGAGACGCTGAAGAAGATCGATGCCCCGCTCAAGGGGGTGTTCAGCGGGGTGGGTATCCAGATCCGCCGGGACGCCGTCCGCGACGGCCTGCTGGTGGCCAGCCCGATCAAGGGCAGCCCGGCCTACAAGGCCGGCATCCAGACGGGCGACCTGATCACCGAGATCCGCCGGGACTCGGACCCGCAGGGCGAGCCGCTGACTAGCGAGCAGCCGAAAGTCATTTCCACCAAGGGCATGAAGACCGAGTCGGCCCTGGACATCATCCTCGGCAAGCCGGGGGTGAAGATCACGCTGGTGGTGGAGCGGGAGGCCGAGGACGGCACCAAGCAGACCCTGCCGTTCGAGCTGACCCGCGGCCGCATCGCCGTCGAGACGGTGCTGGGCACCAGCCGGGGGGCCGGCGACGACTGGGAGTACATGGTCGATCCGGACAGCAAGATCGGGTACATCGCCCTGACCCAGTTCAACCCGTCCGGGGCGGACGAAATCAAGGCGGTGGTGAAGAAGCTGCAGGCCGCCGGCATGAAGGGGCTGATCTTCGACCTGCGGTTCAACCCGGGCGGCCGGCTGGACCAGGCCGTCCGCATCAGCGACCTGTTCATCGACGACGGGCTGGTGGTGTCGGTGCGGTACCGCACCCAGCCGGAGGAAAGGCACTACGACCAAGGGGAGGGGCGGTTCACCAACTTCCCGATGGCCGTGCTGGTGAACGGCAAGAGTGCCAGCGCCAGCGAGATCGTGTCCGCCTGCCTCAAGGACCACGAGCGGGCGGTGATCATCGGCGAGCGGAGCTACGGCAAGGGGAGCGTTCAGAACCTGGATGACTTCCGGCCGACCGGCGAGCGGGAGCCGATCGGATTGTTCAAGATCACGACGGCCCGCTACTTCCCGCCGAAGGGGCAGAACATTGACAAGCTGTCCACGTCCGGCAAGCCGGAGGACACCTGGGGCGTGAAGCCGGACGTCGGGTTCGAGGTCAAACTGAGCGACGACGAGGAGCGGGATCTGGAGGTGTTCTTCCGCGACCGGGAGATCATCCCCCGCAAGGACCGCCCGGCCAAGGATGCCAAGGCGTTCAAAGACCGGCAACTGGACAAGGCGTTGGAGTACCTGCGGGGCCAGATCAAGGTGGCGGGCGGCGCCACCCGCAAGGCCGGCTGAGCCGGTCGTAACGACCGGCGAACCGCTGCCGGTTACTCCTCGCCGACCCGTCGGGCTGCCCCGGCGGGTCGTTGTTTTGGTGCCGGCAGGTGTTGCAGGAGTTCCGCGAGCGGGCAAAATTCCCTCACGTTCGCCGGCCTCGGTGCCGGCCCTTCGAGGGATCACCCATGCGGCGGATGCTAATCGGGCTGGCGGTCGCGGGGCTGCTCGGCGGGGCCGGGTGTCGGCACACCTGCGGGGACCGGCCCCGACTGTTCGATTCGTACCGGGACGACCGCCGGGAACCCGACTGCGACCGGGAGCGGTGTGCCCCCACCAGCCGTGGGGCATCGACCCCCCGACTCGGCACGCCGCTGGCTAGCCGGCCGGCCGGCTTCTCCGGCGGGTCGGCGGCCTATCCGGTACTGCCGGTGTACACAGCCCCGGTGGTGCCGCGGCCCGAACCACTCGGCCTGTTGCCGCCGCCGATGACTATCCCGCCGACCGACGTGCCGCTGGCCCCGACCAGCCCGGCGGTGCCGAGTGCCAACTTACTGCCGGCGCCGGCGATCCAGCCCGCCGGGCGCTAGCCGTCGGCCGTCACTTCCCGCCTGCCGGCCCGTTCCCGGCGACTGACCCCGGCATGAGAACCCCTGGCGTGGCCACGGCACCGGCGGCCACGACCCCGCCGACGCTGGCCGTGATCGGCGGGGCCGGCGGCACGTACACCGGCGAGGCGAACCGATACCCGCCGCCCACCCCCGGATACACCACCCCGCCGGCCGGGGCCACCACGCCCGGGGCGCCGGCGATCGGGCCGACCGCACCGGCGTGACCGCCGCAGTCGCCGGCGGCACAGCCCGACACGCCCGGCGCCCGCGGGCTGACCCAGCACTGCGGTTGCAGCCGGCCGAACTGCCGGGGCGTGACGCAGCCGAGCGCCTTCTCGGCCACGCTCTCGTAGCAGCCGTCGCACCGCCCGTCCTTGCACCCGCCGGCCGCCCCACAGTTGCCCGTGCTACAGCCCCTCGACCACAGCGCCAGACGCGAGCCGAAGAACGGCGCCGAGCCGGCGTCGGCCACCGGCGACCCACACGTCGGTTGCCGGCCGGCCGGGAAATAGTGCCGCAGCGGCGGCATGTACGGGGTGGGGGTGAGGGCCGGCATCACCCGCGGCCCCGACTGCCAGGCGAACCAGTTGCACAGCCGGTCCAGGCACGGGGTCGGCCCGAGTTTCAGCCGGGGGATGCGCCAGCCGCTAGCCGCGTCACAGGGGGCACACGACTCGGCGGGGACAGTACCGAGGGTCGGCATGCCGATGTACGGATAAGCCGGCATCGCCGGGGCCGCGGCCGGCGCGTCCAGTACCGAAGACAGCGGTTTGGTGACATCCGTCGCCGGGGCCGGTGTCGCCGGTACGGCTTGAACGACCGGCCGGGTTGGCGTCGGTACCAGCGTCCCCGGCAATGTCGCCTGTGGTACCGGCGGGTAGACCGACAACGGCACCGGGTCGGACGCGACAGCCAGCCCGGCCACGCCCAACAGCCCGCCTGCAATCCACCGCTTCATGGCCGACCTCCGCCAGGTCCGGGCGAACAGCCCGGTGGTATCGGTTACATCGGCGGATCTCGGCGTGCGGCGGCGGGGAACTGGGTCAGTGGCGCCGGATCGGCTGGCAGGGGTGGCCGCGGGATCGGCAGGGTTTACCCAGGTTACAGGCCGGGCAGCCCTGGCTGCGCGGGGACGGTCGTGGACACCGCCCGGCGGGCGTCGGCCGGCCGGCCGGCGAGGGTGATAGGCGGGATCGGCTCGAACTGGTTGCCGAGAACCACTTCGGCGCGAGGGGCCGCCTGCCGGGCGGCGGCCAGGGCGAGTTCCGGCCGGTTGCACTCCCGGCTCAGGTGGAGCGGGATCAGCCACCGCAGCCCGGCCGAGCGGTCCACCGCCCGGGCCACCTCGGCGGCCTGACCGTTCGACAGGTGGCCGTGACTGCCGAGCACCCGGCGGACGAGAATCAGCGGCCGGCGGCTCGTCTTCTGCAACTGCACGTCGTGGTTGAATTCCAGGGCGAGCAAGTCCACGCCGGTGAAGGCGGCCAGCAGGGCGGGGGTCGGCTCACCCACGTCCGAGGCGTAGCCGACGGCGACGTGGCCGGCCGGGGTGCGGACCTCGAACCGGAAGCCAAAAGTCGGGTCGGCATCGTGCGGCACCGCCACCGGCAGGCACGCCAACCCCGGGGCGACCGCGGACCAGCGGCCGTCTTCGTAAGTCTTCAACTGGCCGGCCTTCGCCAGCGCCTGGTGTTCGTCGCGGTCTTCCAGGGCGGTGTGGTGCCGGGGGTGGGCGACGAGCGGCCGCTTGAGCTTGGCCAGTTGGGAGAAGGTAAAGCGGTTCCAGTGGTCGCCGTGGGTGTGGGTCAGCACCGCCGCCGAGACGTGGTCCCACCCCCGGCCGACGGCCGCCAGCCGGCGGCCGAGTTCCCGCGGCGGCAGCCCGCAGTCGATCAACAAGCCGTACCCGTCCACCTCCAAGAGGGAACAGTTACCGCTGCTACCGCTGGCGAGGACCGTGAACCGGGTAGTCATGTCATCCGTTGTAGCCGGCCGCCGCGGTGGGGTGGTAGCCCGGTCGCCGGCCGGCGGGTAGACTACCACCCCACCCCAGAGCCACCTCATGGCCGGACTAAAGACGATCCTGATCTGCGACGACGACCGGGAGCTGGTGGACGGCCTCCGCTACCTGCTGGAGCGGCAGGGGTTCCGGGTCATCCAGGCCCACGACGGCCACGCCGGCAAGCAGGCGGTGTATGCCCAGAAGCCGGACCTGCTCATCCTCGACATGATGATGCCGCGGATGGGCGGCTACCCGGTGCTGGAACACTTCAAGGGGAAGGCGGACGCCCCGCCGATCATCATGATCACGGCCAACGAGGGGAGCCGGCACAAGGCCTACGCCGAGTACCTGGGCGTCATCGAGTACCTGCGGAAGCCGTTCGCCGCCGAGAAGCTGCTGGCGGCGGTGGAAAAGGCGTTGGGGCCACGGGACGGTTCCGGCTCGCACCCCGACGCGCTAGCGAGTGAGGACGACCCTCGCTAGCGCTTCGGGCTACGGCCCGGTATGTCACATCTCCAAATCCGCCCGCCTGACCTGCCCGCCGAGGTCGTAGACGGCCGGCAGGTCGAGTGTCTCGCCCTCGGCCCGGCGGCAGGCCGCCCACCGCACCCGCGCCCGGGCCAGTAGCACGGCCAGGCACGGCCGGCAGCCGAGGGCGTAGGTCTTCAGCTCGGCGGTGGCTCCGTCGCTCCAGCGGGCGGCGATCTTATATGCCGCGACGGCCGCGCAGCCGGAGCAGCCGACCCGGTACGGCAGGAGGGGCGTCACGCGGTCGGGTGCGGGGCCGCCCCGCCGGCGATCTCGGCCAGGGCGTTCTCGGCGGCCCGCAGCTCGGCGTCCTTCTTGTTCTTGCCCCAGGCCGGGGCGAAGCGGTGGCCGGCACACTCGGCCGCCATCTTGAAGCACTTGTTGTGGTCCGGCCCCTGCTCGTCCAGGATCAGGTAGCGGGGGGTGTCGCCGTACTCCCGCTGCACCACCTGTTGCAGCTTCGACTTGGCGTTGTTACCGACCGCGTCGGCCGCCGACCGCTCGACTTCGGCCTCGACCAGCGGCAGCACGAACGCCTTCGCCGCCTCGAACCCGCCGTCCAGGAACACCGCGGCCAGTAGTGCCTCGTACACGTCGGCCAGGATGTTGCTCGGCAGCTCGCCGTACGCCCCGACCCCTTTGCCCAGGATGAGGAAGTCGGCCAGGCCCATCTCCCGGCTGAACTCGGCACACGTCCGCCGGCTGACCACCGCCGACTTCACCTTGGTCAGCTCGCCCTCCTGGTAGTCGGGGAACCGCTGGTACAGCAGCTCGCAGGTGATCAGCCCGAGGACGCTGTCGCCCAGGAACTCCAGCCGCTCGTTGGACGCCTGCCGGGTGTTGGCCCCGGATGTGTGCGTCATGGCGGCCCGCAGCAGGGCCGGCTGTTGGAAGGTGTAGCCGATGGCGGCCTGGCACTCGTCCAGTCGCCCGGCGAGAGAGGAGGCGGAGAGGGTTTTGGTGGACATGATCCCCTGGGGGTAACGAGCGAACGAAAACGACGAAAAAAGGAGATTGTGTGGGGAACATAACACCCGGCTGAACGTCTGTCAACGTGGCGAGACGGGGAGGGCCGGGGCGAATAAACCGTTCGGTGACATCATAGCCCGAACTTGCCGGCCGCGACAACCATGCCCGACCCGACCCCGCCGTTCCGGATGCCCGCCGAGTGGGAGCCACACGCCGGCACCTGGCTGGCCTGGCCGCACCGCCGCAGCGACTGGCCGGGCAAGTTCGCGCCAATCCGCTGGGTGTACGGCGAGATCGTCCGCACCCTCAGCCGGTGCGAGCCGGTGAACGTGATCGTCCGCGACGCCGCCCAGCGGCGGGAGGCCCGGTCGGTGCTGACCCGGGCCGGGGCGGACCTGGGCCACGTCCGCTTCCACCGCGTCCCGAACGACCGCGGCTGGCTGCGGGACAACGGGCCGATTTTCGTGTACGACGCCGCCGGCGAGAAGGTGGCCCTCGACTGGGGGTTCACCGGCTGGGCCAAGTACCCGGACTGGGCGACCGACGACCGCATCGCCGCCGCGGTGGCCGGACGGGTGGGCGTGCCGGCGGTCAAGCCGACGCTCCGCGGCTGGCGGGCGGTGCTGGAGGGCGGCAGCATCGACGTGAGCGGCGACGGCCTGCTGCTGACCACCGAAGAGTGCCTGCTGAGCACCACCCAGCACCGCAACCCGCCGCTAGACCGGGCCGACTACGAGCGGCTGTTCCGCGACTACCTCGGCGTGTCGCAGACCATCTGGCTGGGGGGCGGCGTGGCCGGCGACGACACCCACGGGCACATCGACGACCTGGCCCGGTTCGTGGCCCGGCGGACGGTGGTGACGGTGGTCGAGCCAGACGAGGCGGACGACAACCACCGCCCGCTGCGGGACAACCTCGACCGGCTGACGGCGGTGGCCGGGCTGACGGTAGTCGAGCTGCCGATGCCGGCCCCGCTGGCCTTCGACGGGGTGCGACTGCCGGCCAGCTACGCCAACTTTTACATCGCCGACGGGGTGGTGATCGTGCCGACGTTCAACGACCCGGCCGACCGCCGGGCGCTGGGCATCCTGGCCGACCTGTTCCCGGGGCGGCAGGTGGTCGGCGTCCACTGCGTCGATCTGGTGTGGGGGCTGGGCACACTCCACTGCATGACCCAGCAGGAGCCGGCGTAGGGCACGCGACGGCGTGCCGTCCGGCCGGCCCCGGCTCAACGAACGATCGGAGTTCGCGTGTCTCGTCGCGTCACCCTCACCCGCCACGCCGAAACCGCCACCCCGGCCGTGTTCCACGGGGCCGAGTCGGATGTCGGCCTGAGCGACCTCGGCCACCGGCAGGCCCTTGCCGCGGCCGAGTGGTTCGCCCCGCTCGGCCTCTCGTGCGTGGTGTCGTCGGCCATGCAGCGGGCACGCCACACGGCGGCACCGATCGCCGCGGCGTGTGGCGTGCCGCACCTCGTCGAGCCGGACTTGCACGAGCGGAAGGTCGGGGCGCTCGGCGGCACGGCGTTCGACCACCTGACCGGCCCGTGGGCCGACACCTTCGCCCGCTGGGCGGCCGGCGACGTGACCTACACCACCTCCGGGGCCGAGTCGTACGCCGAACTCCAGGCCCGCCTGTTGCCGGCGTTCGCGCGAGCCGTGGCAGCGGGAGGCGACCGGCCGCTGATCGTTGCCCACGGGGCCGTGTGCAAGGTGCTGTTGCTGTCACTGCTGCCCGGCTGGGACGTGAGCGGCTGGACCCGCATCGGCCGCGTCAGCAACCTGAGCGTCAGCGAGCTGGTGCCGGCCGGCGACGGCTGGGCGGCGGGGCCGCTCCTGGTCGTGCCGCCGCCGGTTGCGGCCCTCACCGCTGGTCTTCCTACCGGGGTGGGCAACCTGGGCATCCGCTCGGAGGCTTGAGCCAATCCGTGTCAAGCCCGGCTTTCGTGTTGGCTTGAAGTGGCCCATCCGGCGCGACCGATACGGTTTGTGAAGGACGCCGGACGACGCCCCGCACGGGACCGCCGAACATGACCACCCAGCCCGAGGTGATGCCGCATGAGCCGACGACGACCGCTGGCGAACTCGACTCCCTCCGGCACCAGCTCCTGCAAGCCCAACGGCTGAGCAGCGTCGGCGAGCTGGCGTCGAGCGTAGCTCACGAGTTCAATAACATTCTGACCACGATTATCAACTACGCCAAGATGGGCAACCGCGCCACCAACCCGGCCACCCAGGCCCAGGCGTTCGAGAAAATCCTCCGCGGCGGCCAGCGGGCGGCGGGCATCGTCGGCAGCATGTTGGGCTACGCCCGCAACAACTCGACGGCCCGCGAGGAGACGGATATCGTCGCCCTGGTGGAGGAAGCGTTGCTACTTACGGACAAAGACCTGAGCAAACATCAGGTGCGGGTGGAGACCAAGTTCGTGGACCGGCCGACGGCCGTGGTGGTGCCGGGGCAGATCGAGCAGATTCTGGTCAACCTCGTGCTGAACGCCCGGCAGGCGATGCCGAACGGCGGCCGGCTCAAGGTGGACGTGCGGGAGAACCCGGCCGGGGACACGGTGGAGGTAGCCATCGCCGACACCGGCTGCGGCATCGCCCCGGAGCACTTGCGGCAGATTTTCGAGCCGTTTTTCACTACCAAACAGCCGGACGAACACGGCCGCGGCGGCACCGGGCTGGGGCTGAGCGTGTGCCGGCAGATCATCGAGCAGCACCACGGCCGCATCCGCGTCGAGAGCGTGGTCGGCAAGGGGAGCAAGTTCCTGGTCAAGTTGCCGAAGCGGATGGACGGGACGTGACTGCGGTTCGTAGCCCGACGCGCGAGCGAAGGAAAACCTCGCTCGCGCGTCGGGCTACGAACCGTTCACCGGCAGGTGGCGACGATTTTCCGCAGGATCATCTGCTCGAACGCCGGGTCGCGGCCCTGCGGCACCCAGACGCGGTCCGGGGCCACGGCCCCGACCACGTCCGTTCGCCGGTCCACCGTGGCGGCCTCGCGGAAGACGGCCAGCCCGGACTGGTAGGCGGTCGGCCGGGGCAAGTCTTCCAGCTCCTTGTACACCTCGACCGACACCCGGTAGCCGCCCCGCTCGCCGGCCCAGATGGCGACCTGCGCCCGGTGCCGGACGGATTGCAGGGTGGCCAGCATCCGCTCGCGGGGGTCGGGGCTGCCCGGCTTCCACGGCTGCTCGTAGCCGGGGGCGGTGCGGGGCAGCGTCTCGATCTGCCCGCCGTAGCGGGTGCCCGGCTTGATCTCGAAGTAGTCGTCCAGGGCGTCCAGGGTCTTTTCCCACACCCGGGCGTACCCGTCCGGAGTCGGCAAACCCGTGACGCTGGCCGGGTTTTCGACCGGGTCGCCCGGGATCACCAGAGCCGGGTTCTCCACCGGCGGCACACTGGCGCAGCCGGCCCCGCCGACCGCCAGCACCGCCAACCACCGTCGCCGGGTCATGGCACACCCCCAGACGGGACGTATGCCCGCCGATCGCTCCGGGGTCAAGCCCGGCTGACCCGGCCGGGCGGACCGGGTAAGATGGGGCTGTCGCCGGAGGGAGACGGATGCTCGCCTTGCTCGTGGTCGCGTCGCTGGCCGCCCCGCCGGCCGACGACTGGAAGACCCTGACCGCCGCCGGGGTGAACCCGGACGACCCGTCCGCAGTCGTCGGCTACCTCCGCAAGCGGACCCTCGACCCGGACGCCCAAAAGCGGCTGGAGGCGGCCGTCGCCGACCTCGGGGCGGAGAAGTTCGTTGACCGCCAGGCGGCCAGCAAGCGGGTGATCGGGTTCGGCCCGGCGGCGGCGGTCCTGCTCCGGCAGGCGGTCCAGCAGCACCCCGACCCGGAGGTGCAGCACCGGGCCTCCGAGTGCCTGCGGCAACTCGACACGGTGCCCCACGCGGCGGTCGCGGCGGCGGCTGTGCGGTCGGTGGTGGTGGCCGCGCCGGCCGACGCGGCGGGCGTGCTACTCGGGTTCCTGCCGGCGGCCGACGACCGCTCAGTGGCGGCGGCGGTGCGAGCGGGGCTAGTGACACTCGCCGGCCGGGACGCTGCCGCCGACCCGGGCCTGACGGCGGCACTGACGGACCCGCAAGCCGTCAGGCGGGCGGCGGCTGCGGTTGCACTGGTCGAAGGCGGAGCGGCCCGGGCGGCGGCCCTTCTGCCGAAGGTGCTGGCGGCGGCGGTCGCCGAGTCGGAGCCGGACGCCGGCTTCCAGATGCTGTTCGCCCTGGCCACCTCCGCCCGGCAGAAACCGGCCGTGGCCCCGCTCGTCGAACTGTTACCCAAGCTGCCGCGCGGCCGACAGTGGCAGGTCGAAGACTTCCTGCTGCAACTGGCTGGCACGAACGCCCCGACCAACCCCGTGGGTCGATACACGGCCGGCGACCCGGCCCGGGCGGCGTGGCTCAAGTGGTGGGCCACGACCGCCGACGGGTTCGACCTGACCGCCGCGAAATTCGTTCCCCGCACCACCGGCGGGCTGCTGCTGGTCGGGTCGGCCCCGCCGGTCGAGTCGTCCGTGGTCCACGAACTCGGCCCGGACCTCCAGGAGCGGTGGCGACTGCCGCCGGTGGCCCGGCTGGCGGACGTGCGGCCGCTGCCGGACGGCCGGGTTCACATCGGCGAGCGGCTGCCCGGCAACACCGGGTTCCGGGTGTCCGTGGTCGAGCCGGTGACGGGGAAAGTGGTGCGGACGCAGGTGTTCCCGCTGAAGGCGCCGAACCAGTTGGACGTGCCCTACACCCAGGCCCACCCGCTGCCCGGGGACGGGGTGCTGTTGGTCGGCCCCGGCGAGGTGGCCGAGTACGCGGGTGGCAAAACGGCCCCGGTCTTCGCCTACCAGCGGCAACAGAAGCTGGACGTGGCCGCCGCCTGCCGGCTCGCCGACGGGCGGACGCTGGTGGTCGTCAAGGGCGGGCCGCCGCACGCCCTGTTCCTTGATCCGGCCGGGGCCGAAATCCCCGACCTGACGCTGCCGCTGGCCAGCCCGCAGTACAGCGCGGCGGTGACGGCCGTCGGGGCCGACCGGGTGCTGGTGGCCGAGCCGGACGGGCTGGCCGAGTACGACGTGACCGCCGGCAAGCTGGTCTGGAGGCACTCGTTCGCCGGCGCCCGCATGACCTACGGCGTGCAGCGGCTGCCCAACGGCAACACCCTGTCCGTCGTGGTCGGCCCGGCCGGCAGCCAGGTGATGGAGGTGACGCCGACCAACGTCGTGGTGTGGACCTACAGCCCGCCCGGCAGCCAGGTGCAACTGTTCAGGGCGTTCCAGCGGTAGCCGGCGTCCAGTCGCGGGTCACACGATAGACCGTCACCCGAAGCCGGGGGTGGTCACGGCCGACCACCGGCCAGACGCCGCCGTACAAGTTCGGCACCGTCTGGCCGGCGAGCCAGTCCTGCCACACCCATTCGCCGACCAACGTTGTCGCGGTCGGCTCGACGGCCAGCTTGCGGCCGCCGTGGTACGGGCGGTAGAAGCCGGGGGCCGTCGGTTCGTCGGGCATAATCAGCCAGTCGCCGACCGCGAGTCGGGTTTCGTCCGGGATTGCGAGCCGCCACGCGCGGCGGTCGGCAGCGTACTGCCAGCCCCAATGGCCCTGAGTCCAGACGGCGTGCGGCCCGGGGTCGCCGATGAGGGCGGCGGCGGCTTCGACACCGGCCGGCTCGACGCGGGCATCCCAGGTGTCCAGGGCGAGGAGGCCAACGCCGCAGGCGACGCCGAACCCGACCGGCCAGCGGGTCGGCCGGTCGGGGGACGCGCGAGCCACCAGAAAGCCAAAGGCGATAACGACCGGAATCACCCGGCGACTCGCCGGGAACGGCGTGAGGGCGAAGTGGCCGACCAGTTCCACCACCAGCCAGCCGACTAGAAACCACCCGTCCGCCGAGCCGCGGAGCCGGATGCACGCCGCCGCCATCGTGGCCAGGACGGCGTAGCCGGCCGTCAGATACACCAGTGACGGCAGGTCGAGCCGCGGGCTGCCGGTGTCGCCGTTGCGAAGTAGCACCGTGTTGGCGGCCGGCGTCACCGCCACCGCCAGATACCCACCGGCGACCAGCCCGGCGAGACCGACCAGTACCCAGCGATTCACCCCGACCGCCCACCCGGCGAGCAGTCCCCACGCTGCCGCCAGTCCTCCGAGTTGGGCGACCAGTGGGCGGAACAGGTCCCGCTTCGCGTCGAGCTTGGACCGCCAATCGCCGCCGGCCTGGTCACCGAGTTGGTGGACGAAGTGCGACTCGCCGTACCGGCCGAAAAGGGCCAACTCCCAGGCGACGAACAGCCCGACTGCGACGGCCGTCGCCCCGACGGCCAGCCCGACCCGGCGTCGTGTCAGTCCGTAGGCGAGGAACACCGCCGGCAGGGTGAGCGTCGTGTATTTGGTCTGCATCGCCAGCCCGCACAGCAGTCCGGCCACCGCAACCCGCCTTGCCGCCCGCTCGTCGCAGCCGCGCACGAACGCCGTCACGGCAGCCAGCCCGAGGGCCGCCGCCGGCACGTCCAGCATGAAGTTGACCAGCGGCAGCACCGCCGGGCCGAGGGCCGTCAGCGTGGTGCCCGGTCGCTCCCAGCCGGGCGCGAAGCGGGCGAACAGTGCCCCGGCCGAGCGGGTGAACAGCCAACACACCGGGAACAGCCAGAGTTTCAGCAGCGTCGGCTGTTCGCCGAACAGCCGGATGCCGAGGGCCAGCCAGTACGGCAGCACCGGCGGCAGCAGGATGTCCATCGCCGGTTCCGGCCGGACGTACCAGTTCAGCTCCCATCCGTAGGGGTCGAGCGGATGCGCCGCCAGGTGCCGGGCGAACAACAGGTAAGCGGTGTCGTCCACCACCGGCGGCTTGGCGGCGTTGCCCAGGGTGAGCAGCACGGCCAGCGCGGCCGGCCCGGTCGTCAGGGCTTTCCAGTTCACGCCGGTCCCCGGGGCCGGGCCGGCAACCGGGGTGGGCGGCCGACGGCGACGGGTGGTAAAGTAGACGTGTCAGGCGTGCCGTGCCAGCCTTCGGGGTCCGCGATTGGTTTCGCTCCAGGCCTACCTGCTCAAAACCGTGACAGTTCCGGAGGCCGTCGCGCTCCAGCGGCGACTGGCCTACGAGGTGAGCGGCGACCCCACCACCGCGGCCGTCGTGTTGTGCGACCACCCGCCCGGCATCGCCATCGGCCGACACGGCAGCCGGGTGGAAATCCTGCCGTCCGATGACGAGTTGGCCGCCCACGAGTGGCCGGTGCGGTGGCTGGCAGCGGGCGGCGGGGCGATGTTGCACACCCCCGGCCAGGTGGCCTGTTACCCGGTGCTGCCGCTGGCCCCGTTCGGGCTGACCCCGGCCGGCTACGTCGCCGAGCTACTCCGGGTCGTCGCCGGCGTGGTCGCGTCGTTCGGGTGCGAGCCGGTGGTCGATCCGACCGGGCCAACGATCCGCGTGGCCGGCCGGCGGGTGTGCCACATCGGGGTCGCCGTCCGCACCGGGGTGACGGCCGGCGGGGTGCTGCTGAATGTCACGCCGGACTTGTCGTTGTTCCGTACCATTCGTGTCGGCGGCGACCGCCGGCCGATGACCTCCCTACAACGGGAGTGCCCGGGGGCGGTGCGGCCGGCGGCCGTCCGCCAGCGGCTGCTCGACGCGCTGGAGAGCCGGTTCGCCGCCCGACTGTCGATCTTTACCTCCGTGCCCTGGCAACCGGCTTCCCACACCCATGCACATGCTGCCGCTGCTCGCTAGCCCGCCGCCGACCACTGGCCGCCTGCCGGACTGGCTCCGCCGGTCCCTGCCGACGGGGGGCGCCCACGCCTACACGGCCGGGCTGCTGTCCGACCTCGGGCTGGAAACCGTCTGCGAGGAGGCCCGCTGCCCGAACCGCTCCGAGTGCTGGAGCCGCAAGACGGCCACGTTCATGGTCCTCGGGGCCGTGTGTACCCGGCCGTGCGGCTTCTGCTCGGTGAACAAGGGCACGCCGACCGCCGTCGAGGGGGACGAACCCGACCGGCTGGCCGAGGCGGCGACGCGGCTCGGGCTGAAACATGTGGTCATCACCTCGGTGACGCGGGACGACCTGCCGGACGGCGGGGCCGGGCACTTCGCCGCTTGCATCCGGGCCGTCCGCCGACGGCTGCCGCTGTCGTCGGTGGAGGTGCTGACGCCGGACTTCCAGGGCGACCCGGTGGCCATCGATACGGTCATCGACGCCGCCCCAGAGGTGTTCAACCACAACCTGGAAACCGTGCCCCGGCTGTACCGCCGGGTCCGCGGCCGGGCCGAGTACCGCCGCAGCCTCGACCTGCTGGAGCGGGTAAAAACCCGCGCCCCGCGGCTGGTGACGAAGGCCAGCCTGATGCTCGGCATCGGCGAGACGACCGAAGAGTTGTTCGACGTGTTCGCCGACCTAAGGGCGGTCGGGTGCGACGTGGTGACACTCGGCCAGTACCTCACCCCGACGCTCAAGCACATCCCGGTGGCCCGGTTCGTGCCGCCGGGCGAGTTCGACCAGTTGGCCGAGGCGGCCCGCCGGCTGGGGTTCACGAAGGTGGTGGCCGGGCCGTTCGTGCGGTCCAGCTACCACGCCGACGAGATGGTGCCGACGCGGGAAGGGGTGTCACTTGTCCCGGCCGATCACGCCGCCTGAGCTGGGCGCCGCCGGCACCTTCGGGCTGTGGCTGGTCCGGCCCGGCGAGCGGGTGTACGCCGGCGACCGGCTCGCCGAGCTGCTCATCCCCGGGGCGGTGGTGGACGTGCCGGCCCCGTGCGGCGGGGCGGTCCGCACCCTCTACGCCCGGCCCGGCGACCCGGTGTCGGCGGACACGGTCCTCGGCGCCCTCACCCCCGACCCGGACGACTGACCATGCCGGCCGGCCTGTTCCTGTCGTTCGACGGCCTCGACGGCACGGGCAAGACGACCCAGTGCCGGCGGCTGGCTGCCGCCCTGCGGTCGGCCCGGCTGCCGGTGGTCGAGTGCCGCGACCCCGGCGGCACGGCCGTCGGCACGAAGCTCCGCGAACTGCTGCTGTTCGGCAAGGGCCATGTTCTTAGCCCACGGGCCGAGGCGCTGCTGTTCGAGGCCAGCCGGGCGCAACTGGTGGCCGAGGTGATCCGCCCGGCGCTGGAGCGGGGCGAGGTGGTGTTGAGCGACCGCTACCTGCTGGCCAACGTGGTGTACGCGGGCCACGCCGGCGGCCTCGACGCGGCCGACCTGTGGCGGGTCGGCGGGTTCGGCACGGGCGGGCTGGAGCCGGACCGGACGCTCCTGTTCGACCTGCCGGTGGAAGTGGCCCGGCGGCGGGGCAAGCGGGATGCCGACCGGCTGGAGAGCCGTGGGCCGGACTACATGCAGCGGGTGCGGACCGGGTTCCTGGCCGAGGCCAGCCGCCGGCCGGACCGCATCTCCGTGATCGACGCCGAGCCGCCGGAGGACTTCGTCGCCGACCGGGTGTGGGCGGTCGTCGAGCCGCTCGTCAAGCGTTGGCGGGCCGGCTAATGGGGTGGCAGGCGATCCGCGGCCACGACGCCGCCCGGGACCAGTTGCGGGCCGCGTTCGTCGCCGGCCGGCTGGCCCACGGGTTCCTGTTCGTCGGCCCGGCCGGGGTGGGCAAGCACGCCTTCGCCACCGAGTTTACCAAGGCACTGCTGTGCGAACGGCCGCCGGCCCCGCTCACCGCCTGCGACCTGTGCCCGGCCTGCAAGCAGGTGGCCGCCGGCTCGCACCCCGACCTATTCACCGTCCGCACGCCGGACGACAAGCACGAGCTGCCGGTCGAGGTGATGCGGAACTTCTGTATCGGCCTCGGGCGGAAGGCCACCCGCGGCGGGCGGAAGGTCGGGCTGGTCGAAACCGCCGACGAGCTGAACGAGGAGTCGGCCAACTGCTTCCTGAAGACGCTGGAGGAGCCGCCGGCCGGCACCGTGCTGGTGCTGCTCGGCGAGTCGGCCGACGCCCAACTGCCGACGATCCGCTCCCGCTGCCAGACGGTCCGCTTCCGACCACTCGCCGACGCCGACGTGCGGGCCGTGCTGCTCGATCACGGCGTGGACCCCGGGCGGGTGTCGCAACTGGTGGCGCTCGCCGGCGGCCGGCCGGGGCAGGCGGTGGCACTCGCCGACGAGGCCGTGTGGGCGTTCCGGGCGAGTCTGCTGGACCAGTTGACAGACACCCGCCCGGACGGCCCGCGGTTGGCCACGGAGCTGATGAAGTTCGTCGAGGAGGCCGGCAAGGAGTCGGCCGCCCAGCGGGAGCGGGCCGCCGTAGCCGTCAGCCTGATCGCGGAAGTGCTGCGGGACGCCCTGCGGGCGAGCGTCGGGGCGGACGGGCTGCCGGCGGTGCGGGCGCTCGGCGAGCGGCTGGGGCCGGACAAGCTGACCGACCTGCTCGACGCCTGCCTGACCGCCGGCGAGCACATCGGCCGGCGGGTGCAACTGGTGCTGATGGCCGAGCTGCTGGCCGACCGCCTGACGAAATAGTGGCCCGCAAGCTCCGCGTGCGGGCCACTACCGGCCGTACAGCCCGCCGATGTCGGCCGCCCGCTCCCGCTCGGCCAGCCAGCCGGCGGCCTTCCGCACCTCGCCGGACAGCTCGTCCACCCGCTGCCGCTCGGCCGCCACGGCCGCGGCCGCGGCCGCCAGGGCCGGCGGGTAGGTGCGGTTCAACAGACCTTCCAGCCGCCCGCGCAGCCGCGACCGGAACTCGCCCCGCACGGCCCCCCACCGCACCGGCAGCGCGGCCAGCACCAGCAGGTGCAGCACCACACAGACGCCGAGCGTCAGCACCAGCGGCATCAGCACGACGCCGAGCGACTCCGGCACGTGCCCGCGGACGATGGCGTTCCACAGGATGACGAGGATCGACCCGACCAGCACCGCCTCCGGCAGCAGGTTGCCGAGCAGCCCGACCAGCCCGCGGACCGGCTTCCGCCAGCCGGTCGGCTCGACCGCTTGTTGTTCGACTTCGGCCAGCGCCGCCGCCGTTTCGGCCGCCACCTCGTCATCCCACGGCTGACGGCCGGCGGCGGTAGCTCGGTCCGACAGCAGCCGGAGGGGGAAGCCGGCCCCGTCGGCCGCGAGCAGCAGGCGGTTGACCAGCGCCGTCTGCCGCTGGGTCAGCACCCGCTCGCCGGCCGCCCGGGCGGCGGTGTGCGTCACACCAGCCAAGTCCCACTCGGATGATCCCGACGACTTCGCCAGACGGCCTGTCACGGACACCGCGTCGCGGAGACTGCTGCCGGCGTACCGCAGCCGGGTGGTGGCCCGCAGGTAGGCCGCCATCAGCCCGCGGAACCGGGCCTGACCGCGGGTGCTGAAGTGGTGCTCGACCTCGTTGCGGTACGGCTCCAGGCTGCTCACCAGCACGTCCGCCTGGGCCTCGGCCTCGTCGGCGAGCTCGGTTGCCCACTTCCCCCTCACCGCCTCGGCGGCGGCCGCCAAGTCCGGCGGCCGGGCCGCTTCCACCGCCTGCCCGGCGTGGGCCAACAGTTGCGACACCCCCCGTGCCTTCACCGCCTCGACTTCCAGCCGCGTGAGGCCGGTTTCCAGCCAGGCCAACAGCTCGGCGAACTGTTCGCCCGGCGGCAGGTCGGTGGGCGTCCGACCGGGGCCGGCGTCCACCCACCTCTGAGCCACGGTGCGGAACAGCCGCGGCTGCTCGAACCCCTCGGCCCGCAGGTCGGCGAGCAGGTCGTCGTCCGGCCGGCGGCCGGCCTGCCCGGTGTCGAGCTGGCAGCGGTCCCACTTGTTCAACACGAAGGCGAACGCCCGCCGCCGCCGCTCGCCGGTGAACAGCTCCCAGCCGATGCGGTCGTGGTACTTCTCCTGCGAGCCGACGTACAGCACCACATCCGCGACGGGCAGCACGGCGGCCAGGCGGTCGCGGTTGGCCGTCTCGTTGCTGTCCAGGTCGGGGGTGTCCACCACCACTTTGAACAGCAGCTCGTCGCGGTCGTGCGGGGCCAGCCGGCACAGCCGCAGCTCGGCCGGCAGGCGGGCCGGGTCGAGGCTGCGGTGCAGGTACACCACCGGGTCGCGGGTGGTCGGGCGGGTGGCGGCGGCCGGGGCGACGCTGCCGCCGGCCAGGGCGTTCAGCAGGGTCGATTTGCCGACCCCGGTGCCGCCCATGAGCAGCACCACCAGCACCGGCTGGTCCACGTCCAGGGCGTCGGCCTTGCGGTGCAGGTCGGTGGCCAGGCCGTCCAGTTCCGCCCGGCGGATCGTCTCCAGCGGCTCCGGGTGGGGGCCGTCCAGCCAGCCGCGGAGGTTCCGGTCCAGGCCGCGGAGCAGGGGGGCCAGGGTGCGGAGAACCGGCGGGGCGTCGGTCATGCCGGCACCGCTGCGGCGAGTGCGCGGATGCCGTCCGGCACCCGCCGCAGCACCAGTTGCAGCCGCTCGACGGCCGACCCGCCGGCCAGTGGGGCGTCGCTCAGGTGAGTCGCCAGCGGGGCCGATAGGTGTTCCGCCAACAGGGCCTCGCGGTGCCGGCGGACCCGCTCGCGGTCGCGGTTGACACTCGCCGCCACCGCCGACTCGTACCCCTGCCGGGACAGCGACACGCCCAGCGGGACGAGCAGCAGCAGCAGCCACCCGGGCGGCCAGGTCAGGGCGACCACCCCGCCGACCGCGACCAGATCGGTGAACAGGCTGCCGAGGCGGACGGTGTTCAGCACCGCCGGGCTGGCCGCCAGCTTGTCCGGCAGTCGCCGCGACGCCTCCTCCAGTTCCGTCGTCTCGGCCCGCTCGAAGTTGCGGTACACCTCGGCGAACCGCTCTTTTGCCCCGGCGGACAGGCCGGCGTCGAACCGGGCGGCCACCAGCTTCCAGACCGGGTGGCCGGTGTTCCGCCGCAGCGACTCGGCCCGTAACCCATCCACCCAGGCGGCCAGGGCGTTGGCACACACCTCGCGCTCGGGCCGGCTGACGGCCGGCGGCCGGGTGAGCGAGCTGGCCAGGAAGTCGCGGGCGGCGGTGTACGGCCAGCGGAGCAGGGCCAGCCCCTTGCTCAGCACCGCCCCGGGGCCGGTCAGGTCGAGCATCCCGAGCACGTCCCGCTTGGTGGCGTCGAACTTGGCGAACGCCTCGCCGGCCAGGTACTCGGTGCGGTACCGCTGCTCGAACCCGGCCCGGCCGTCGGTCACCAGTTGCCGCCAGCGGTCCACCTCAGCCAGGTCGCGGCGGGCCACGTCGAGCAGCCCGCCGCCGGCGGCTTCCAGGTATTTGACGGCGTTGGCCACCGTCCGCTTGCGGGCCGCTGTCGCGGTCGGGCACAGCACCAGAATCTGGTTGAGCAGCGGCACCCGGTGCGCGGCCCCCTTGCCGGCCGGGTCGGCCCGCACCTCGGCCGGCAACTGCGGCAAGGTCAGCACCGGCACCGGCGGGAACTCGACCCCCGGCGGCGCCGGCAGCTTGCCCAGGACTTCCCGCTGGAAGTGTTCCACCAGTGACGCGGCGTTCGACTCAGTGACTTTGGTCAGCACCACTACCACGGCCTTGCCGGCCCGCACCAGTTGGTGCAAAAACTCGGTCGGCACGGCGTCGTTGTACCGCTCGTCGGACGCCACATACACGACCACGTCGGCGAGTGCCGACACCTCCATCAGCCGGCCGACGTAGCCGGCGGCGGCCCAGGTGGTCATGTCCGGACAGTCCCAGACGACGAACTCGGCCAGCGGGTCGTTCGCCCCCGCCGGCCGGCGGCGGGCCTGGAACACGTCCTCGTCGCGGTCGGCCGGGGCGGTGCCGCTGAGCCGCTGCAACCCGCCCAGGAAGCCCGGCCCGGTCGGCAGGTCGGGGCCGCTGGCTGGTAGGAACGCGGTCGGGTGGCGGGTGTAGCCGGCCTGCGGGTTGGCCTCGGCAACCGTGGCCCCGCACAGGAAGTTGACGACCGTGGATTTGCCGGCACCGGCTCCGCCGACGACGGCGATGTGCAGCGGCACCGCCGCCGTGCCGTCGAGCGATGGGCCGACCACGTTGCGGGTGAGGGCGGCGGCGAGCCGCAACTGGCCGGCGTGCGGGGCCAGTTCGGCCTGCTCGCGGCAGTGCGCTTCCAGCCAGCCGAGGTCATCGGCCACCTGAGCCACAGTCGCCCGGACGGTCTGCGGGTCCATGCGGGGCATTGTGCGGACGGGGGGCCGAACGGCTACGAGCGGAACGCCGACCGCATCGGCGGGTGCGGCGTGCGGCCGACGGCGAACGCTTCGTGTAAGTCAGACGGCCGCTCGCCGAGGATCAGCTCCGTCACCAACTCCGCGGTCCAGTAGGAGAGCTGAATGCCCGCACGGAAGTGACCAGCGGCGACCAAGGTTCGCCCGAAGCCGGGCAGCTGACCGATGTAGGGCATCCCGTCCGGCGTCGCTGGCCGCAACCCGGCCCAACTGGCTTCAACCGGGGCGGATCGCAGCTCGGGGGCCATCGAGTGGGCGAAGTCGATCAGTCCTGAGACGCCGTCGGCAGTTGTTGATTTGTCGAACCCTGTACTCTCCTCGGTCGAGCCGGCCAACACGCGGCCGTCCCTCCGCGGAACGAGGTAGCGCTTGCCGTGGACTCGGATGCCGTCCAGAGCTGGTTGACCGGGGTTGAACAGTACAATCTGCCCTTTGACGGGAACAACCGGCAGCGAAACCCCATGTCGAGCGAGTAGTTCCCCCGTCCAAGCGCCGGCCGTCAACACTACGCACGTCTCGTCATCAGACGGCAGCCGTTCGAGGCGGGTGTGGGGCCGCATGGTGACGCCAAGCCGGCGACAGCCGTCGATCAATGCCGCTACGTGCCGAGGATTACGGACTTGGGCATAGGGAAGATGGTAGCCGGTCGTGCCGGCCGGACACAGCCCGTCGTACCGCTCGAACCGGATCCCCTCGTCCCGCCACAGGTCGGTTTGGTCAGCGTTTTCGGCAGACAGAAACTCGACCCCGCCACAGACGTGGTACTCGTTGTCGATGCCAGTCTGCTCGCGGAGTTTACGCGAGAACATTTCAAAGCTCATCAGGCTGAGTGCCCGGAGTTTGTCGAGTGGTGTTGCCCACTCGCCCCCACCCCACGGCGGGAGTATGCCCGCTCCGGCCCATGAAGCCTCACGGCCGAACTCACCGGCATCCACGAGTTCGACTTGAATAGACGTGTCGGCGAGCTGATATGCGATGGTCAGCCCGATGACCCCGCCGCCGACCACCAGCACGTCCGGGTTGGTTCGCATGGTTCTCACTGTACGGCCCGGCCGGCGGATCGCCGCAACCCGTTGGCCGGCAAGGTTGGTTCGCACCCGACAGTTAGTTCGCACGGGGGGTGCGCGGGGCGTGAGAACCAACGGCGGGGCGGGGTTGACCCCCCGGCATCGGCCCGGCATAACCGCCCCCCTTCACCCGGAGGGCGGCTCATGCGGGCGGCACTACTCACAGCGTTCATCCTCACCGCGACCGCGGCGGCCCAGACCCCGGCCCCGCCGCACCTGAAGGTGTTCGAGGGGCAGTACAAGCCGGAGTCGATCCAGTACGACGGCAAGGAGATGGCCGACCCCAAGACGAAAGCCGCCCTCACGCTGGTCGTCAAGGACGGCGAGTACCGGGCGTACTTCGCCAGCGACCCGACGAAGGACAGCCACGTGCGGCTGTTCACCGCCACGCTGGCGGCCGACACCGGGGCTAAGACGTTCGAGCTGACCGTCACCGACGGGCCGAAGAAGGGCGAGAAGCGGCACGGCATCTACAAGCTGGACGGCGGCAAACTCACCATCTGCTACGGCCCGGCCGAGAAGCCCCGGCCGACCGAATTCCGCACCACACCGAACAGCGGCCACTTCTGCGAGACGTGGGCCGCCGAAGCCAAGAAGTAGCCGGCGGCGGCCTGCTACAATGCGACAGCCGCCGGCGAACCCGCTCGCCGGCCCACTGTCCCTCCGGGATGTCGCCGCCGCTCATGGACGCCCACACCCTCGGGCTGTTGCAGTTCGACAAGGTCCGCGAGCTGCTGGCCGGGTACGCCGCCTCGTCCCTCGGCCGGGAGCTGGCCCGCGGCCTGACGCCGTCCACCGACGCCGCCTGGATCGCGGGCGAACTGGCCCTCGTCTCCGAGATGGTGACGGCCCTCGGCAGCGGCCTTCCGCCGCCGTTCGGCGGGCTGCACGACGTGCGGATGTCCGTCCGCCGGGCGGCCATCGGCACCATGCTGACGGCCGAGCAACTGCTCCAGGTGTCCGAAACGCTGGCCTGCATCGGCGGCATCTACCGCTACCGGATGCGGCTCGACCAGTCGCTCGTCGGCCTCGCCGACCTGCTGGCCGGCGTCGAAGACCTCGGGGTGACCGCCAAAACCATCGGCGGCATGATCGACAGCCGCGGGCACGTCCTCGACATGGCCAGCCGCGAGCTGGCCAACGTCCGCCAGCGGCTGTTCGAGCTGGACGAGCGGGTGAAGGCCGAGATCAAGCGGCTGCTCCGCGACCCGGAGCTACGCAAAGCCCTGAGCTACCCGAACGCCACGGTGAACGGCGACCACTACGTTCTGCCCGTGGCCGTGAACTACCGGCACAAGGTGCCGGGCGTCGTCCACCGGGTGAGCAACACCGGCGAGACGGTGTTCGTGGAGCCGGCGAGCATCGCCAACCTGTCGGCCGAGCGGGTGTCGATCAAGGCCGAGGAGGAGCGGGAAGTTCGCCGCATCCTCCGCAAGCTGTCCGCCGAAGTCGGTCGCATCGCCAAGCCGACGGCCTACGCCCTGGACGTGATCGCCCGGCTCGACCTGCTGACCGCCAAGGCGAGCTACAGCCGGGACTACGGCATGTCCGCCCCGGACCTGGCGACCGACGGCCGGCTGTGGCTCCGCGGCGGCCGGCACCCGCTGCTGGAGCACCTGTTCCGCACGGCCGCCGACGGCCGGCAGGTGGTGCCCATCGACGTGCGGCTGGGGGTCGGGTTCAACCTGCTGGTGATCACCGGGCCGAACACCGGGGGCAAGACGGTCACGCTGAAAACCGTCGGCCTGGTGTGCCTGATGGCCCAGTGCGGGCTGCACATCCCGGCGGGGGAGGGGAGTCTGGTGCCGGTGTTCCGCCACGTGCTGGCCGACATCGGCGACGAGCAGAGCCTCGAACAGTCGCTCAGCACGTTCAGCAGCCACATCACCCGGATCAAGTCGATCTTTGAAACTGCCGACGCCAACAGCCTGGTCTTGCTCGACGAGCTAGGAGCCGGCACCGACCCGCTGGACGGGGCCGCACTCGGCCGGGCCATCCTCGACACGCTGGACGAAGTGGGCTGCCGGGGGATCGTCACCACCCACCTCGGCGACCTGAAGACCTACGCGTTCAACAACCCGCGGGCCGAAAACGGGGCCGTCGAGTTCGACATCGAGACGTTACGGCCGACGTACCGGCTGCACATCGGCCAGTTCGGCCAGAGCAACGGCCTCCGCATCGCCAAGCGGCTAAAGCTGCCGAAGGAACTGGTGGCGAAGGCCCACCGTTACCTCCGCAAGAAGAAGGGTCGCGGCGGCGAGCTGGCCCGGCTGCAAGAACTCCGCGAGGAGGCCGAGCAAGCCAAGCAGACGGCGTTGGAGGCCGAACAGGCGGCGGCCAAACAGCGGGCCGAGTTCGAGAAGCTGACGGCCGATCTGGGGCGGGCGGCGAAAGAGCAGGCCGACCTGCACGCCTGGCGGCTGGCCCTCCAGCCGGGCGAATCGGCCAAGGTCAAGCGGTTCGACGGCGTCGGCAAGGTGGTGCGGGTGAACCTGGTCAAGCAGACGGTGACGGTCAGCGTCGGCCTGGGTCAGTGGGAGACGCCGTTCCCCGAGGTGTTCCCGGCCTGAGCCTGCCGCACCGCGGCCACCGCGAACCCGGTGACGGCCGCCTCGACGGCGACCACCGGCAGGTGACACAGGACCACCAGCCCGACGACTCGGTGATCGACCCCGTCGCTACCGCCCAGCAACAGACAGCCGGCGTTGAGGACGACGCTGGCGGCGGCCGTCAGGCCGCCGACGGTTGCTCCGCCGAGTGCGGCGCGCGGCTTCCAGTGGCTCGCGGCCAACGCCGGCAAGGCATAAATGGTCACGTTCAACCCGAACGTGCTCAGCCCGCCGTGCCCGAACAGGAGCAGTTGCAGGGCGAGTGCCACGGCGACGGCGGCCACCGCCGTGCGGCCGAGTAGCACCCCGGCCAGGCCGTTCAGCAACAGGTGGACCGACGCCGGCCCGACCCGAAGGTGAACCTGTGACGCGACGAACAGGGCCGCGGCGACCAGCCCGACCCGCGGCACCTGGTCGTCCGGAATGCGACGGGCACACGCCGCCACCAGGGCGACCGTCGCCATCCAGCCGGTGGCCCAGAGGGCCGGTGTTACGGCCCCGTCGGCCAAGTGAACCGCCAACAACATCGGCCCCCCCCTTGCCGGACGGTCGGGCCGTCGTTAGACACACTGTAGCGGTCAGCCCGGCCGTCGTCCCGAACCCCGAGGTCCACATGCCATCGCTGCGAGTGTGTGCGTTCTTGTTCGCTGCGGTGCTCGTCGCCAACCCGCTGACCGGCCAGGACGGCAAGAAGAAGGACGACCCGAAGGCCGAGGAGAAGGACAAAGACCCGGCCCCGAAGTACAAGGGCCAACTGCCGCCCAACTGGAAGAAGCTCGGCATGACCGACGAGCAGACCCAGACCGTGTACAAGGTGCAGGCCAAGTACGGCGAGAAGATCGATAAGCTCGAAGACCAGATCAAGGAGTTGAAGGGCAAGCGGGACAAGGAGCGGTACGACATCCTGACCAAGGAGCAGCAGAAGCGGTTGGAGGAGTTGAGCAAGCCCAAGGCGGGCGGCTGAGCATGGGTGTCGAGCGAGTGGTGAAGGTGGTGATCGTGCCGGACTGGCCGACGGTCGCTGCCCGGCTGGCGGCCGACGGTATGCCGGCCGCCGTCCGCATGATCGACGGCCTTCCGGCATTTCCCGACGAAGAGCCGCCGGCCGGCTGGCAGGAACTGCGGCTGGCACTCGCCGGCGGTATGGTGACAGTTCGCCGCACCACGGACGGGGTCAAGCTCGTCACCTGGGGCACGGACGACCCGGCGTTGGTCGCGGCACTCGATGCCTGCGGGCGGGCCTGGGCCGACCCGGGCTTGCACCGCCCCGATGGCTGAGGTAACTTGCGCAACTGGCCAACCCGCCGGGTTCTCGCCGAGGGCAGTGCGTGACGGCCACGGTGCGACAACTGGCCGAGCTGGTCGGCGGCGAGGTGCTCGGCGACGGCGACCTACCTGTCTCTGTCGCCCGGCCACTAGCCGATGCCGGTCCGGGCGAGTTGACGTTCTTCGACAGCAACAAGAACGCGGCGGCCTGGCACGCCTCGCCGGCAGCGGCGGCGGTGGTGCCCACCGGCGAGCCGCTCAACGGCCGGCCGCTCATCCGCGTCGCCCAGCCGCTACTCGCCTTCGCGGCCATCGTTCAGAAGCTCCACTCGCGGCCGACGAAAGCACCGGCCATCGACCCGTCGGCCCACATCCACCCGACGGCCACCCTCGGGGCGGACGTGGCCATCGGCCCGTTCGCTGTCATCGGGGAAGGGTGTGTGGTCGGCGACCGCTGCCGGATCGGGGCCGGTGTCGTCGTCGGCGAGTACTGCACTCTCGGGGCGGACTGCATCCTGCATCCGCGGGTCGTGGTGTACCCCGATTGTGTCCTCGGCGAGCGGGTGGTGGTCCACAGCAATGCGGTTCTCGGGTCCGACGGGTTCGGCTACCGGCTGGTCGCCGGCAAGCAGGTCAAGGTGCCGCAGCTCGGGCGGGTGGAGGTCGGCGACGACGTGGAAATCGGTGCCGGCACCACCATCGACCGCGGCACCTTCGGAGCGACCGTGATCGGCGAGGGCACCCGCATCGATAACCTGGTGCAGGTGGCCCACAACTGCCGGATCGGCCGGCACAACATTCTGTGCAGCCAGGTGGGCGTCGCCGGGTCCGCCACCACCGGCGACTACGTGGTGATGGCTGGCCAGGTCGGCGTCGCCGACCACATTACTGTCGGCGACGGGGTTTTTCTGGGCGCCCGCACGGCGCTGTCCCAGGACGCGCCGGCCGGGGCCAAACTGCTCGGCGCCCCGGCCCGGCCCATCCGCGACACTCTACGGGTCTTGTTGGCACTGGAACGGCTGCCGGAACTCCTCCGCGAGTTCCGCCAGCTCAAGAAGCGGGTCGAAGGAAGTGAGTGACCCGGTCGGCTTACTGGCCTGCGCCGGCCGGTTCCCGGTCGCCTTTGCCGAGAAGGCCCGCCAGGTCGGCCGGCCGGTGGTGTGTGTCGGCATCGCCGGCATGGCCGACCCGGTGCTGCAAGACCTCTGCACCGAGTTCCGCTGGCTCAACCGCATGAGCCTGGGGTTCATCTTCCGCACCTTCCGCCGGGCCGGGGTGCGGCAGTGGACCATGGCCGGCAAGTTCCAGAAACACTTGTTGCTCCGCCGCGGCCGGTGGCTGACGCTCTGGCCGGACTGGCGGCTGCTGCGGTGTTACTACTTCCGCGACCGGGCCAACAATGCGGACGACAACCTGCTCCTCACCCTGATCGGCGAGTTCGACCGCCAGGGGTTCCGCTGCCTGTCCGCCCTCGACTTGTGCCCGGAGCTGCTCGTGAAACCTGGCGTCCTCACCCGCCGCCACCCGACCGCGGCCGAAGAAAAGGACATCCGCTTCGGCTGGACGCTGGCGAAGGAGATGGGCCGGCTGGACGTAGGCCAGAGCGTAATGGTCAAACATCGGGCGGTCCTTGCCGTCGAGGCCATCGAGGGCACCGACCAGGCCATTCTGCGGGCCGGCGAGCTGTGCGGCCGGAGCGGGTTTGTAGTGGTGAAGGTGGCCAAACCGCAGCAGGACGACCGCTTCGACGTGCCGACCGTCGGCCCGGCCACCATTGAGGCGATGGTGAAGGCCGGCGGGCGGGTGCTGGCGGTGGACGCCGGCCGCACCATCCTACTGGACGAGGCCGACACCATCCGCCGGGCCGACGCCGCCGGCATAACCGTCACCGCGGTGTCACTCGATTAGCCGGATGTCGCCCCGGCGGCAGTGGAAGTGGATACAGTAAACATGGGTCCGACCACGCGGCCGGAGCGACCGTACGCCTCATGGGAACTATCAGCTTTTTCGTGCCCGACCCGCTCCCGCCGGACCGGCGGGCCGCGGCCGAGTCGGTATGTCTATCCGGCGGCTACGACCTGACCCCGGTGCCCACCCGCCGCAAGCTTTCGCCCGGTCGTATCGACCTGACCCGGGACGGGTCGGAGAGTGGTTACCTCCAGGTGGCTTGGCCGGCCGACGGCCTACCGGCCGGCACCGTCACGCTCTCTTCCACCCTCCGCGAGCGGGCCGAGCCGTACCACTTGGCGTTGGAATTGGCCCGCGGCCGGGTCAACCGGCTCCGCTGTCAGTTGGCCGAGTGGACGGCGATCGGAATGGACGTGCCGGCCGACGAGGCGGCCGAGCTGCGGGCCGTCACCCGCCGCTTCGGGGAACTGGTCCGTGACCCGACCGCGCCGGTCGCCGACGCCTTGGCGGGGGAGGTGTTGGCCCGCGCCCACCACCTCGCCGACGCCCTCACCCGGGCCTTTGCCGAACAGCTTCTTCTCACCCGTCTGGGCGGGGGTCGGCTGCCCACGAAGTTGGCGGCCAAACTCACGGCCGCCCCGGCCGGGGCCGAACGCGAACGGCTGTCGGGCCTGTTGACCGCCGTGCGGGTGGTGCCCGACTGGGCCGCCATCGAGCCGACCGAGTCGGCCTACGAGTGGGACGCCCTGGATGCCGCCGTGGGGTGGGCGACGGCGGCCGGGCTGCCGCTGTCCCTCGGGCCGATCCTCGATTTGGCCGGCGGTCGCTACCCGGCCTGGCTCGCGGCCTGGGCCGGCGACCTGCCCAGCCTGGCGGCGTTCACCTGTGACTTCGTGGAGACGGTGGTCCGCCGGTATCAGGGCCGGGTGGCGGCGTGGCTGCCGGTCGGCGGGTTCAACCAGGCCGACGCACTCGGCCTCGCGGAGGACGACCGCATTCGGCTCGCCGCCCGCCTGCTGGAGTCGGCCAGCCGCACCGACCCCACGGCCGAACTGGTGCTGAGTGTCGCCCAGCCGTGGGGCGACTACCTGTGCGAGGACGCGTACACCTACACGCCGCTGGTGTTCGCCGACACACTGGTTCGGGCCGGCTTCCACTTCGCCGCCCTGGATTTGGAATTACTGTCCGGCCCGCCGCCCGCTGGCAGCCGCCGACGGGACGGCCTGGAAGTGTTCCGACTGTTTGAACAGTTCGCCGTGCTCGGCATCCCGCTGGAGCTGACCACCGGCAACGGCGACTGGACCGAAGCGGCCGCCGGGCTGGCGGTGGCGTTGCCGCAGTTCCGCCAGGTGACCTGGGCGAACGACGACCCGACGGCCGGCCCACTCCGACCCGACGGACTGTTCCAGCGGCTGCGGGCGAGTGTCGTCGCGGGGCCGGGCTGACGGTCTGGCTAGAAAACGCTTTCCCCGTCGTTGCGACGCGGGTACATTCCGCACGCCACGACTCCACGGAAGCGACCGGCCGCGTGACACCCCCCGCCGACCCCCGACCCGCCGACCGCCCGCCGCAGGCGGTCGGTGGCGTCCACCTGCTGCGTCGCATCGGCGACGGGGCGATGAGTGCCGTCTTCCTCGGGTACGACACGGCCCACGGCCGGCATGTCGCCGTCAAGCTGCTCGCCGACCACCTGGCCACCGACCCGGATGCGGTCCGGCGGTTCACCCGCGAAGCCCGGTTGAGCCGATCGCTGGTGCATCCGTCGCTGGTGCGGGGGCTGGGCGGCGGGTTGGACGCGGCGTCCGGCGTTCACTTCCTGACCTTGGAGTTCGTGGACGGACCCAGCGCGTTAACCCGCCTCCTTCGCGGCGGCCCGCTGCCGCTGCCGGCGGTGGCCCGGCTGGCGGCCGACGTGGGGGCGGCCCTGCGACACCTGCACGGGCGGAGCCTGATTCACCGGGACGTGAAGCCGGACAACATCCTACTGGCCCCGGACGGGTCGGCGAAACTCGCGGACCTGGGCCTGGCGCGACGCGTGCGGCCCGACCGCCCGGCCGAGCCGGACACCCCGTCGGCCGCCGGCACGCCGCACTACATGCCGCCGGAGCAGGTGATCGACTGCGACCGGGTGGACCCGCGGAGCGACCTGTACGCCCTCGGGGCCACCCTGTACCACCTGCTCACCGGCGTGGTGCCGTTCGACGGCGGTAGCCAGGACGAGCTGTTACGCCAGAAGCTCGGCGGCCGGTATCCGTTGGCCTCCGGGGTGCGGCCGGAACTGCCCGGGTCGGTCGATCTGCTGTTGGGGAAGTTGTTGGATCCCGACCCGGCTGCCCGCTACCACACGGCCGGCGACTTCCTGGCGGCAGTGCGGGACCACCTCGGCCCGCCGGCCCCGCTGCTGCCGTACTCGCTGGCCGACCGGGTGGAACCCGACCCGCTGTCGGACACCGACCCGGGGCGGACCCACATCGACCTACCGGCCACCCCGCCTTCTGCCCCCCGCCCGACGGTCGGGCTGTTGCTGCTGGCGGCGGTGATTGCCGCCGGGCTGGCCGCCCGCTGGGCGACGCCGCCGGTTCGGCCCGCCGAGTCGGGTGCGCCGGCCTCCGGCCAGCGGGCGAACGCCGACTCCCCTGCCCAGACCCGGCCGCACGGATGATACCGGCCGATGTCCGCACCGCCCGGCTGTCGCTGGCGGCGGCGGCACTCCTGTGGAGCTTGAGTAGCGGTTTCGTCCGGGTGATCCGGGTGCCGACGGCCCTCGGCCTCGACCAGCCGGCCCTGACCCCGGTGCAGGTGGCCGTCTTCCGCGGGTTCTTCGCCGGCCTGGTCATGCTGCCGTTCGTCCGCCGGACCGACGTGCGGGTGCGACCGCGGATGCTGCTCATGGTCGCCTGCTTCGGCACCATGAGCGGGCTGTACCTGTCGGCCCTGTCGCTCGGCTCGGCCGCCAACGCCATCCTGCTCCAGAACACCGCCCCGTTCTGGGTCTACCTGATCGGCGTCCACCTGCTCGGACAACCGGCCGACCGGCGGAGTTGGTGGGCGATCCTGGTGGCCATGCTCGGGGCGGCGGTCATGTTGGCCGGCAACTGGCCCCGGGGGCTACCGCCGGCCGAGTCGGCGGCCCAGGCCGAAATCCTGTTCATGGCGTTGGGCAGCGGCGTCATGTACGCCGGCGTCATCCTGTTCCTGCGGTCACTGCGGGACGAGTCGGCCCCGTGGCTGACCGCCTGGAACCTGCTCGGCAGCGCTGGCCTGCTACTCGGCTTCGTGGCGGTGTGGCACGGGCCGGCCGCCGCCCGGGAACTGCTGACCACGCCGACCGCTGGTCAACTCGGTTTTCTGGCCGTCTTCGGGGTGGTGCAAATGGCGCTGCCGTACCTGCTGTTCGCCCGCGGGCTGAAGGTGGTTGGGCCGCAGGAAGCGGGGCTAATCACGCTGCTGGAGCCGGTGTTCAACCCAATCTGGGCGTACCTGCTGTCGCCGGAGACGGACACACCAACGGCGTGGACCGCGGTTGGCGGAGCAATCCTGCTCGGGGCACTCGGTTGGCGGTATTTGGTTCGTAGCCCGACGCGCTAGCGAGAGAGGATATCCCTCGCTAGCGCGTCGGGCTACGAACCAAAGGCTCTCACTCGGCCGGCGCTTTGGTCAGCCCCTTCGCGTCCTTCACCCGGATGACCGGGATGAACTGCTTCTTCTCCGGCTGCTCGACGAACTGCAACACCCCCTCGGTGTACACCCAGTCGCCGCTCTTGAACGTCGGTACATAGCTAGTCAACACCCGGGCCTTGAGCGGCACGATGTCGGCTGCACAGCAGTTCATCTTCAGCTTGTACAGCGTGAACTCCTTGTCCCCGATCTTGTTGAGCTGACCCTTCACCCGCACCGTCCGGCCCTCCCACGACTGCCGCTTGTCGGCGTCGTAGGCCAGGGCGTTCAGGTCGTGGAACTCGAAGGTGGCCACGTCCCCGCCTTTGTCAACCACGTCGCCGATGGTCAGAACCTCGGCCACTCCCAGCCGGCGGTTCACCCAGTCCTGGCTGAACCCCTTGTTCGGCAGACCGAGGGCGAACAGCAGTAGCGGGAAGGCCAGCACCACCACCCGCCAGAAAATGTTACCGTGGGTGTGGTCTTCGCCAGGGCCGTGGTCGTGGCCGCAGTCGATCGGCCGGCCGACCGTCCGCCACAGCACCACCCCACGGACCGCCGTGAACAGCAGCAGCACCACGCCGCCGGCGAGCACCCAGTTGTGGAACTCCGGGGCCAAGATGACATCCAGCATCCGGGCACGTGTCATCAGGATGGCCACCAGCCCAAACGCTCCGCTCACGAACAGGGTCAGGAGCTGTTCGAGGTAGTACTCGCCGGTCGGGGCGTGGGTGTGCCCTTCGCCGGCGGCGTGGTCGTGCCCGTGGTCGCAGTCCGGGCCGTGTACGTGGACGTGGTCGTGAGCCACGGGTCAGCCTCCGATGGCGGGGGTAGGGGCGACGACGGTCGGGGGGGCGGTCGAGCCGCCGGCACTCGGATTGGGGTTATACACCCCGTGGACGAGTAATGTGTACACCAGCACCTGCGACACCGTGCAAGTGACGATGACAGCGATCAGCCGGGGCTTGAACACCCGGGTGTACATGAGCAGCAGTTTCAGGTCGAGCATCGGCCCGAGGACCAAGAAGGCGAGTTTGCTGCTGGCCGTCATCTCGGTGAAGCTGGCCGCCACGAAGGCGTCGGCCTCGCTGCACAGGCACATGACCACTGCCAGGGCCATCATCAGCGGGATGGCCAGATACGGTTGCTCGCGGCTGAGCTGGGTGATCTGGTTCGGGTCGATGTACAGCTTGGCGAAGGCCGCCAGGGCCGCCCCGATGATCAGAAACACCGTGATGTCGAGGAAGTCGTGGAGGGTGGTCTGAGAGATGTTGCCCAGCCGGGTGAACAGCGACGATTTGGGCTTGGCCGGCTCCGGGGCGTCCACCAGACCGAGGGACAGCCCGCCCTTCACCGGCTTCGGCGGTGCGGCGACGGCGGTCAACAGGTTGGCCGCCCCGTGTTTCTTCTCGAAGTAGTGGACCACGCAGCCGGTCACCACCGCCACCACGAAGCCGAGACCGCAGCGGAGGCCGACCATTTCGTAGGCAGACATGTCCTTCTTCAGCCCGCCGAAGGCGACGAAGGTACTCAGGATCACCACGACGTTGAGAATCGGTCCGGCCAGCATGTAGGACGTGCAACAGGCCAACGGCAGGCCCTTGCGAAGCAGCCGCCGCATGACCACAACGATACCGCACTCGCACATCGGGAAGATCAGACCGAGCAGCCCGCCGAGGATGGCCGCCGGCAGGGCCGACTTCGGGGCGATCTTGCCCATGAGTTCCTGCGGTAGCACCTCTTCCAGTACGCCGGCCACCACCGCCCCGAGGACGATGAACGGCATCGCCTCCCACAGGATGGAGGTGAAGGTGACGACGAAGTCCTGGATTTCGGTGTACACGCGCGACCCAAAGCGGGGCAGGGGCTGCAGGTAGTGTACGCCCACCGGCGGCCGGCGGTTCAGCCGACCTTCGGGGCAGGGCGGCCACGGACGGCCGCAATTAGCATGGTGAGGAAGAACCAGCCGACACACACCACCACCGCCAGTCCGCTCGGGCCGAACCGCACCCGTTCGCCGGCCAGTGGCACCACGAGTATGCTGCTGAGCAGTACCCCGGCCAACCCGCATCCGACGCTGCCGGCCACGGTCAGCCAGAACACCTGCCGCAGGTTGCGGCCGATGTTAGCCGCTGCCGCCGCCGGCACCACCAACAGGGCGTTGATGAGCAAAGCCCCCAGGATGCCGACGGCCAGGTTGACCGTCACCGCCAGTAGGGCGATGAACAGGTAGCCGTCCCGCCGCACCGGCAAGCCCCGGCTGCGGGCCAGGGACGGGTTGAAGCTGGCCAGCGACAGGGCGTTCGACCGCCAGCACATGAATGCGGCCGTCACCGCCAGCAGCACGGCGAGAGCGAGCAGGTCGCCGGCGCCGACGCTGCTCAACCCGCCAAACAGGAACACCTCAGGGTTGTAACGGACGATCTTGCCGACGGTCGGCAGGAACAACGCCCCGAGGCCGACGGCCAGGGCGAAAAAGACCCCGATGATCGTGTCGTTCGTCAGCCCGGTCCGGTCCCGGACGGCGGCAATGCCCAGCCCGGCCGCCACCCCGAACGCGGCCGCCCCGAACGGTACGACCCACCGGAACTGCTCGGCGTCGGCGGCCGAGCGGGCGCCGGTTAGTAGCACCACCAGGAGGAGCGACACGCCCACCCCGGCGAACGCCGTGTGGGCCATCGCGTCCGAGAAGAAAGCCATCCGGCTGCCGACCACCTGTGCCCCGACCAGCCCGCACGTCAGTCCGAGAAGGATGACGGCGACGACGGACCGGAAGGTGAAGATGTCCAGGCCGGCGGAATCGGCGAGTTGACCGAAAACTTGGTCGAGCCAGGCGGCGGGCATGTGACCAGGATACGCCCGCCGTGCCCTCGGGGTTCGGCTCAGAACCCGTGGCCGCAGCCGCGGGCCGCGGCCAGGGTGGCGTACAGCCCGGCCAGGGCGGACCACCCGGAGCTGGCCGGCAGTGCCTCGGCGGCCCGCCGCAGCGGGGCCACGGCGTCGGCCGGCTTGCCGGCGAAAAGGGCCACCATCCCGGCGTTGAAGTCCCCGGCCGGGCCGGCCACGTTCGACCAGTCCGCCGCCTGACCGGCCACGAATCGCACGGCCGCCTGCTGGTTCTCCCAGGCCGACCGGCCGTTCACCCCGCACAGCGGCTCGGCGGCGGCCAGCATGGCGTTTGCGGTCAACGCATCGCCGAGCGTGGCGGCAACGCCGGCAGCCAGCAGCAGTCGTGCGGCCGACCCGCTGCCCACCGAGGCGGCCACCCACTGCCGCAAGGCGTCGAAGCCCGGCACCCGCTCAGCAGCGGCCGGGGTCTGCCGGCCGGCGAACAGGGCCGACGGATCGCTCACCCGCTGTGGGAAATAGCCGGCGGCCAGCGGCACGGCGGCGGTCGGGCCACCGCTGGCAGCGAACGCCGCCCACTCCGGCGGACAGGCCAGCCCATTAACCGATAGCCCGACGGCGGCCAGCGGGGCGACGGCGTCGGCCCAGGTTTGGGCGGCGGTCGGCCGGAACCCGCCCAGAACCTCGTACGGCTCCACTTCCGACTCGTCGGCGGCGACCGGGCTGGTCGCCTGTTTCGCCAGGTAGCGGGCGGTCAGGTCGCGGAGCGACGGCGGCACGGTCAGACTCATTACCCGGCTCCGGCGGAAACGGCAGTAACTTCCCCCAAGAGACGCGGCCGGCTTCCCGACTTGCGCGAGGCGGAATGAAGCGGGGGCGTGTGCGGCCGGGTGATCTGCCTCACCCCGCCGCAC
>JAYVUZ010000093.1:0-29575 GCA_043787415.1 Fimbriiglobus sp. | reverse complement strand
CCAACTCGACCGGGTGGCCGAGCGGGCTACCGCTCACCTGCACCCTTGTGCCGAACCCGCCCCGGCTCCGGCCGAGGGCCTGGTCGGCCGCCCCGGTTTTCGCGCCCCGGCGGCACACGGGTGGGCGCGGACGCTGGTCGAGTCGAGGATCCGCCACTCCGGGTCGGGGTCGCGGAGGGCGTGCATGACCCGCGCCCACACGCCCCGGGCGGCCCACCGGTCGAACCGCCGCCACTGGCGGTTCCCGCGGCCCAGGCGGTCCGGTAGGTCGCGCCACGGGGCGCCGGTCCGGGCCACCCACAGGACGGCATCGACGAACCGGCGGCTGTCGCGGCCGACCCCGCCGTGTTGACCCGGTCGCCGGGCAGGAGGTGTTCGATGCGGCCCCAGTCGGCGTCGGACAGGGCGTAGCGGGTACTCGCAGGCGGTCTCGCGGCGGCGGGGGCGGGTCCGCCACGACCCGAGAACACCCCGCTCGCGTCCACACGACCTAGTGCTTTACCGCGCGAGAATTGACCGCGGCGCGATCATTCGACTGGTCGGCGCTGAGTTGTCTTACAGCGACAGCTCGGTCACCGTCACCCATAACTGGTGAGGCCAGCTCGCGGCCGCCACCCCCATTCGTCCTACTGTTACCGCCGCGACCGTAGCTTTTCGACGATCCCCGAGTTCGGGTCGGCGGCGGCCGCCTGCGCGCCAAGTTCAGCGTGGTAGGCCTGGGCCTCGGCCTCCAGCGGGGCCAGCACGGCCGGGTCGCCGAACTGAGCAACGTAAGCGGTCGTCATGCCCGGTCGCTCCCGCCGGTACGTCGGATCGGCCATTAAACCCGCTGACCGCAATCACAACCCGGTTGGCTACCTCACCGCGGCGGCGGGGCCGCCTCCCTCACCGCCGCCCCGCGGGCGTCGTCCAGCACTAGCACGGCGAACCGCTCCACCGCCCCCCGCTCCGGCGTGCTCACCGTGGCGTAGTCGAACCGGCCGCGGCGGTCGGTGTACCCGTCCTTGTGGAACAGCACCCGGCCGTCGGCCGTCCGGGCGTACACCTTGACGTACACCGCCGGCAGCGGCTTGCCGTCCGCACCGCTGGCCGTCAGTTGGCCGTAACTCTCGGCGAGCGACACGCCGACCGCCCCGGCGTAGTACACCGCCGACCGGGTCTTGCCGCCGCCGGTCACTTCCACCAGCAGGTTCTTCGCCGCCAGCTCGGCCGGCACCTGGACCACCGCCTTGTCGGCCTGCACCGGCACCACCACCGACTTGTTCGGCCGGATGACGGCGAACGACTGCCCCGACTGCTGGACGAACGGGGTGCGGCTGAACAGCAGTTCCACGTCCATTAGGTAGTAGTTGACCGTCACGCTCGGCAGGTTGCGGGCCGTCACCCGCACGTCCTTGCCGGCCACCGTCACCTCGACGGCCGGCTCGGTGGCGGCGAGCGTCCCTTGCCGGCGGTCGCGGTCGGCGCTGTCGGCCGGCACCGCCTTGCCCTCGGCTTCGTCGAGGTGCTTGCCGATCTGGGCGAAGGCGTCCCGCCAGCGGTCCACGGGTTCGGCCGCGTGCTTGGCCGTGAGCGAGCGGGCCTTCGCCGGGTCATCGGTGGCCAGCCCCAGGTAGGCGGCGCAGTAGTCGTACTGGAGCTTGGTCGGCACCGCCTCGGGGTTCACCCGGGCGAAGTGCGTGGCGGCCTCCTCCACGCGGTCTTGCAGCAGCAGGTGGTACGTCAGGGCCAGGCGGTCGGCGTCGGTCGGCTCTTTCGTGTACGTCAGCGACTTGAGGAACCGTTGGTACTGGGCCAGCAGCACCGGGTTGACGACCTGCCGGTGTGCCCCGAGGGCGTGGGCACGGGCGTTCACCAGCGGCCGGTATTCGAGGTGTTCGTAGGCGTGCCGGGCCACCGGATCGATGACCAGCAGCGGGCTGACCAGCGGCCCGCCGGCCTCGTTCACCAGCGCGTCGGCGTGCAGCAGGTACTGCCGGGCGGCGACCGGGTCGTTGTGCTTGAGGGCGTAGCTCCACAGCGTCGGGCTGTAGGCGTGGCGCTCTTGCAGCACGGCCAACACCGCCTCGAAGGCCGGCCGCTCGGCCATCCGCCAGGCGATCTGGTCGAGGTTCAGGGCGTGGACGTTCTCCCGCTTCAGGTACGCCGTCACCTCGTCCAGGGTGCCGTTCTGGCTCACCCAGTCCCAGGTGCCGGTGTCGGGTTTCGTCGGCTTCTCGACCACCGTGAAGGTGGTGGCCGTCGCCGCCGCTGCCACGGTCTCGCCCTTCGCCACGTGGGCCGGGAACTGGGCGAAGGTGCCGGGCCGGGGGAAGTAGAACTTGGTGTCGATGGCCTCGGTGCGGTACGGCTGGAGGTCCAGGTTGACCGTCCGCGTCACCGGCACGTTGCCCACCGGCAATGCCCCCGTCGGTAGTTGGATCAGCACGCTCAGGCGTTGCCGGCCGCTGGTCGGGTTGGTGACCACCACCTGCGAGCCGTACACGACCTGCGTCAGGAACTCGCCGGCCACGAACTTGTCGGCCCGCTCGCCGCTGTCGTCCCGGTAGCGGTCGTCGGCCCGGTAGACGTTCTGGCTGAGCAGCACCGGCGGGTTGGCCGGCGGGGCGGCGGCCGGCCGCACCTGCTCGCTGAACACCACCGCCGGGCCGGCCGGGGTGTACGTCAGGCCGCCGTCGGCGAACTCCTGTTTCGGCTTGGCCGGGTCGAACGGCAGGTCCAGCACGCTCAGGGCGAACATGGCCTCAGTGAAGTTGCGGGCGGCGTCGGCCAGGTGCTTGGAGCGGAACGCCTTGTCGTCGGCCGCCGCCCACTCGGCCCACAGCGGGCCGACCGGGACGAGCGCGGCCACCTGCTGGGCGACGGGCAGCTTGTAGTAGTTGTTCTCGGCCCACTCCATCGTCTGGTCGATGCGGCGGAACGGCAGGCGGAGTTTGCCCAGGGCGGTGGCCCGGTCGGCGTCGAAGAGGCCGCGCTTACCGCCGGCCTTCCCGTCGTACGCGTCTTGCGGTTGTTTGGCGGCGTCCTCCGCCCGCCCGGCCCGTCTCATCGGCTCGGCCGCCGACTTGGCCTCATCCATGAGCCGTTCGCGGGCGGCCAGCGGTCCCCCAGCCGGTGCCGGCGGGGCGTTCTGACTGAGGATCGCCCGGTCGGCCAGAGCGGTATTCCCTTCGACCAGCACTCGTCCGATCTTCGCTCGATTTTCCGCGAACCCGTTGGTCGTCGACAGGTCATCCCCGGCCACGGCGGCAGAGAAGCCGAACACCTGCCGGTCGGCCGCCGGCGGGGTCAGCTTGAGCAGGTCCGCCAAGTGCCGGGCCACCTTCGGCCGCTCGCCGGCCAGTCGGCTCGCCAGTAGCACCCGCTCGACGGTGTTCAGCCGGCCGAACGCCCACGGCTTGGCGAACTCGGTCAGGTCGTTGCCCAGCAGGTAGTGGTCGAGGAACGTCTTGTCCTTCTTGTTGGCCAGCGTCGGCTTCACGACCGCGTTGAAGAACTCGGGGTCTTTGCGGCTGAGGAAGTGGTTCAGCTCGTGGCAGGCGAATTGCGAGTACTTGGCCTTCTTGTCGTCCGGCGACAGCTTCGGCCAGGTGGCGACGAAGGCGAACTCGGTCAGCTTGGGGTCGGCCAGCAGGGTGACGTACAGGGCGTGGACGCCGGCCACCGAGTCGTAGGCTTTGAACCGACTGCCGGCCACGTCGGCGACGGCGAACGGCTTGCCGGCGTCCAGCACGGTGACGGCCCGCTGCTGGGTGAAGTGGCCGGCCGGGTCCAGCCCCTTCGCCAGCCGCAGGTCGAGCGTCTTGGCCGGTGCCTCCGGCAGCCCGACGGTGCGGACGGCGGTGGACAGCGGGTCCACGGCGACGACGTGGATCAGGGCGTGCGGCCCGAGCTTGTCCCGCGGCACCCGCACGACGCCGTCCTGGTCGGGCACCAGGTTGACCAGCACGGCCGACGGGTCGGCCAGGAAGTCGAGGGTGGCGTGGTCGCCGCCGGGGATGGTGTTGGTGAACGGCTCCGGGCGTAACTCGCCCTTCTGCAGCGTCTGCAGCCCCGGTACGGTCGGGGTGGCCGCCCCGACGCCGCCGAACTGGCCACCCTCCTTCGCGTCCTGCACGCCGGTCTCGGTGGCCCGCACTGCCCACGGGTGCAGCAGCAGCCCCGGCCGCTCGACCATCACCCCGGGGAACCGCTTCTTGCCCTGGCGGTCGAGTACATAGCGGTACTCGTCGCCGATGTCCCGGCCGGTCAGGTACACGCTCGGGGCGTGGCCCGGCAGCACCGCCCCGAGTTCGGCGTCGCCGACCACGGCCAGCTTGGCGAACGGGTCGAACGCCGGCCGGTAGCGGGCGGCGATGACATGCACCCGGGCGAACGGGTTGCTGCCCGTCAGTTTCACTGACAGCCCGGTGTCATCGGCCGTAATGGAGGCGATGGCTAATGGGGCCAGGCCGGGCAACTGGAGCTGCCGCAGCTTGCCCAGCACGAAGCCGCCGGCGGTCGGCCCGGCGGCCACCCGCACCCGCACGACGTGGCCCTCGGCCTTCAGGTGGAGGTCGTAGTCGCCGGCGGCCAGGCCGGTCACTACCACCATGCCGTCGGTCAGGGTCAGGGCGTCGAAGCGGTCGGCCCGTACCGTGTCGCCCTTCACGTCGAACAGGGCCAGCTCGTCGCGGCCCGCCTTGGCGAGCGTGCCGAGGTACGGCACCCGCACGACCTCGCCGGCGGCGGCGTGGACCACCGACCGGCGGGTGTGCCGGTCGCCGGGCAGCGGCCAGTTGCGGGCCACCCCGTCCGGCCCGGTGGCGGTCACAATCACCACCCCCGGCAGCGCCCCGAGCCGCACCCGGCCGCGGGCGTCGGTCTTCAGCGTGGCCTGCACCGGCTGCTTGAACTCGCGGTGCTTGAGGCTCACCCGCACCGCCCGGTCCGGCTTCGGCTCGCCGGTCTTGCCGAACAGTTCGAGCAGGTGTTCGCCGCCGAACTGGGCCAGGTGCAGGCACTCGATGCCGTCCGTCTTGTCCAGGCCGTTCAGCCCGACCGCCTCCGTCACGCTCAGCTCCACCGGCTTGTCGGTGGTCAGGCTCTTCACACTCGCCGACAGGGTGACGGTGAGGCTCGCCAGCCGGGCCGGGACGCGGATTTCCTGCACGCTCTCGCGGTCTTCGAACAGCGGGAAGCTCGGCACGTCCACGGCCGAGGTGACGCCGGCGTGGTCGGTGGACACCACCCGCAGCCGGACGTTTTCCAACAGTTTGACCGACGCCGGCCGGCCGTTCACCCGCAGCCCCGGGCGGACCAGGATGTTGGCAAGCCGGTTGGCGAGCAGCGATTCGCGGTCCACGAACACGCCGGCGGTCAGGGCGTACCCCTCGCCCGGCTGGTCGATGTGGTCCAGGCTGCTGAGGCCGCCGGCCGTCAACACCACCGGCTTGCGGCCCGGACTGGTGCTGAACGGGATCGTCAGGACGCCGTCCTTGTCCGGGGCGTACTCGGTGCCGCCGAGCCACAGCGTCGCCGCCGGCACCGGCCGGTTCTGGTCGTCGATCACCCGCACTTTCAGTCCGACCGGACTCGGCGACACCAGCGGCCGCAGCCGGCTCTTCCGCACCAGCGCCCGGCTGCTCTTACCGCTGCCAATCAGGTCCACCACGTACACCCCCGGCTTGGTCAGCTCGGGCAGCTCCACCCGTCGGGCCTTGCGGATCAGCGGGCCGTCGGTCGAGTCCAGCACCCGCTCGGCGTTCGGCACCAGCCCGTCCAGTTGTAGGTCGGTGTCGATCTCCTTGCCGGTGGCCCGGTACGCGGCCCCGGTGTTCACCTCGTACACCTTCACCCGCAGGCCCGGCACGTTCTTGACGAACAGGTCCAAGGCCACCGCCTCGTCGGCGGCGAACTCCGACTTGTTGGTCGGGGCGAAGTCGATGTCCACCCGCTCCCGCAGGGCGCGGAACGCCTCCGGCGGCAGGGCCGCCGCCCACCGCTCGGGGTCACCCAGCCCGGCCTCGATCTTGGCCTCGGCGAACAGGCGGCGGAGGTAGTCCCCGTCGAGGTACGGCTCGAACTCGGCCGGCGACGGGGCGTCGCGCAAGAACCGTTTCAGGGTGTCCCGCACCAGCGGCTCGTCGCCGCCGACCGGCGGCAGCAGCGTCGCCGCCGAGTAGTCGGTGCCGAGGTCGGCCGGGTGCTGCTGGGACGCGGCCGATTCGTTCAACCGTTGGGCCATGTACGGCTGCCGGCGGGGCAGGGCCAGGTACGCCAGGAAGGTGGCCTTGTCGGTGACGCCGGTGGCCCGGTCGAGGACCAGCCGGTGGTAGCGGACATGGGCTTTGAGCGGGTTGTGGACCGGGGCCAGCCGGTCGGCGAACGCCAGCAGGCGGTCGAGGTGGGTGCGAGCCACGGCCTTGTCGCGGGCACGGTCGTCGTCGGCCCCGGGCTGGAGCTTGGTGAGGTACGCCGTGACGAACGCCGGCTGGTTGAGCTGCTGGGGATTCAGCTTGGCCAACTCGTCCAGTTGGGCGACGGTCAGTTGGGCGTCCACCGGCCGGCCGCCGAAGGCCGGGCCGTTGTCCCGCAGCTCGGCGTCGATCAGCTTGACCAGGTTCGGCACGTCCGGCCGGCGGACCCGCTGGAGTAGTTCGCGGCGGAGCGGGGGCGTCAGATCGGTGGCGGCCAGCCGGTGCAGGGCGGCGTCTTCCAACTGGTCGAGCGAGTTACGACCCTGCACGGCGCGGGCGGTGAGGGCGGCCACGTCCAGGGCCGCCGGGTCGAGGGCGGTCGGCAGGTCGGGGGCGGCCCCGGGCACCTGCCGGCGGTGGTCGTGCCGCAGCCCGAGCTTGTCCCGGAGGTAGGCAAGGGTGCCCTGCGGGTCGCGGTCGTAGCTCAGCAGGGCGAGGCGGGTTTCGACTTCCATCAGCCGGGCGGTGCGGCCGAACCGGGCCTGCCACGGGGTGAACAGCGGTTTCACCTGGTCCAGCCGCTCGGTGGCGAGCAGGTGCAGGGCCTGGTAGTAGTAGGCGTCCTCGGTGCCGGGCACGAGCAGTTTGAGCGCCTCGGCCCGGTCGGCGGCCAGGGCGAAGTCTTCGACGAACCCCACGTCCCCGGCCGGGGCGACGGCGGCGGCGAGCATCATGGCGAGCACGGGTCGGGACATGGGAGGCTTCCCGGGGAAGGGGGAACGTCAGTGTACCCGCCGGCGTGTCACGCCGGGGTAACAAGCGTAGGGCACGGTTCACCGTGCCGTCTTCGCACCCGGACGGCACGGTGAACCGTGCCCTACTTGACTTCCAGCTTCAGGTTCCGGAACCGCACCTCGGTCGGCCCGCCGCTGTGGACCTGGAACCCCAACTGGCCGCGGCGGGCCAGCTCCGCGTCGCCCTTGCGGTCCGCCACTTGGTGGCCGTTGAGCGTCAGCCGCACGTCGCCGCCGACCGCCTCGATCACATACGTGTTCCACTTGCCGGGTTTGACCCACTGCTCGCCGCCGGCCTTCTCCAACAGGCCGCGGCCGTTCTCCTCGTACAGCTTGCCCCACCACCCTTTGCCGATGTCGGCCTGCGGCCCCTTCATCTCGCCGCCGTCCACCGGCCGGCTGCGGAACTGCACCCCGCTGTTGGCCGCGTCCGGCGTCAGCCTCACCTCCAGAGTCAGCTTGAAGTCGAGGAGGTCGAGGCCGGACACCAGGAAGGCGTTGCCCTTCAGGCCCGTCGAAGTGCGGCCGACGATCTCGCCGCCCTCCACCGACCACACCGCCGGGTCGCCGCTCCAGCCGGCGAGGTCGCGGCCGTTGAACAGGTCTTTCGCCGTCTCCGGGGTGGCCAGCAGCGGCACCTGCTGGGGGTGCTTGAGGTACGCGAACAGGTCGCGGACCTGGGCCGGCGGCAGGCCGTCGAGCAGGTTGTCCGGCATCATCGACAGGTCGGAGGCGGCCCGGCCCTCCACGTCCTGAACCGGCAGCGTCAGGGTTTCGTTGGCCGTCGCCACGAGCAGCGTGGCCGCCGTCTGCTCTTTGACGATGCCCGTCACCACCCGGCCGTCGGCCAGCGTCAGCCGGGTGGCGGCGTACTCCTTGGGGATGACGGCCGACGGGTCGAGGATGTTTTCCAGCAGGTAGCCGAGGTCGGCGCGGTTGGCCCCGGTGATCTCCGGCCCGACACTCCCGCCGACGCCGTACAGGGTGTGGCACTGCTGGCAGACTTTGGCGAACACCGCCCGGCCGGCCCCGAGGTCGGCGCGGGCCAGGGCGTCCGGCGACAGCCGCTTGGCCGTGGCGGCGATGAGTGCCTTGCGGTCGGCGGGCGTCTCCCGCACCGTGCCCCAGGCGGCGGCCAATTGCTCGGTAACGGCCGGGTCGTTCAGGTTGCGGAGCTGGCGGACCGTCTCGGCCGGGATGTCGGTGGACGGCACAGCCTTCGCGGCGACGGCGGCGAGCAGAGCTTTGGCGAACGCCGGGCGGGACGCCAGGGCGGCCACCGCGTCCCGCTTCTCGGCCGGCGACAGCTTGGGGTACGCCGCGAGGACGGCGGCCGGGGTGGCGGGGTCGTCGAAGGCGGCCAGCGCCCGCACCGCCGGGCCGCGGACGGCCGGGTCGGCGAGGAGCTTTTGCAGCGTGGCCGGCAACTGCGGGTCGCGGACATCGAGCAGCGCTGCCAGGGCGGCGGTGCGGCTGGGGGAAGCGGGGTCGGCGAGGACGCGGCGAAGCTCGGCGGCGGCGGCCGGGTCGCCGAACTTCAGGGCCAGCCCCCGCACAATCTGCCGCACCTCGGCGGGGGCGTTGGTCAGCTTAGCGGCGGCCGCGGCCCAGCCGGCCGGCGGCTCGGCCCGCCGCTTACCCTTCACCGCTTCTTCCAACCCGCGCAGGTAGGCGAGCTGATGGGCGGCGGTCATGGCTTCGAGCAAGCCGGCCGTCAGCGCACTCAGGGCGGCGGGGCCTGAGTTGGCCCCCACCCGGCGGGCCATCTTGGGTAGGAAGTCTGGCAGCTGTGACTGGGCGGCCAGCGCCAGCACCGGGGCGAGGACCAGATCGGCCCCGCCGGCCCCGAACGGCTCGCCGGCGTACCAGAGCAAATGCGGTAAAACCGGGTCGGTGGCGTCGGCGGCGCGGGCCAGTAGCTTCTCCAGCGGCTTCAGCCGTTCGTCCAATGGTCGGGCGAGCAGTCGGGACGCTACCTCCCGCCGCACTACCGGCGACGGGTCGGCGGCAGCCGTGGCTAAGTTCGCTGTCATACCCAGCCGTACCCCCCAAGCGCGGATGTGTTCGCTCTCGTCCTGTGCCACCCGTCCGTGGTCACCAACTCCGATCAACACTATCCCAAGGCCCTCCGGCCACAGCCCGACGACGTGACCCAGCCAGAGTCCCCGCAACCGGGCCGCCGCGTCCGTCGACTTCAACAGCCGCTCGACCCCAGCCGTCGTCTCGGCTGACGCCTTGCCCCGCTCCTGCAAGACGCGGCGGGCGTGCCGCACCAGCCACTCGTTGCCGCTGGTTTGCAGGGCCACCAGTTCGGCGTCGGTCTTCTTCGCCAAGTCGAGGCCGACCACCGGCTTGCTGTCCTTGTGGCTCACCTTGAAAATGCGGCCGTTGGTGCGGTCCCAGACTTCCACCTCGTTGCGGTGGCACACCTGCTTGTCCGACCAGTCGCAGAAGAACAGGTTGCCGTCCGGCCCGGCCTGGATGCTCACGATCAGGCAGTGCTTGTCGTGGCTCAGCAGGAAGTCGGGGTTGCGGTCGCCCTCGTAGGAGCTGCCCTTCGGCGTCACCGCGTCCACGTTGATGCGGTGGCCGTGGACGTTGCCCATGAACAGCTTGCCGTGGTACTCCGCCGGCCACGCCCCGCCCTGGTAGCAGACGAGGCCGCTGTGGGCGTGGCCGCCGCCGAGGTCGCCGCTCTTGGCCCGGTCGCCGTCGTTCCACTGGTTGCCGACGTAGTGGCGGTGCTTGGCGATGGTCTTGATGTCGTCGTAGGTGTACGGGTTGAAGTGCTGGCCACCCTGCCGCTGGTACCTCCCGCCGGGGACGATATGCCACAGGTGCGGGATGACACAGGCTTCCACAAAGAAGTCGCCGACGGCGTTGTAGTCCAGCCCCCACGGGTTGCTGGTGCCGTGGGCGAACACCTCGAACTGGTGGCGGGTCGGGTGGTATCGCCAGACCCCGGCGTTGATCGGCGTGCGGTCCTTGTCCGGGGTGCCGGGCTTGCCCACCTTCGAGTGGGTGAAGACGCCGTGGCAGCCGTACAGCCACCCGTCCGGCCCCCAGACGAACGAGTTCAACGTCTCGTGGGTGTCCTCCAGGCCCCAGCCGTCGAGCAGCACCTGCGGCGGCCCGGCCGGCTTGTCGCCGGAGGCGTCGATGGGGATGTGCAGCAGGTACGGGGCGGCCCCGACGTACAGCCCGCCGAAGCCGTATTCGAGGCCCGAGACGAGGTTCAGCCCCTCGATGAAAACGGTCTTCTTGTCGAACTTGCCGTCGCCGTCGGTGTCCTCGAAGATCAGAATCTTGTCCCCGTTCGTCCGCTCGGCCTCCGGCAGCAGGGGGCCGGGGAACGGCTTCCGCTTCGGGTAGCAGTAAGCTTCGGCCACCCACAGCCGGCCGCGGTCGTCGAAGCAGAAGCCGACCGGCTGGTGCAGGTCCGGCTCGCCGGCGAACAGGCTCACCCGGAACCCCGGCGGCACCGTCATGTTCGTCGCCGCGTCCTCGGGGGCTTGGCCGGCGAAGCGGTAGTCGTCGGCCCGGGCCGGCCCCCGCTCGGCCACGTCCGGCTTGGCGGCGTGGAACCGGAAGTCGTCGAAGTTGAGGTGCCCCCAGTGGCCGGCGTGGCGGTCCACCAGCCGGACGCGGACCGACTTGCCGCGGTGGGCGGACAGATCGACGGCCACCCGCTTGAGCGTCTCCGACTCGGCGCCGCTGGCCCGGTGCAGCACTGCCCCGGCCTCGTCCAGCAGCTCGACGCACGTCTCCTTCTCGTGGGCACCGCCGGCGACGAGGTAGCTGGCCCACGGGTGCGTGACCGTGAACGCGGCGCTGGTGAGGGTGCCGGTCGGCTTGTCGCCGTGCGTCTCGAACCCGCCGACCCAGAACTTCCCCTGGTGCAGCGACCGCATGTCGCCGCGGCGGGTGAACACCGTGTCGCCCCGCACCGGCTGGCCCTGGAAGGCGTCGCCCTCCGCCGTCCAGTCGCGGAGGTCGCCGGCCTCGAAGTCGAGGTTGAGGGGTTTGCCGTCGGCCCCGACGGGCAGCACCCCGGCCGGGGTCTGGACGAGGGCGAGGAGGAGGAGTGCGGTCATGGTCGAAGGGGGTTGGGGAGGGTGCGGATAGCGTACCCGGTGGCGACCCAATGCGACAGAGGCGAGCGGCCGGCGTGAGCCGGTCCGGTCCGGGGCCTTCTGCTTCGCACGCGGACCGGGGATGCGGTAGCTAACCCCGGACCGGACCGGCTCACGCCGGCCGCTCGCCTCAAACGACACAGCCGGCCATACACTGCCCCGACCTCCCGAGGCCCCGCCATGCGCTCGCTCGTCGCCGTCCTGCTGTTCGCCCCGCTCGCTGCCGCCCAATCGCCCGACAAGCTGAATGCCATCGACGCCGCCTTGCAGCGGTTCGTGGACGCCGGCGAGCTGAGTGGCGGCGTCGCCGTGGTGGCCCGCCGCGGCGGGGTGCTGCACACGGCGGCCGTCGGCAAAGCGAACCTGGCCACTGATCTGCCGATGCGGGCCGACACCCCATTCGTCATCGCCTCCATGACCAAACCCGTCACCGCAGCGGCGGTGCTGGCCCTCGTGGACGCCGGCAAGCTGAGCGTCGACGACCCGCTGGAAAAACACTTGCCCGAGTTCAAGGGCCAGATGCTGGTGAAGGAGCGGGGCAAGGAGGCGACGACGCTGGTGCCGCTGGCCCGGCGGGTGACGGTGCGGGACGTGCTGACGCACACCAGCGGGCTGGCCGGCAACTACGGCCCCGGCTTCCCGGACGTGTGGACCGGCACCCGCCCGTACACCCTGCGGGAGTCCACCTTCGTGGTGTCGCAGAAGCCGCTGGAGTTCGCCCCCGGCAGCAAGTGGAGCTACTGCAACCCGGGCATCGACACCCTCGGCCGGCTGGTCGAGTTTGCGTCTGGCATGAGCTACGAGGACTACTGCCAGAAGACGCTGTTCGGCCCGCTGGGCATGACCGCCACCACCTTCCACCCGTCGGCCGAGGTGTTGGCCCGCACGGCGGTCGTCTACGGCAAGGCCGCGGGGGGCAAGCTGACGCCGTCGGGCAACCTGCTCATCAGCTACCAGCCGGGGGCCAAACACCCGTGCCCGATGGGCGGGCTGTACTCCACGGCCGGCGACATGGCCCGGTTCTACCGGATGCTGCTCAACGGCGGCGAGCTCGACGGGAAGCGGGTGCTGAAGCCGGAGACGGTGGCCGCCATGACGCGGGTGCAGACGGGGGAGCTGAAGGCCGGGTTCAACGACGGCATGGGGTACGGGTACGCCGTGGCCGTGGTGCGGGAGCCGAAGGGCATCACGGAGAACCTGTCGCCCGGCACGTTCGGCCACGGCGGGGCGTTCGGCACCCACTCGTGGGCCGACCCGGTGCAAGACCTGGTGGTGGTGACGCTGATCGCCCGCACCGGCATCCAGGTGGAGGCGTCGCCGTACCGCCAGGCGGTGCAGGCGGCGGCGGTAACAGCGATCAAGTAGCGGCCGGGCGCCTACCATGTGTCGGACGGACTTTGCCCGGGGGAACATGATGGCCTGGCGACGCGGCGGGTTGGTGCTGGCGACACTGCTGCTGGCCGGGTGGGCATTGCGAGCCGACCCGCCGGCCGCCGGCCTGACCCCGCCCCCGCCGGACGGTTACGAGGCCGACGTGGAGCTGGCCGACGGCACCAAGCTGGCCGGGGTGCGGGTGGTGGTCGCCGCCATCCGCCTGGGCAGCGAGTCCGGCATCCTTGTCCTCGACCCCCGCAAAGTCAAGCGGCTCGACCTCAACCCGGACGACGACGGGACGGTGGCGGCGGTGGCCACCCTGGGGAACAAGACCCAGGAGCGGGGGCCGCTCCTCGACCCCGCCATCCGGGTGGTGGCGGCCGACGGCCCCCGCGACTACAAGCCGGCCGAGGTGGCCCAGGTGCGGTTCCGCCACCCTAAGGACTTCTCCCTGGCGGCCGTCCTGGTCGGGCTGCTCACTCTCACCCTGATGGAGATCGTCCTCGGGGTGGACAACGTGGTGCTGCTGAGCATCTACGTCGGCAAGCTGCCCCCGGAGCGGCAGAAGTCGGCCCGGCTCTTCGGCCTGGGCGGGGCACTGGTGACGCGGCTGCTGCTGCTGGCCGCGCTGAGCTGGCTGGTCGGCCTCACCCGGGCACAGTTCACCCTGCCGGCCGACTGGTTCGGGTTCCTCGGCGGGCGGGAGGCCCGGGGCCTGTCGTGGCGGGACTTGATCCTGATCGGCGGCGGGCTGTACCTGCTCTACAGCAGCACCAAGGAGATCCGGGAGAAGGTGGAGACCCACCGCGAGGTGACGGCCGACGGGGACGGCCCGGCCCGGCCGGGCCGGCGGGCGCGGTTCTGGCCGACCATCGCCCAACTGGCCGTGGTGGACATCATTTTCTCCCTCGACTCCGTCATTACGGCCATCGGGCTGGTGGACGACCTGTGGGTGATGATGACGGCCGTCCTGGTGTCGGTGGGCATCATGCTGCTGGCGGCCAAGCCGATCGGCGACTTCGTCAACCGCCGGCCGACGGTCAAGGTGCTGGCCCTCAGCTTCCTGCTGCTCATCGGCGCCCTGCTGGTGGCCGAGGGCCTCGGCCAGCACATGAACAAGGGGTACGTCTACTTCGCCATGACCTTCGCCCTGGGCGTCGAGATGGTGAACAGCCGGCTGCGGTAGCCGTGCCGCTCACCCGTACGGGTTCTGGAGTACGTCCTTGAGCCGGTTGACCGGCCGGTTGTCCGGCGGCGGCGGGGCGGCGATGGCCCCGCGGGGGTCGGTCAGCCGGCCGGCGGCGGTGTACACGCCGAGCAGGGTCAGCCAGTACCCGCCCACCAGCACCGGCACGGCCAGCAGTTCCAGGGTGGCCAGCACGTTGAACGTCACCTTCAGCGCCCCGCAGACGCTGATCGCCAGCCGGTCGGTCGGGGTGCCGGGGTTGCGGACCAGGTCGTTGAAGTTCTGGGCCACCAGCAGCAGCAGGGCGGTGACGGCCACGGCCAGCAGCCACACCAGCCAGCCGACGCGGAGCCGGGCCACCCGGGTGGCGGCCTGCGGGGACACCACTAGCCCGAACAGTTGGGCCGGCGCCCGCAGGAACTGGAGCTCGAGGGCGGCCCCGGCCACCATGACCAGGGCGAGCATGCCGCCCAGCCCGCCGACGGGGACGATGAGCGGGGTGCAGAGGGTGACGGCCACGCCGGCGATGCCCAGCCGGATGCCGTCGCCGGCGGCCACCGCCCCGGCCACGTTCTTCAGCCGCAGGTAGCCGACGAACCGCAACACCGCCGACACGGCCAGGGCGACGCACAGGACGTAGAACCAGCCCTTGCGGGGCGACATGACCGTCTTCACCTCGTCCGGCACCTCCTCGAACTTGGCCTGCACCCGGTACACGATGTCGCCCGACCGGACGGCCACGACGGCGGCGGCGGTCAGGCACCAGACGGCCGACGCGGCGAGCAGGGCCACCACCCCCTGACGGGCCTGGCGGATTTCGGTCGGCGTGACCGGGTACATCAGCCACATGGCGGGCGGCTCGGCGGGGCGGGGCGGGTTGCTGCGTGGAGTGTAGTTTACGGTTGGGCCGCAGGTCGGCCCCGGGCGACCACATCCCACAGGCGGAAGCCGACGTCCTGACCGGGCTTCGCTTCGGTAGTCCGGAGCGCCGGCCCGAGCCGGCCGCCGTCGTCCACCACGTCCCGTCCGAGGCCGTACACCGCCAGCCCATCGGCCAACCGCCGGAGTACGAGTGGCTGCCCGGTGAACGGGTCGGTGGTGTCGGCGGGGGTCAGGTCGGCGGGCAGTTCGGCGAGCGAGCTGGGCCAGCGGCCGTCCCGTAGCCGGAACCGCTCGCACCCGACCGCCAGCACCGCCGCCCGCAGCTCTGCCAAGTGGTACACCGCCTGCTCGACCAGCATCTTGCGGGCCTGGGTTCCGGCCGCGTGCGACACGCTGTGTCGCTCGTCGTCCGGCGGGGGTGGCACGTCGGCCACGGCCGCTTGCCACTCGTGGGCCGGCCGGCGGGTGGCCGCGATCAGGTGGTTGAACTCGTTCAAAGCGGCCAGGTGATCGGTGGCCACGGTCAGCCGGTAGCGGGTGCGGCCGACCAGCCCGAGCCGGCGGGGCGTCGGGCCGCTGACGGCCAGGGTCGAACCCACCTCGGCCTTCCAGCCGGCCACGGCCGCCAACTGCTGGTCGAGCACCGCCCGCTCGTCCCGCAGGGCGGCCGTCACCAGCGTTGGGTCGGCCTCGGCGGCCAACTCCGCCTGCACCCGGGCCAGGGCGTCGGCCGGCCACTCGCCGGCGGCCAGCCCGCGGAGGGTGGCGTCGGCCGCCCGCCGGGCCAGCCACCGCCGCACCAGGGCGCACGGGAAGAACGGCTCGGCCGCCACCCCGCGGCCGATGCTGAGCGTCGCCCGGATGCTGGCCACCGCCCCGGGCACGTCCCGGCCGGCGCTCTCGACGGCGTCCAGGGCCAGCATGTCGCCGACGGTGCGGGCGTCCTGGACGTGCTGGAGCAGGGTCGGGAACACGTCCACAGGCCGGGCGGCGACAGTCATCCCCGGCGGCCGGTCGGCGGCGAGGCGACCGGCCGCGACCGCCGCGGCAGACGCCCGCCAGGCGGCCCGCCGCTCGGGATCGGGCGGCCACGGCTCGCCGGCCGACCGCTTCCACACGGACCGTTCCGGGTCGGCCTCGGCGGCGTTCTGCCAGGCGGTGAACTGGGCCGGCATGGGCAGCGCCGCCAGGGCCGCCGCGACGGCGTGCGGGGCGGGGGGCGGGTCGGCGGCGCGGGCCGCCCAGACGTCGGCGAACCGCCAGCCGGGGTCGGTGGCGTCGAGGTCTGCCAGCGCCCGTTCCAGGGCGGTCGGCCGGAGTAGCCACCAGGCGACCAGGCCGGCGACGGCCAGAGCGGCACCGCCGGCGGCGATCTTGCGGCGACGGGTCATGGTCACTCCTCGGCCGGCTGGCGGCGGGCGGCTACATCCCACAGGCGGAAGCCGACATCTTCGCCCAGTTCGGGCAGTTTGTAGCTGAGGGTGCCGCCGTCGTCCTGCCGGTCCGGGCCGACGCTGTACACCACCACGCCGTCGTCCCGCGTCGCGTAGCGGAGCGGCTGGCCGTCGTAGGGGTCGAGCGGGATCGTCGGGAGGAAGTCGCGTAGCTCGGCGAGGTCGGCCGGCCAGCGGCCGGCCTTCTGCCGGAACCGCTCGCAAGCTAGCCCCACCGCTGCCGAGCGGAGACGGGCGACCGTCCGCCACTCGGCCACCGTCACTTTGTCGAAGGCTGGCAGTATCAGCCGGCTGAGTGCCCGAGACTGATTCTTTGGTGGCAGCTCGACCGAGGCGTATAGGTCGATTTGCTCGTGGTGCGGACGGCGGGCGATGGCCAGCAGCTCCGTCACGAAATTGAGAGTGAACGCTTGGTCGCTGGGCAGGTGGCCGCGGTAAATCCAACCACCGAACCCGTCCCCCGTGCTGCCCTTGTCGCCGGCCAGTTGGCCGATGGCGAACTGGCCGGCGTCCAGGTTGGCGAACATCCGGTGGTAGAACGCCCGCTCGCCGCGGAAGGCGAACACCAGCCGGGGCACGTCGGCCTCGGCCAGCAACGCAGCCTGAAGGGCCATCAGCTGGTCGGCCGGCGGCTCACCCAGCCCGACCATCCGCTCGGCCCCGCCGACCGCAATTGCGTCGGTGGCCATCCGCACCAGTTGGGAGATGAGCAGCGGTTCGTCGCCGACCGACCCGCCGACATGGACCCCGGCCGCCACCGCGGCGATGGCGGTCGGCCAGTCTTGGTCGGCGGCGGCCACTACCGCGTCCAGTTCCAGCAAGGTAGCGACAGTGCGGACCCGTTGCATGTGTTCGAGCAGGGTGTCGAACGGGTTCGGCTTGACCACCAGCTTCCAGCCGCCCGTCGGCCGCTGTGAAGTGGCGTGGGCCATCCGCACCACCTCGTCGGCTTCGGACCGCACCTGGCGGGCCGCATCCAGCTTGTCGGTTGCCGGCAGGTGGTTGAAGTCTGGGGACGGCGACCAGTCACCGCGCTGACGGGTCCACTGATCGAAACTGTCCGGTCGCTTTTCGTAGATGTCCCAGCACAGTTTCGTGAGGTTCCGGTCGTCCGGCGGGATGGTGGCATCCCGCTCGGCTAGTAGGTCGTCGAGACGCCAGCCCGGGTCGGTCAAGTCGAGGTCGGCTTCTGTTTCGGCCAACGTCCGCTCGTTGGCGCTGCGGTCCTCGTGGCGGTTCCACACGACCCGCACGACAGGGATGACCACCAGCAACACGAGCAGAACCAGCCACTTCCACCGCCGCCGCATGGCTCAGCCCTCCGGGACCGCCTCCGATGATACCACCGCCTCGGCCCGCTTGGCGTCGGCCGCGGCGAACTCTTCCAGCTTCTTGTGCAGGGTGTTGCGGTTGATGCCCAGCCGGCTGGCCGCCTTCACCTGCACCCCGTCGCACTGCCGCATCACCTGCTCGATCAGCTCCCGCTCCACCCCGCCCACCAGGTGGTCGTACACCTTCACGTCGGCCGGCAGGGCGGCACTCACGCCGGCCCGCACCAGCGCCTGCACCAGCCCGGGCACGTCCAGCGGCACGCCCGCCCCACCGCCCGCCCGCGGGGGCCGGGTCGGCCGCGGCCGGGTCAGCCGCAGGTGGGCCGGGTCCAGGGCGTCGTCCCCGCTCAGCACCACCAGCCGCTCGATGGCGTTCTCCAGCTCGCGGACGTTGCCCGGCCAGTCGTGGGCGGCCAGCGCCGCCAGCACGGCGTCGGTCAGGTCGAGCGTGGCCAGCAGCTTGTTGGCGGCGGCGTACCGCTTGAGAAAGAACCGGGCCAGCGGGCCGATGTCCTCCCGCCGCTCCCGCAGCGGCGGCAGCAGGATCGGCACCACGTTCAGCCGGTAGTAAAGGTCTTCCCGGAACTGCCCGTCGGCGACCAAGTCTTCCAAGCTGGCGTTGGTGGCGGCAATCACTCGGACATCGACCCGAATGGTCCGACTCTCGCCGACCCGCTCGAACTCCCGCTCTTGCAGCACCCGCAGCAGCTTCACCTGAAGCTTGGGTGACATGCTGTTGATCTCGTCCAAAAAGATCGTGCCGCCGTGAGCCGCCTCGAACCGGCCGGCTTTGTTCTCAATCGCCCCGGTGAACGCCCCTTTGACGTGGCCGAACAGTTCGCTTTCCAGCAGGTTCTCGTGGAGGGCACCGCAGTTGACGCGGATGTACGGCCCGTCGGCCCGCTTGCTCAGTTTGTGGACCGCCTTAGCGATCACCTCTTTGCCGGTGCCAGTCTCACCGATGAGCAGGACGTTGGCCGACTTGGGGGCGGCGAGGCGGACGAGGCGGTACACCTCAACCATTGCGAAGGCGCTGCCGATGATCTCGGGCAACGGCGGCTCGGATGCATCAGGACGGGGCATGAATGCCTAGAAAGCGGGACGTGGGCGATGTTGAAGTCCTTCCAGGATACCACCGCCCCGCACCGGACGCCAGTCGGTTGCCCGCTCGGCGGGCGAATCAGCCTCGGGCTGACGGGAAACCTAGCACTCGTCGCCAGGTGGAGAGCTGGCCGAGGTGGAAGGCTTCGTGCGAACTCAGGATGTGGCTGAGCAGGTCGCCCATCGTCTGCATGTGCGGGCGGAGGAAGTCGAGCGGCTGGGGCGAAGCCAGCACGGCCGGGTCGGCGTGCGGGGCGGCGGCCGTCAGCCTCTCGTGGGTCAGGTCGTACAGGGCCAGCAGCTCGGCCTTCGGCGGATACGCCCCGGGGTCGCTCGCCGGCACCGACCCGATGCCGAACGTGGCGTCCCACCCGGCCGGGCAGACGGTCGGCACGCCGCTCACCTTCAGCCCCACGTCGGCGGCGAAGGCCAGGTGGCCGACGATCCAGGCGGGGTGGTTGACGCCGGCGGCCGGCTGCTCGGCGAACCGCCCGGCCGGGACGGGGTCGGCCAGCAGGTGGGCGAAGGCATGGTGGAAGGCGAACAGCTTCAGCTCGGTGGCGAACACGCGGGCACTCCGGGTCAGGGGGAGAGGAGGCGGTGCAGCGCGGCCAGCCCCAGTTCGGCCACCTGGGACGGCTTGCACTGCCAGACGGTCGGGTTCATCAGCTCCAGGGATATCGCCCCGGCGTAGCCGATCTGTCGCAGCCGCTCGACCACCGGCCCGGGGCGGAAGTCGCCCTCGCCGGGGAACACCCGGTCGGCGTCGGTCATCAGCTCTCGCGGCACCCCGGCCACGTCGCACACGTGCACGTGCCGCAGGTTGGCGGCCGTCAGCCGCTGCAAGTCGGCCTCCTTGCTCGGCCCCCGGGTGAAGTGGAACAGGTCCAGGCAGACGCCGGCGTTCGGCTCCCGGCAGGCTTCCACCAGGGTGATGGCCGTGTCCAGGTTGGTACACACGGTGCCGTCGCGGAACTCCAGAGCCAGGATCACCCCGTACCCGGCCGCCCACTGCGCCGCCTGGGCCAGCGACACCACCGCCCGCTGTAGCCCGGTGGCGTCCGGCGTCGGGACGGCGTCGGCGGCGAGCACCAGCACCGGCACGCCGAGCGCCTGGCACAGGTCGAGCCGCCGGCGGAAGTGGTCGAAGTGGGCCTGCCGCGGTTCCCCCTGGCTGTGCAGTAGCCCGCCCTGGTAGCTGGCGGCCGACGGGGTCAGGCCGCTGTCGGCGAGCAGCGTTTGCGTGTCGGCGAGCGAGTTCGCTTCGAGGTGCTTCTCCAGCTTGGTCAGCCACAACTCGACGTGGGTGCCGCCGGCGGCGGCGACACCGGCCAGGTCGTCGGCGAACGGCGTACTCAGGGTCGTCGCCTGACTCAGACACGGCAGCATGGGCGTCACCGGGACAGGGCGTAGGCGAGGAGGCCGATGCCGATCAGGTTGAGGGCCGCCCCGACGGCCAGCCACAGCACCGGGGACGGCCGCGACGCCGGCGCCGGGACGGCCACGTCCACCACTTCGGCCGGGGCGAACCGCTCGGCGGCGGCGGCGGCCGTCGGCCGCACGGCGGGGTCGGCGGCCAGTAGCTCGTTCACCAGGGCCAGCAGGTGCGGCGGCAGGTCGGGGCGGAGGGCGGCCAGCGGCCGGTCGTCGGCCGCCGGGTCGCGGCCGACCAGCATCCGGTACACCGTCCCGCCGAGCGCCCGCAGGTCGTCGGCCGGGTCGCCCGGCGGCAGCAGGCCGAGGTCGAGCAGGGTGGCCGTCGCCCCGTCGGCCGGGCAGGCGGCCGGGCCGTCGGGGTTGGGTTCGAGCGGGCCGACCACCACCCGGTCGGCGGACACGTGGCCGTGGGCCAGGCCGGCGGCGTGGGCGGCGGCCAGCCCGCCGGCGAGCTGGGCGGCGAACCGGGCGGCCATCTCGGCCGGCATCGGCCCGATGCCGTCGATCAGCCGGGTCAGCCCGGCCCCGTCGATCGGCTCCAGCACGGCGAACGGCTCGCCGTCCGCCTCGCCGGCGTCGGCCAGCCGGGCCAGGTGCGGGTGTTCGACCTGGCGGGCCAGCCGGGCGCGGGCGGCGAAGTCCGGGCCGACGAGTGCCGGGTCGAGCTTCCGCACCACCACGGGCCGGCCGTCCAGCGGGTGGGTGCCGCGAAAAGCCGTGCCGCCGGGGCACGGGCCGAGGGCGCCGAGGATCGGGTAGCCGGCGAACGACGGGGCATCGGACATGGTGCTGGTTATGCTACGACCCGGCCGGGTCGGCGGGCGGCGGGGGGAACTCGACCCCGGCGTACACGTCCCGCAGCGGCACCGTGGCCGGCACCGTGGCGAACAGAAGTTCGGCATCCAGCCCGGCGAACGCCACCCGCCCCCAGGCGCCGTCGGCCTGGCGGACGTACCGCTCGACCAGCGGCTCGTCCGGCGAGACGAGGATGTACTCCTGCACCGACGGCACCCGCTGGTAGCTGGCGAACTTGGTGGTGCGGTCGTACCGCTCGGTGGACGCCGACAACACCTCGATCACCACCCGCGGGTTGAGCAGCGTGTCCTGGCGGTCGTCCTCGAACTCGGGCGGGTCGCACACCACCACGATGTCCGGGTAGCAGTACAGGCCGCTGGCCCGCACCTTCACCCGCATGTCGCTGGACAGGGTCTGGCACGGGCCATTCTTGAAGCGGGTGAACAGCTCACCGACCAAGTTCTCCTTCGCCCGGTTGTGCGGGTAGCGTGCCCCGACCATGGCGAACATCTCACCATCGTAGAACTCGCTCTTGTACTCGGCGGCCCGCTCGATGCGGAGGTACTCGGCCTCGGTCAGCTTGCGGGGTTTGGGTACGGCAGACATCGGCGGCTCCCGGCGAGGACACGGGTAGTGTACCACCCGGCCGGGCCTATGATGATGCCGGAGGACCGGCGATGACATCGACCCTCACCGGGTGGGACCGCTCAATGGCCGCCGCCGAAGACGTGAAAGACCGGATGCGGCGGGCGGCCGCCGCGCTGTCGGCCGCGGGGGTGCCGTTCGCCGTGGTCGGCGGCAACGCCGTGGCCGACTGGGTCGGGTCGGTGGACCAGGACGCGGTGCGCATCACCAAGGACGTGGACATCCTGTTGCGGCGGGCGGACCTGCCGGCGGCCACCGCCGCCATGGCGGCGGCCGGGTTCGTGTTCGCCGAGGTGGCCGGCGTCAGCCTGTTCCTGGACGGCCCGGCCGGCAGCCCAGGCCGGGGCGTGCATCTGATCTTCGCTGGCGAGAAGGTGCGGGCCGGATACGCCGTGCCGGCACCGGAGGTGTCGGCCGCCGTGTCCGGGGCCGGCGGGTTGTCGGTGCTCGGGCTGGAAGCCCTGGTGACGATGAAGCTGACTTCGTACCGCCGCAAGGATCAGGTCCACGTCCAGGACCTGATCGGCGTCGGGCTGATCGACGGCACCTGGCCGGCCCGGCTCCCGCCGCCGCTGGGCGACCGGCTGCAAGCCCTCCTCGACGACCCGGACGGCTGACCGCTACCGCACCCGCCGCGGCGGCGGGGCCACCTCCGGGAACAGCCGGTACCGCTCGGCCCGCCGCTCGGCCGCGAGGGCCGACTTGCCCCAGGCCGTGTACAACTTGGCCAGCCGGTCGAGGGCGTCGCGGAGCAGTTGTTGCCGCTGTTCCGGCAGGCCGCTCGTCCCTGGCCGGCTGGGCGGCAGCGGCACCACCGCCTTGGCGTACACCCGCTTCAGCAACCCCTCGACCTCCTCGAACCCACCGTCCTTGCGGCCGAGGATGGCTACCGCTAGGTCATAGGCCATCTGGTCGGGATAGTCGGTGGCCACCGACTTCGGGTTGGCGTCTAGGTGGGCCAGCCGCTTTCGCAGCGCGGTCTCGATGTCGGCCGGCCGGTCCTGCCGGACCCGACCCTGCGCGTTCCTGTAAAGAGCGTCCTTGTTTAGCGGCTGAACGCCGCCGTTCGTGGCACGGGCCTGGTCCAGGGTGGAACTGTAATCGGCCCAGAGGGCGTCGTCGGTCGGCCCGCCGTCGGCCGGCAGCAGAACCGAGATCGCCAACAGGTGCTGCCAAGACTGTGTGAAGCGCCGCTCGGGCTTGTACACGGCCAGGGCTGGGTCGGCCCGGACCGCCGTTAGTGCCGTTTGGTGGCCGCTGCGGATGACCCGCCAGGCGTCGGCCGGGCGGCCGGCTTCGTGGAACGTGGCGGCCAGGTCGGCCAAAATGGCGAACGTGATGTCGTTGGTCGGGCCGAACCCGGCGTCGGCGAACTTCACCGCCCGTTCCAGGTGGTCGATGGCGATCGGGTACTCTTTCACCCGGTAGAACCCCTGCCCGAAACCCCACTGATGGGCCGCGGCGTATCGCCGGCCGGCCGGGTAGCCCTTGACCGGGGTGGACACGAACGAGTAGCTGTCGTTCGGCCGGTTGAAGTTGGGTAGACGACGAAGGTAGGCCAACTGCTCCTCCGGGGCCGGGTTGTACCTCCCGTCCCAGCCGAGGGCGAACAGGTTGGCAAACTGGTCGGCCAGGTGCTTGTACACTTCTGGCGACCACGTTTCGGCGTTGGCCCGCACCACCGCATCGGCCGCCGCCTGCCGCTCCGTGGCTTGCCGGATCATCGCGTCGGCCTGACGCTTGCGGGTGTCAAGGTAACTGGCAAATACGTCCATCCGTTCGACCCGCTCGGCGCTCCACAGGGCCACCGACGCCGCCCCGAACAGGATGCCGACCACCGACCCGCCGACGGTCAAGGGCACCCGGTTGTGCCGGACCCACTTCCGCAGCCGGTACCGGCGGGTCGGCGGCACCGCCGTCACCGACTCCCCGCCCAGGTAGCGGAGGATGTCGGCGGCCAGCCCGTTCGGCGTGTCGTACCGCCGCTCCCGGTCCTTCTCCAGCGCCTTGAGCACCAGCCAGTCCAGCTCGGCCCGCAGCACCCCGGTGAGCGCCCGCGGCTCCAGGCTACGACTGGCCGCCACGCCGGCCAGGGTGGCGGACGCTCCCAGCTTCGCGCTCGGCCGGGCCGGCTCCTGCTTGCGGACCACCCGCAACATCTCCAACAGGCCGGCGTGGGCCAGGTCGGTGCGGGCGAACGGCGGGCCGCCGGTCAGCAGCTCGTACAGCAGTACCCCCAGGCTGTACACGTCGCTCCGCGTGTCCACGTCCGGGTCGTCCAGGCGGGCCTGCTCGGGCGACATGTACTCGGGGGTGCCGACCACCAGCCCTAGGCCAGTCTCGACGGTGTGCCCGGTGAGCGGGCCGCCGACGGCCGTGGCCACCCCGAAGTCGATCACCTTGGGCACCGGCCGGCCGTCCACCTCCGCCACCAGCACGTTGGCCGGCTTGATGTCCCGGTGGATGACCCCCTTCTGGTGGGCGTGCTGGACGGCCTGGCAGACCGGCACGAACAGCTCCAGCCGCTCCCGCGGGGTGAGCCGGCGGGCGTCGCAGAACTGGGTGATGGGCGGGCCGGCCACCAGCTCCATGACGAAGAACGGGCGGCCGTCCGGGGCGGTGCCGGCGTCCAGTACCTTGGCCACGTTCGGGTGGTCGAGGACGGCCAGGGCCTGCCGCTCGGCCTCGAACCGGGCCAGCACCTGGCGGGTGTCCATGCCCTGTTTGACCAGCTTGATCGCCACCGGCCGGGCCACCGGGGCGGTCTGGTCGGCCCGCCAGACGGTGCCCATGCCGCCCTCGCCGATCACCTCGACGAGGGTGTAGCGGTCGGCCAGGACCGTCCCGGGGGCGACGGCCGGGGTGTCGGTGACGGTCATCGGCGGCTCCGGCGAACAAGCGACCGGGGCGAGTGTACCCGGCCGGCTGCACGGTTCACCACCATTTCCTCCGCGGGAATCCGGGACCAATCGGCCGGCCCCGGACCAGTATCCCTGACAGTGGGGGGCAGGCATGACCGGGCTGCGACGACTTCTCGACGGCCTGCGGCCGACCTCGCCCGACGCCGAGTTGGTGCGAGCGTTCGCCGCCAGCCGCGACGAGGCGGCGTTCGCCCAACTCGTTCGCCGGCACGGGCCGCTGGTGTACGGGGTGTGCCGGCGGGTGTTCCCGCCGGCCGCCGACGACGCCTTCCAGGCCACGTTTCTGCTGCTGTCGTTGAAAGCGGGCACCCTCCGCGACCCGGCGGCAGTGGCCGGCTGGCTGCACGGGGTCGCCGTCCGCACGTCCCGGGAGGCGAAGGCGATGGCCGCCCGGCGTCGGCTCAAGGAACGGCTGGCGGCCAAGCCGGAGGCGCCGCCGGAGCCGCCGGACGCCGAGGCGATGGCCCGGCTCGACGCGGCGGTGCAGGGGCTGCCGGCTCTCTACCGGGCGGCGGTGCTGCTGTGCGACTTGGCCGAGAAGACCCGGGCCGAGGCCGCCGTGGAACTCGGCGTCCCCGAAGGCACGGTGGCCAGCCGGCTGGCCCGCGGGCGGAAGCTGCTGGCGGCGGCGCTGGGTGGCAAGCGGCCGGTGGTCGCCGGGGTGGTCGTACCGCCGCTGCTGGCGGCGAACACGGTTCAAGCGGGCGTGTTGTTGGCGGCCGGCGGGGCGGTGCCGCCGGCGGTTTCCCTACGCGTAAGCGGAGTGACCCGAGCCATGACGGGAAGCGTGTTGAAGCCGGTGCTAGCCGCGGGGCTGGTGGCGGTCGGCGTCGGCGGGGCGTGGGGCTGGTCAGCGGGCGACGGGCCGAAGCCGGCCGCCGACCCGCCGCCCGCCTAGGCGGAGGCGAAGCCGGAGACGCCGGCTGATTTGTGGAAGAAGCTGAAGGCCGAGTACGATGCCGAGAAGAAAGCCAACACCAAGCCCGTCCTCGACGCAAGCGGGAAGCCGAACCCGCAACAGTTTGAAATCCTCCAAGTGCCGGTGGAGAAGTACGCCGAGCGGGTCATGGCTCTCGGCCGGAGCCAGGACACGGACACGGCCGCCGCCGCCCTCACGTTCGGTGCTCTGGAGTTCCCGACTAGTCAGTTGAGTGACCAGGCGTTCGACCTGTTACTTGATCGGTTCGCCGACGACGGCTCGCAGCTGGTCGGGTTCGCCCGCCAGCAGATCGGCCGCGGGTATACCGGCGACTACCAGCGCACCCAGCGGCTACTCGGGGTGTCGGCTGACCCCTACGTCCGGGCCTACTCCACCCTCAAGCTGGCGTTCCATTACCTACATGGGGACGGACCAGCGTCCGAGGCGCGGGCCGTGACGCTCCTGAGGCGAGTGATGGCCGACTACCCGGCCGTGGACGGCGGTCACGCGGCACGTTGGGCGGCGAACAAGCTGGTTCATTTAGAGAAGATGCGGCCCGGGTTGCCGACCTCGCCGTTGGCCGGGCAGGCGGTGGACGGCAAGCCGATGGACCTGGCCGACTTCAAGGGGCGGGTGGTGGTGCTGGCCGTCGGCACGCCGGAGAACACCGCCTGGGAGTACAACACGGCCTGGCTGAAAGAGGTTCACGTGAAGTATGCCGGCAAGCCGGTGACGGTGGCCGGGCTGGTGTCGCTGCGGTCGGAATCCGCGGCCGAGGCCACGGCAGCGGTGGCCACGATGCCCTGGCGATCCTGGCTCGACATCCGCGACCCGAAGACCAACGAAGGGCCGGTCCACACCACCTGGGGCATCCTGACCAGCCCGAGTGTGATCGTCCTAGACCGGCAGGGGGTCATCCGCTACCCGGAACTCCGGACCCGCGAGCAGGTGGAGGCGGCGGTGGACGAACTGCTGGCCAAGAAGTGACGGTCAGTCGGCGGCCGGCCATTTGACCCCGCGGTACACGTCGGCCAGCGGCACCCGCGCCGGGACGCTGGCCAACTCCATTTCCCCAGGCGGCTGCTGTCACCCCTCCCGGGTGAGGTCGGCCTTGATGCTCCGCGGCAGCACGTCGAACGCTTGCTGGTAGGTCGCCTCCAGCGGGCACGGCACGTACTCCTCGTCCGTCAGGAATAGCGGGGCGTCCGGCAGCCGGTCGCCGACGGCCAGGTTGTCCACGAACGCCTGAGTGCCGAACCCGGCCATGTAGCTCGCCACGGTGAGCGGCCGGCCCGGGGGCAGGCGGAACCCGGCCGACTCGTCGAACTCGTCGGCGATCAGCCCGTGGACCCCGTGCGGGTCGCGGGGGCCGGGCGGGAACAGGTCCACCACCAGCAGGTTGACCCCCTGATCGAGCAGGTCGGCCGCCTTGTCCACAAACTGCTGGATGGACCGGCGGCGATCCTTGTTGCCGGGCGAGACCAACTCGATCACTGCTACCACCTCCCCCGGCCGTGGCGGACGACCAGCCGGTTCTTCCGGCGGAGGTAGTTGGACCGCTCGATGCTGAGGACCTGGCGGGCGGTCGGCGGGGCGGTGGCCATCGCCGTCCCGCCGACGCCGGTCCGCGGCCCCGTGCGGAGGGTGATGACATCGGGGATGTATTTGCCGGACACTGGCTCGGGCAGAGCCTCGTACTCGTCTGGCAGGCCGCCGGTGTTCAAGGCGGCGGCGAGATAGGTGATCCAGTTCTGGTGGAAGGCGTGGAAGTCGCCGGCACTCACGCGGGTCCAATCGTGGACGGGCATCGGTCGTCCTCCTCGGGGTCAGTGCGGCAGCCCGTACCGGGTCGCCGCCGCTGCCACGATCATACCCACTACCTCCGGGTAGCTCACCCCCAGCAGCCCGCCCATGATGACCAGGTCGCTGCCGGCCGGGTTCAGCCCAGGCAGCGGGTTCGCCTCCAGGAAGTACGGCACCCCACCCCGGATGCGGAAGTCCATCCGGCACACGTCCCGCAGGCCGAGGGCGTCCCATACCGCTAGGGCCGACGCGATGACCTCTTCCGACACGCCGGGAGCGAGCTTGGCCGGGCATTCGTAGTCGATGAGCCGCTCGAAGTCCCGCTTCACCTCCAGCGAGTAGACGAACCGCTCGGCCGGCGTCTTGGGCGACACCTTCATCAGCCCGAAGACGGCCGGCGGGTCGTTGCCGATGAGGCCGACGGTGACTTCCTCGCCGGCGACGAACTCCTCCACGAGTACCGGCTGGCCGTAGCCCACCCACAGCTCGGCTACCGTCGGCCCGAAGTCTTCGACCCGTTCCACCAGGCAGCGGGAGCGGATGCCTTTGCTCGACCCCTCGAACACCGGCTTGGCGATCACCGGCACCGCCAGGCCGGCACTTTCGAGGACCGCCGGGAACTCGGCGAAGTCGCCGTCGTAGGGCTGCGGCGGCGGGCGAAGGACGATACCGACCGGCACCGTCACCCCGGCGTCGGCGGCCAGGCGGCGGGTGAGGTCTTTCTCCAGCGCAACGGCCAGGGCGAGCGGGTCGGAGCCGGTGTGCGGGATGCCGAGCATCTCGCACACGGCCGGCACGCGGGCCTCCCGGCTGCGGGCGGTGCCGGTGCCCTCGGCGAAGTTGAACACCAGATCGACGGGCGTTTCGAGCAGCTTGGTCAGCAGTTCGCGGCCGTCGCCGAGCCGGGTGACGATGTGGCCGAGTTGCTCCAGCGTGCCGGCCAGGGCGGCGATGGTGGCCTCGCTGTCGAACTCCTCGTGGGCGTCGTCCGGGCCGCCGGCCGGCAGCACCGCGGGTTTCAGGTCGTAAGCGAGGCCGATGCGCATGGCGACAACCCGTAATGACGACGAGCGGCCGGCGTGAGCCGGTCCGGATGAGGCCTCCCTCTGCCGGACCGGCTCACGCCGGCCGCTCGCCAAGAGCGGTCCGCTTATCGCGCCGCGGCGTGATACCCGTTGCCGTTGAGCGTCGGCAGTGGCAGCAGCGACCGCCCCGTGTCGGCCGGGGCCGGGGCCGCGTCCCCGCACCCGCCGACCTCGTACCCCGGATCGACCACGCTCAGCTTCCGCCGGCGGGCCATCCGCTCGTTCCCCTCGGGCATCAGGTTGGTGCGGTCGCCCTGCAACAGACCGCTCACCCCGCGGGTGCTGGTGGCCGGGTCGCCGGCCGACGGGGCGTCGGTCGCCTGGTAGCGGACCAGCATCCCCTCGTAGTTCCGCAGCACCACGGCGTCGTCGGACATGCTCACCAAGTAGTTCGGCATCAGCGGAATTTTGCCGCCGCCGTGCGGGCTGTCCACCACATACGTCGGGATGCCGATGCCGCTCGTGTGGCCCCGCAGGCCCTCCATGATCTGCATCCCCTTCCAGATGCTCGTCCGGAAGTGGCCCGACCCGGTCACCGGGTCGCAGTGGAACAGGTAGTACGGCCGCACCTTGATGCGCAAGAGGCCCCGCAGCAGCGACCGAATCGTGCCGAGGCTGTCGTTCACGCCCTTCAGCAACACGGAGTGATTGTTGATGATCATGCCGTGGCGGATCAGCGACTTGCACACGCGATGCGCCTCGGGGGTGACCTCACGCGGGTGGTTGAAGTGCGTCTGGATGTAGACCTTCTCGGCGTCGGCGAGCGTGTCGAGGAGTTCCTGGTCGTACAGGCGCTGCGGCAGCGTGACCGGCACGCGGGTGCCGATGCGGATCACGTCGACGTGGTCGATCTCCTTCAAGTTCTTGAGGTAGAACTTGAGCTTGTTCAGCGGCAGCGTGAGCGGGTCGCCGCCGGAGATGATCACGTCGCGGATCGCCGGGGTGTCGCGGACGTACTGGATCATGCGCTCGTCGTCGGCGCTGACGCCCTCCCAGCCGCCGCGGGTGAGGGTCGCGCGCTTGCGGGTGCAGTAGCGGCAGTACATCGTGCAGTTGGGCGTGGTGACGAGCAGGCAGCGGTCGGGGTAGCGGTGCGTCAGGCCGGGGACGGGCGAGTCCTTGTCCTCCTCAAGCGGGTCTTCAAGTTCGTACCCGGACTCGGCTTCGAGGGGCGAGGGCACCGACTGCAGGCGGATGGGGTCGGCGGGGTCTTCGGGGTTGATGAGCGAGAAGTAGTAGGGAGGGATGGCGATCTTGAAGTCGGCCTCGAGTCGGCCGATCGCTTCCAACTCCTCGGAAGTGAACGGCAGCAGCGAG
>JAYVUZ010000092.1:0-42925 GCA_043787415.1 Fimbriiglobus sp. | reverse complement strand
CGAGCGGTTCGGGAGCAAGGTCAAGCGGTACCGGCGGGTGGCCACCCGGTACGACACGAAGGCCGCCAACGTCCCGGCGTTCGTCCAGGTGGCCGCTGTCACGGTCATGCTCAAGTGACTCTGCCGACAGGGCCGCTCGCGTCCACACGGCCTAGTGCGGTCCCGGAACCGCCCCCGAGCGAGGCCGTGCTGAAGGTCGGCAGTTGGGAGTAGCCACGGAGGGGCGGGGAGTGGCACCCCCGCTCCGCTTCCCGCTCTGGCCTCAGACACACCGTCCACCTGCCGCCGCCGACCCGGCGCCGCGGGATGCCCTGCGAACCCGCGGCGCCGGGTCGGCGGCGGCCGAGGATGTAGCAACCCTACAACGCCGGCGACCGCAAGCCAAACCGCCTGAACCAGTTACGTGCTGAGGCTGGCGAGCAAAAAATTGTCGCCGCCCCGAATCCGGACCTGGAGGTCGGCCCTCTATCCCGACGATAGGGGTGCCGGCCCGGCGTGATACGGCCGGCCGACGCTCCGACCGCACTTCGCGGCACTTGCTTTCCCCGTCGCCCGTGGACCCCGAGAGGAGGTTCCCCATGCTGCCTGCCATCCGCACCACCACGACGGTCTCGGGCGACCGGCTGTCCGCCGTGTTCGACCGCCTGTTCGACGACGCCTTCCTCGCCCCGATGGTCCCGGCCGCCACCTGGACGGCCATGCCGCTGGCGGCGTTCGAGGACGAGCACGCCATCACCGTCGAGCTGGACGCCCCGGGGGTGGCCGAGGGGGACGTGGAGGTGAGCGTCCGCCAGAACGAGCTGGTGGTCCGCTGCGAGCGGAAGAGCCAGTGTCAGGGCGGCGGGTACGACGCCCGCACCTACGGCCGGTTCGAGCAGCGGGTGGCCCTGTCCCAGTGCATCGATGTCGCGGGCGTGTCGGCCAAGCTGGCCAGCGGGGTGCTGCCGGTCACCTGCCCGAAGAGCGAGGGGGCCAAGCCCCGCCGGGTCGCCATCCAGGCGGGGTAAGCCGTGGACCGGGGTCGCCGCGGTGGCGGCCCTCCTGACCGCCACGAGCGCGGCCGTCTGACCCGACTGCCCCGCCCCAGCGGGCGGGGCAGTCTCACGTTCCAATGCACCGACGGGCTGGGGCCATCCTAGGTGAGAACCTCGACTACCGAGTCGCCCAGTCCCGCTTAAGGCTAGAACATCTGAGAGATTATAATTGGGTGGCAACGACCCCAGGAGCGACCGGGCACACAAACGGGAGGAACTTTTCGAGGTTGTGGTCGGGTCCCTGGCCCCCGCGCGAGACAGTGAACTACTGGCTCGGAAGTCGGCCGGCTCGACATGTTCAGCGACCTCGCCTGGGAGCGGCTGGCCCCCGGGCTGTTCGCCACGCCGGTCCGGTTCGACGACGACACTGCCGTCTGGCCGCGGAAGCGGTAGTTCCTGGCCGGCGGCTTGCCACGGGTCTACACCCGCTGCTTCTCCCGCAAGGAGACCAACGCGGCCCGCTGCCGGGAGGCCCTGACCGCCGGGGGCACCGTCGGGGGGTGTTCGCCAGCCCCCGGCCGGAGCGATTCTGGGGCCGCCGGGTGATCGACGGCGACGTCCATGACCTCCGCTTCCTGGCCGTCCCGGGGTGGGTGGTCGGGATGTCGGCTAAGGGCAAGGCCCGGCGTGACCACACTGGGTTCGACGTCCACTCAGCCCAGACCTGACTCGCGATCTCGTTTCCGCCGGCGGCCCGCTCGAAGCTACCCCCACGATGCAAGTGCCTACGGTCGCCCCGTGAAGACCTGATGCCGTCGGCCGTCGGCCGTCGGCCGTCGTCAGAGCAGAATCAGAGCGGAACCCCTAAAAACCGCAAAAACCCAGGAAAGCCCGGGTTTTTGCGAATGGGCGATACAGGACTCGAAGCACCTTCGCCGACTGCCGAGAAACGTAGCGGGTTGCCACACTCTAACGACGGCTCTGGCGCACAATCCGGCGCACCCGACGTTTCGCGGCTCGCCGAACGGCAGGCCACGATGTCCGAGGCGGAGCGGGCGGTACTGCTCAAACTGTTCGGCGACATCTAACAACCCCACCGCCGCCGCCGCCGCCGCCCTGGGACGCCCTACAGCCCGTCCGTCAAAACCACAGACTCGCAGAATCGCTGAGCGGACCCCCACCCGAAGGATCGGGCATGACCTCAAAAGATCACGCGTATCTGACTACCGTTTGTCTGCCGACTAAGCAAAACGGCTAACGAGCGGCTTGGGAAAGAGGCACAGCCGGGTTCTACTGCCGGCCAACTGACAAATGCAAATACACTTCTTTCTGATAGTTTGTTATACTGTCAGCACGTCCATGTCGAGCCGGCCGAACTAGCTACGTAGGTCATGCGGTGCGGCCAGCCGCACCGCATGACCTACGAACTCCACGGCTGGCCGCACCAGCAATCAACACAGCCGTTGGCCCCGCCCCCCCTCTCAGAGGGTATATATGGGGTGTTTTACTATAAATCAAACACTCTTATGAACCGACCCGTTTGGTCAGTGATTTTCCCGTTATAAGCGAGCCGCCGGCCCCCGAATACATGACTAATTAGGTCAGGTATATAATGATTGCCAATTCGTTCTAACCCGTCTCAAATGCACAGCCGCGCCAGACGCACCTTTTTAAGATCAAATATTGCCTTGAATGACGCCCCCGGGCCTATCCAAGCCATTCACGATTGCTGCCCCGGTAAATTATTTATGTACAAGCGACACGCCGTCGCCTGTCGTTGACTTTGTCAACGCCCCCGTCGCCAGGCAGGAATGTATCACATGCAGTCAACCCCAACGCCCACCGGCGAGCGCTTTCTAAACGTCAAGGAGGTGGCCGTTAAGCTCGGCAATAGAGGCATCCGCACCATCTTCCGTTATGCGAAAAACGGAACCATCCCGGCCGGTTCCTTGCTGGGCGGCTCCCGCGTCTGGCGGGAGAAGGACATCGACACGTTCATTGCGACCCCGGCTGATTCCGCAAACTAACCCACAACACCCAACAGAACGAAGAATCATGAATCCTGACATCTACTCAACGAGCGGAAACTGCTTCAACGGATGCCGTTGCAGAAACAAGAGTGGTTGCAACAACGAGAAACGCCCTCGTACCGAACCCCGCCGGTGCGAAATCGCCGCACTCGAACAGTACCAGCGGGTGTTCTACCCGCTGTTGCATAACCGTAGCATCCCGCATCCGCTACTCGGTCTGCAACACTCTCTCTGCCGGTTCGACCTCTTGACGACATTTGCGGACGCTCCGGAGTTTTTGCAGATTCGTCAAGTATGCGGCCAGCGTGGAAGCGGCGACACACACATGCGGGACAAAGCCCTTGCCGAGCTTGTCAAAGACGGCTTCGTACTGCTGACTCACACGGCAGAAAACGTGCCGCTTTACAGCGGAGCGGACAGGCCCGACGCATTCCGCAAGGCGCTAGCTGTCACATTACTGAAAGCTCGTCATCAGCAAGCAGAAGCCGACGTACTACTCGAACAGCACGGCATCGACTCCGACTGACCAACGCTAACCCCGTTGCCATTGACCCCGGCCCGTTGCCATTGGCAACGGGCCGGCCGCACCGCCACCACCCCTGGGACGCCCTCAAATGACCGCCGTGCAAGCCAACCCCGTCGCCGTCGCCGCATCCGATTACTCGGCAAACGGCCATTTCGTCTGCCGGGTAGAACCCGGCGAGAAGAACCCAAAATACAAAGACTGGCCGCGCTCCCCGGCCCCGGCCGCCAGCTTCCGACCCGACCACAACATCGGCATTCAGGCCGGCCCGCTCTCGGCCCCCGACGGCTATTCGCTTATGTGGGTGGACATCGACAGCGGTGACGCTCTCGGCATCGATGCGGCGGACGGCATCCTACCCGAAACCGGCATGGTCGAAGGGCGGAAGTCGAAGCCCAAATCGCATCGCGGGTACTACGTCCCGAACGACACCATCCCCGAGTCCGACCGGGCCACCGGGGAAACGGCCAAGTGGCTCATTTCACAGGGCAAACATCCGGGGCCGAAGGGGACGAATTTCGCCGGCCCCGACGGCCGGCTAGTGATTGAGGTGAAGGGCACCGGGCAACAGTGCGTCGTCGCGCCGTCCGTTCATGCGTCCGACGAAACACGCGAGTGGGAAGGGGGCGACATCGGCGAGCCGAGCACCGTGCCCTACCCGCAACTCATGGCTGCCGTCGAAGCGTTGGCAACGCGAGTCGGCTGGAAACCAAAACCCGAAGCCACCCCGAAGCCGGGCAAATCGCACGTTGCCACTGGCAACGCCGACGCCGACGATCAAGGTGACTTCACAACCGACGGCATCACCCACACATTCCCCGAACGGGCCGGCCGCGCCACCGGCTGGGCCGCACTCGCCGAGCCAAGCGTCATGGGGAAGAACGGCAGCAAACGCCTCATTCGCCTCTGCTTTGCCGTCGTGAATGACTTCGCCGTTCGCCACCGGCCGACGGTCGAAAAGATCGTCGCAGACTATAACGCCAAGCTGGAAGAAAAAGACCACTGGTCGGCGGGTGATGTCGCCCACAAGATCGATGACGCCTTGAACCGGCCCCGCCGCCACGATGAGGGGCACAAGCTAGCCGCCATGCCGTATGTCTGGAACGACCCGGCCCGTCTCGCGTCCGAGTACCTTGAAAGTGAAACGATGGTGTGCATCAAGGACACCGTGTTCCACTACCAATCCGGCAGCTACGTCCTGATCGCAAAGGATGAACTCAAAGGCAAGCTGAGAACGTTCGCGGAAGCGCAAGCCAAAGTCGAGTACCGCCGCCGAGTCGAGAGGCACCGGCGGGACGGGGAGCGGTTCGCCGGCATGCCGATTGAACTGAAAGAGGCTCACGAACCCGACATCAAGGCCCACAACAAGGCGGAGGTCGGTTCTGTACCCGCCGTCCAGTCGGTGGCGTTCTTCGATGAGGCGGTGCGTGCCCGGTGCCAGCTACCGGGCGACCAGAAGTTCAACGTGTGGATCAACGGCGCCACCGGCCCGGCCCGGCTCTTGCCCGTCGCCAACGGGCTGCTGAATCTCGACACCGCCGACCTTCTGCCGCACTCCCCCGACTTCTTCGCCGTCGTCGCCATCGACACCGCTTTCGACCCGGCCGCCGCGTGCCCCCGCTGGGACGCATACGTTGCCGACGTGACATCCGGCGACGGTACAAAAGCGGCCGTGCTACAGGAAATGGCCGGCCTCTGTCTGGATGCCAATTCGGCGATCAAATGGTTCGGCATTTTGAGCGGCGGTGGGGACAACGGCAAGTCGGTCTACCTGAACGCCCTGGTGTCTGTTCTCGGCGAGTCCAACGTGTCCGGCGTGTCGCTTAACAAGATCGGGGAGAAATTCGGCTCGTTCCCGCTGTTCGGCAAGCTGCTCAACGCCGTCGGGGATGACGCCTTCCATGAGTCGAGTGACGAGAGTGAGTTGAAGAAGCTGACCGGCGGTGACTTGATTGAGTTCGAGCCGAAATGCGTGAACGTCATTACGGCACGCAACACGGCTAAGCTGATTTTCTCAGTCAACACCGTACCCACCTTCTCGGATTCGTCCGACGCCATTTGGAACAGGTTGCAACTTGTCCCCTTCACCCGCACGTTCACCGATGGCGAGAAGAACCCGGCCATGCTCAAGCCGGGCTATTTCAACACGAGCGGCGTGCTGAACTGGATGCTCGCCGGCCTACAGCGTGTTGCCACAGTCAACGCCTTCACCCACTCGCCGGTTTGTATTGCGGCAAAAAAAGAACTCCGAACGGAGTCAAAACCGGCTTACGCTTTCCTGCTGTCCAGCTACGCCTATGACCCCGAAGCCGAACCGATTCCCGTCGATGAGTTGTACACCGCTTACGGCACCTGGCTCAACACCAACGGGTACACGAAACCACTGACCAAACCGAAGTTCTCCCGCGAGCTAAAAGCCATCAAGGAGTTCCGGGAAGTCGAGAACAAGCCCGCCCGCACCGGGGCTGGGACGCAATCGGTGCGGTGCTGGATCGGGTTGAAGCGGTTGTAGGGGTAGTGCCGTGACAGATGTGACAGATTGTGACAGAGTTGGCCCCGTTTCTGTCACACGCCAATTGACGCCGATGCGTCCCAGCCGCCGCCAGCCGCCGCCCCTTTTCAGGTTTGTGACAGTGTGACAGATATTCTCTACTCTTCACGCGAGAGAAGAGAAGTTGAGGATGGAAGATGCACACTACGCATGTAAGGAGTGGGAAATTTCTGTCACACTGTCACAGCCGGTTGCCACGTCGTGCCGATAGAGGTAGTGGGCGACAGAACCCGCGTCAGAAACCCGTGACAGAAGTGCCCCCGACTCTGTCACAATCTGTCACAACTGTCACAGCGGGTTTGCCCGGTGATTCCCGGTGGTGGCCGGTTGCTCGCGCTCAGCGTGCGGTGGCGCCACGATCCCGGCCCGGTGGCACATTCACCCGCCCCACACTCCCGACCCGCCAGGAAGCGTTTAAGCGCAACCCCCGCTGGCTCTAACGATACTAACGACTTTGCCGTTGCGCCCGGCCCCGGGCGGCGCTAGGGTGTCACTGGCAACCACTCATCGGAGCATTCTCGACATGGCTTCACTCAGCACCGACGGCACCGGCAACCGCCGCATCCTGTTCATAGCCGCCGACGGTTCGCGGAAAACCATCCGGCTCGGCAAGCTGAACAAGCGGCTGGCCGAAGGCATCAAGGCGAGAGTCGAAGTGCTGGCCGCCGCCTTGCAGACCGGCCAGCCGGCCGACTCCGAAACGCTCCGCTGGTGCGGCACCGTCGGCGACGACATCGCCGGCAAGCTGGCGGCGGTCGGCCTCATCCCCGAACGCAAGTCCGAATCACTCGCCACCTTTCTCGCCAGCTACCTTGCCCGCCGCCGGGCCGACGCGAAGGCCGGGACTGTGACCAACCTCGTCACCGTCTCCCGCGACGTGGCCAACTTCTTCGGCCCCGCCTGCTCACTCCGAGACATCACCGAGACGCGGGCCGACGACTTCCGCACCCACTACCTGACACGCCTACCGAAGCTGGCCCCGGCCACCGTCGCCCGCCGGCTCAACACGGTTAAGCAGTTCTTTGCCCACGCACAAAAGCTAAAGATCATCTCATCAAACCCGTTTGCCGACATCACGGCCCCGGGCAGTGCGGGAGCGGAGAACCGGCATTACGTCAATCTCGAAGACACCCAACGGCTGTTAGACAAGTGCGACCCGGCCTGGCGGGTCATGGTGGCCCTCAGCCGCTTCGCCGGCCTACGCTGCCCGTCCGAAGTGCTGTTGCTCCGCTGGGAGAACGTAGACCTACCCGCCGGCCGCATGACCGTCAGCAGCCCGAAGACCGAACACCATCCGGGCAAGGCCTACCGGGTGGTTCCGATCTTCCCCGGGCTTCGCCCGTTCATCGAAGCCGCCTGGGACCTAGCCCGCCCCGGTGCCGAGTTCGTGGCATCCGGCCCGCTGGCCGACCGCTCCCGGGAGAAGAGCAAAGGCAAGCAGGGGTGGACGGGGGTTTCGCTCGCCACCCGGCTCGCCAAGCTCATCCGCCGGGCCGGCCTGACCGTCTGGCCCCGGCCGTTCCACAACATGCGGGCGAGTTGCGAGACTGACTTGGTTCAGAACCACCCCATCCACGTCGTCTGTGCCTGGCTCGGCAACACCCCGGCCGTGGCCATACGGCACTACCTGAGCGTGCGTGAGGAGGACTTCCAGAAGGCCATTTCGGGCGGCGCAGATTCCGGCGCACTCGTGACGCAAAAGCCGTCGCAGCCACCGCACGCCACCGAATGCCAAGCGGGAACAAAAAACCCGCAACCCCTTGCGGGACTGCGGGTAAGGCCTGAACTGGCAACGGTCGGCAGTTCGTGGCGCGATGTTCTAGTGGGCGATACAGGATTTGAACCTGTGACTTCGTCCGTGTGAAGAACGCACTCTACCGCTGAGTTAATCGCCCGTCTGCCCTCGGCATGGTTGCCATGGACTCTCTTGTTAGCAGACGCCGGCGGCCGGGTCAAGGTTCAGCTTCAGTGCGGCAGCGGCCGAGTGGTTCCGACGGCTACAGCTTGTCCGGCAGACTGCCGGCCGGGGCCGGGGCGTCTTGGAACACCGGGGCCGACGGCGTCACCCGGGCCGGCGGCTTCACGGCCTCCGGCTCGATGGCCGCACGGCCGCCCGTTCCGCTGTGGTACTCTTCCTCCAGCCCACTCACGCCCTTCTTGAACTCGGTCACGCTCTTGCCCAGCGACCGGGCCACGTCCGGCAGCTTCCGCCCGAACAGCAGCACCCCGATGCCCGCCAGCAGCAGTAACTCTTGCATTCCCAGCCCGAACATGTCTCACCCTCCACACACGCCCGAACACGATGACGCGGGCTGGGGTCGAAGGTGGCCCCACCAATGCGTCTATTTCTAGTCTAGCCGCCGGCCGGCCGGCCCGACAAGCGTTCGCGGCCGGTATTTCCAGCCGCTCACTTCACGGTCAGCCGCACCGTCACCGGGAAGTGGTCGCTGAATCCCCGGCCGCCGACCCCCTCCCGGCCCGGGTCGCCGAACCGCCACGGCTCCCGCCGGGTCGCCCCCCGGCGGATCAGCCCGTCGGTTTCCACCCGCACGCTGGCCGGGTCGCACGCCCAGCCGTCCCCGTCCAGCAGGCCGGGGGACACGCAAATCTGGTCGTATGTGAGCGGCTTGCCGCTGTAGAAGATGGTGCCATACTGGGCCGGGTTCTTGCCGCCCATGAGGTTAAGGAAGGCCGGCGGGCCGGCGGCCAGCTTGGCCTTGTCGGCGAACGCCCCGAGCACGTCCGTCACGCTGGCGTCCTCCGGCGGGCAGTTGAAGTCCCCGCACACCAGGTAGTCCACCGCCTTGTCCCGCTCGAACGCCTGCTTGTAGTTCTCGTACACCAGGCGGGCGTACTTGTCCCGGCCGGCGTCCCCGTTGCTGCCGTCGCGCTGCCGGAGCTGACTCGTCCAGTGGGTGGCCACCACCGTCAGGTCGTGCCCGTCGACCGGCAGGTGGACTTCCAGGATGCGGAGGTTGCCGCCGAGCATCTTGGTGCGGGCGTGGTTGACCGGCAGCCGGGTGAGCACCCCGGTGCTGATGTGCCGGCCGGCGTCGTTGCCGATGTTCTTCATGGCGAGCTGGGTGTACTGCCACTTGTCGTCCTGCCCGGCCGCCTTCAGCTTGGCGTTGAGCGCCCCCCGCAGCAGGTCGGCGGCCCGCACGTTCTCGCACTCGGCGAAGGCCAGGATGTCCGGCCCCCGCCCGCCGTTCATGCGGAGCAGGGCCGAGGCCAGGTGGTCGAGCTTCTCCTGCCGCAGCTCGGCATTCTCGCCGAACCCCTCGTCGTACTGTTTGTCCACCGACCGCCGGCCCGGGTCCACCTTGTCGTCGAACAGGTTTTCCAGGTTCCAGAAGCAGAACAGGTAGCCGTCGGCCGTGGCGGCCGCCGGGGCAAACACCGGGGAGTTGTGCAGCAGCGGCCCGTGGGTGGCGGCCAGGTATACCAGCCCGGCGACCACCGCGCCCAGACCGAGGACGATTTTGACTCGCGCCGACTGCCGGCGGAAGACGCCCCAGGCGCCGAGTGCGAGGGCCGACTGCTGCTTGCGGGTGAAGGCGGGCATGACGGGTGTGGGGAGAGTGGTGGGCATGGGAACGACTGTAACAGATTTCCGGGCGGCCGACAGCCGACGCTGGCCTTGACCGGCCCCGCGGCCCGGGTATACCCGGCCGGCCACCGGAGGATGGGACATGCGGCGGACCGGGCTGGGCGTGCTGGCACTCGGGCTGATCGGCGGGCTGGTCGGCGGCCACCTGAGCGGCTCCCGCACCGTCGGGGCGTCGGCCACCGACCGCTTCCAGGACAGCGTCATGGCCACCGGCGCCGTCGCCCTGAAGCCGGGGCAGGACGCCGACGGCGTCTGGCTGCTGGACTACAAGGCGGGCAAGCTGCTCGGCACGGTCATCGACAAGTCGGCCGGGAAGATCGTCGGCTGGGCGGAGGTCGATCTGGTCGGCGAGTTCGGGGTGCAGCCGCAGCAGGACGTGCATTTCATGATGCTCACCGGGTTCGTCACCCGCGGCCAGTCGGCCCTGTACGTGGCCGAGACGAGCACCGGCAAGTTCGGCGTGTACACGATGGGGCCGGGGGCCAACGGTGGCGGCGTGCTCATCCGCCGGCACGACCTGACCAGCTTCCGGCAGACGGCCCCGGCCGCCGCCGAGGTGAAGCCGGCGGCCCCGGTGGTGCCGGTTCAGAAGACCGGCGGCTAAGACGTTCGCCCTTCCACTTTGTCCAGGGCAACGGCGGCTGATTTGCGGGTCTCCTCCGAACCCGACAACTTGAGTCGCCGCAAATTGGGGGCGGCATCCTTCGCAAGTGTGCCGTAGTCGCCCACAATGTGTACGGCCAGCCCGAGACAGTGGGCATTCCGTAGGGCCGCCAGCGCGAGCGGCAAAACTTGCCGCCGCTTCGGCTCGTCACTCCCCGCCCACTTGTGCAGAAAGTCGAGAGACTGATACTTGGCCGGGTCGAACTGAGCAGTGGGGGCGGCGAGTGCTTTGTAGTAGGCAATTGTCGCAGGATCGTCCGGATTGATGCCCCGCACCGCCTCGAACAGGACCACCTGCATCGGTCGGAGTTGGCCGGCCCCCCGTTCGCCCGATGGGATTGGACCGCGGGACAGTTCCGCCCGCAGGCGGGTCAGCAGAATGCCTACGCACCACTCGGCCTGTTTGCCCATTAGGCCAAGCTCTTTGGCCGCTCGCAAATGCTTGTCCGGGTCGTGGTCAACGGCTAGCCTGGTGAGTGGCTGGTAGAGGTCGGGCCGAACCTGCTCGATCGCTTGAATCACCGCTGCGACGACCCCCGGCGACGTGTCGGCGAGCGCGTCGCACAAGTCTTTGGCAACCGACTCGGCCAGCGGGCCGAGTTCCCTCAGCTTGTTGGCCGCGTCCAGGCGTGTCCGCGGGTCGGGTGCCTTGCGGAGCTTGCGGGCCAGCTCTCCCAGGTCGTTCTTGGATGTCTTAATCACGTCTTTCGGCGGCTTCAGAAACCCGCCCGGCGCTGCCCCGCCGTTGCCGTCGCTGGGTTTCGCACCTCCTGCCGGTGGCGACTTCGGCGGCTCGTCAGGCTGCGGTCCGCCCGGAGCGGATGGTCCGTTATCGCGTGGCGACGACCGACCGCCGTCAGCCAGTGCCGGGTCGGTGTCCGAATCGAGCCGGCCGCGCGGTCGCTTCGGCTCCGGTGGTAACAGCTTTGGGGTCGGTGTCGGCGGCGGTTCCACCGCCGGCGGGGTTGCTGCGAACGCAGGGTCCGCCGGTTCGACACGAGGCCGGACGGGGGCCGGCGGGGCTTCACCCTGGACGGGCTGCACGGGACGCACGGCAGCAACAGGTACGGCAGGCCGGAGGACGAGATACAATCCGCCTGCCGCAACGGCACAACAAGCGAAACCCGTGGCAAATGCCGCCCCGCCGACCAACACCAGATTTTGTCCCGTCCGACTGGTGTCGCGGTGCCACGGCTCATCATCAGGCGGTGGGGCGGCCCGGCGGGCGAGCCGGGGCGGGCGGTCGTCGTCGGTCGGCATGAGCAGAGTCCTTCAACCGGATGCCGCGCGTGCGAGTCACGGGCGTCCAGCGGTGGCGAGTCGTCGTCATCATAGTCACGCTATGTCGCAACGGTCAACAGTCCGTAGCGACCTTTCGACGGCCCGAACTACGGCGCCGCCACCCCGGCCAGCACCCGCTCCACCACCGCGTCGGCCGTCAGCTCATCGGCTTCTGCCTCGTAGCTGACGATCACCCGGTGCCGCAGTACGTCCGGGGCGAGGGCCTTCACGTCGGCCGGCAACACATACCCGCGGCCCAGCAAAAATGCCTGCCCCTTCGCCGCCCGGAACAGGGCCAACGTCGCCCGCGGGCTGGCCCCGTAGTGCACCAGCGGTTGCAGTTCACTCATCCCGAACTCGGCCGGCTTGCGGGTGGCCCGCACCAGGTCGAGGATGTACCCCTTGATCTTCTCGTCGCAGTGGACGGCTGCTACCCCGGCCCGCAGCTCGGCCAAATCCGCGGCCGACAGCACCGGGTCGATGTGCGTGTCCGGCTCGATGCCGCCCATGCGGTCCAGCACGGCCAGCTCCTCCTCGCGGGTCGGGTAGCCGGCCAGCACCTTGAGCATGAAGCGGTCGAGTTGGGCTTCGGGCAGCGGATACGTCCCCTCCTGCTCGACCGGGTTCTGGGTGGCCAGCACGAAGAACGGCCGCGGCAGCGGCATCGTCTGGTCGCCGACCGTCACCTGCCGCTCTTGCATGGCTTCGAGCAGGGCACTTTGCACCTTCGCCGGGGCGCGGTTGACCTCGTCGGCCAGCAGCACGTTGGTGAACACCGGCCCCTGGCGGACGCTGAACGTGCCGGCCGTCGGGCTGTACACCTCGGTGCCGACCACGTCGCCGGGCAACAGGTCCGGGGTGAACTGCACCCGCTTGAACCGCAGGTCGAGGGCGGCGGCGACCGTCCGCACCGCCAGCGTCTTGGCCAGCCCGGGGACACCTTCCACCAGCACATGCCCGTCGGTGAGCAGGGCGATGAGCAGCCGATCCAACAACGGACGTTGGCCGACCAGTACCGTCCCCACTGCCGAATGGAACCTGTCGAGAGCGGTCATGCGGGTGGTATAGCGGGCGAACCGCCACGGAGTTGGAACTGGGCAGTTGCGGCTGCCGGTCCAAACTGCATAATTCGGATACCCTGCCTATTTGCCCATCTTCCGCCGGAGCCGACCCCCGTGCCCCGCCGCCTCGTTCTGTTAGCCGCCTTGCTCGCGGCCCCGGCCCTCTCCGCCGACCGAAAACCACTCACTCACGCCGACAGCGACATCTGGAACACCGTGTCCGGCATGACCCTGTCGCCGGACGGCATCCACCTGGCCTACGTCCTGCGGCCCGGCGGGGAGGGCGACCAGGACGGCACGGTCGTCCTCAAGAACGTGGTGACGGGTACGGAAACCCGGTTCGCCACCGGCACCCGCGCCCCGGCCGCCCCGCCGCTGCCGGGCGAAACCCCGCCGGCCGAACCCCCCGCCCCGCCGGCCGGCGCCCCCAGTGGCCCGCCGACGTACAGCCCGGACTCGAAGAAGCTGTTCGTGCCACTGCTGCCGTCCAAGGCCGAGGTGGCGAAGGCCAAGACCGACGGCAAGTCTGCGGCCGAAACGCCGGCCCCCGCTCTCGCCGTCATCGACGTGGCGACGGGGAAGGTGGTCGAGCGCATCCCGCGGGTGCGGACGTTCCAGGTGGCCGGCACCGGGGCCGGCTGGCTGCTGACCCGCGTCGAACCCCTGCCCGAAAAGAAGGAAGAGAAGAAAGCCGACAAGCCGGCCGAGAAGGCTCCGCTGCCGAAGCCGGCGGGCGAGGACGACCAGTTGCCGGGCCGCAAGGTCGGCAAGGGCGGCGCGCCGGCCGCCGACGGCGTGACCCCGCGGGCCGGCACCACCACGCTGACACTTCGCAACCTGGCCGACAGCACCGAGCGGTCGTTCCCCGAGGTGGCCGACCACTCGCTCACCCGGGATGCGTCCTTGCTGGTGTTCGTCCGTCAGCCCAAGACGCCGGCGGACGGCGGGGTGTTCGCTGTCAAACCGGGCGACACTGCCGAGCCGACGCCAGTCGTCAAGTCGTCGCTGCGGTTCAGCCGGCTGACCTGGGACGAGCCGCAACAGAAGCTGGCCCTGTTCGCCAGCGACCCACCGGCAGAAACCCCGAAGCTGACCGAGGGGGCGGCACCAGGCGGGGCGGCCGCAGCGGCGATCGGGTTGCGGCCCACCGCCCAGAACACGCGGGTGTACCTGTGGGACCGGAAGGCCGGCGGGTCGGCCGTCGAGGTGCTGTCGCCGAACACGGCGGGGCTGCCGGCCGGCAGCGGGTTCGTGGACCGCGGCGGCCTCGGCTTCACCGCCGACGGCAGCAAGCTGGTGGTCGCCACCGCCCCGCTGCCCAAGCCGGAGAAGAAGGCCGAGGTGAAAGCCGAGGACCAGGTGGCCCTCGACATCTGGCACTGGAAGGACGACCAGATTCAGCCGATGCAGAAGGTCCGCAGCGGGGCCGAGCGGACCAAGTCGTACCGCGGCGTCTACCTGCTCGACTCGAAAACCTTCCGCCCACTGGCCGACGCCGACACCGACGTGGCCGTGCCGGACGCCGGCGACTGGGGGGTGGCCACCAGCGGCAAGAAGTACCGCGGGATGCAGTGGCTGTCGCCGTCGCCGACCGACCAGACGCTGGTCAACGTCCGCACCGGCGAGACGAAGCCGCTGGCCGAGGGGGTGCTGGCCGGCGTGGTGCGGTCGCCGAAGGGCACCTTTGTGGCCCGGTTCGACGGCACCGCTTGGCACGCCACGGCGGTGCCGGAAGTGGCCTGGAAGAACCTCACCGGCAAGCTGCCGGTCGGCTTCGCCGACGACGAACACGACACCCCGAACGTGGCCCCGGCTTACGGCTTCGTCAACTGGCTGACCGACGGCCGGCACTTCGTCGTAAGCGACAAGTTCGACCTGTGGCAGCTCGACGCGGCCGGGCAAGACGTGCCCAAGAACCTGACCGGCGGGGCCGGCCGGGCGGCCGGGGTGCGGTTCCGCCCGCAGACCTTCCCCGACCCCGACGGCCCGGCCGAGCGGGGCCTCGACCTGTCTAAGCCGGTGCTGCTGACCGCCACCAACCTGACCACCTGGGACACCGGCTTTTACCGACTCCCGCCGGGCGGACCGCCCAAGCTGTTGATGATGGGCGGTCGGCGGTACGGCCAGCCGGCGAAGGCCAAGCGGGCGGACACGTACCTGTTCACCGCGCAGACGTTCGCCGACCACCCGGACTACCACGTCAGCGGGCCGGACTTCGCCGAGGTGCGGACGGTGACGGACCTCAACCCGCGGGTGCGGGAGTTCAACTGGGGCACGGCCGAGCTGGTCCGCTACACCACCGCCGACGGCAAACCGCTCTCCGGACTGCTGGTCAAGCCGCAGGACTTCGACCCGGCCAAGAAGTACCCGATGGTGGTGTACATCTACGAGCGGCTGACCTCCGGGTTGCACGCCTTCCGGTTACCGACGGTCGGCACTAGCATCAACCCGACGTACTATGCCAGCAACGGGTACTTGGTGTTCATGCCGGACATCGTGTACACCATTGGCGCACCGGGCCAGAGTGCCCTGAAGTGTGTGCTGCCCGCGATCCAAGCGGTGGCCGACAAGGGTTTCTTGGACGAAGGCCGCATCGGCATCCAGGGGCACTCGTGGGGCGGCTACCAGATCGCCTACCTGGTGACGCAGACGAACCGCTTCAAGGCGGCGGCGGCCGGGGCGCCGGTGTCCAACATGACTAGTGCTTACGGGGGCATCCGCTGGGGCACCGGCCTGCCGCGGCAGTTCCAGTACGAGCAGACCCAGAGCCGCATCGGCAAGCCGCTGTGGGACGCCGCCATGAAGTACATCGACAACTCGCCACTGTTCCACGCCGACCAGGTCCAGACGCCGCTGCTCATGCTGCACAACGACCAGGACGACGCCGTGCCGTGGTACCAGGGCATCGAGTACTACCTGGCCCTCCGGCGGCTCGGGAAAGAGGTGTACCTGTTGAACTACAACGGCGAGTTCCACGGCCTCCGCAAGAAGTCAGCCCAGAAGGACTACACGGTGCGGATGCAGCAGTTCTTCGACCACCACCTGAAGGGCGCGGCGACCCCCGGGTGGATGGCCGACGGCGTCAAATACAACGACCGGGACGCCGAGAAGGAAAGCATCCGCAAGCTGTTCAAGTAGGGCACGCATGGCGTGCCGTTTCGCTGCCACAGGACGGCACGCCATGCGTGCCCGACGAGGTGCCCATGCTCGCGTGTCTGCTGCTCGCCCTCGCCCCGCCGGCCCCGCTGCAAACCACGGCGGAGCGGACCAAGTTCGCTGAAACCACCCGGCACGCCGACGTGCTGGCGTTCTGCGACGACCTGGCCAATCGCCACCCCGGCGTGGTGAAGCGGGAGGACTTCGGCACCTCCGGCGAGGGCCGGCTGCTGCCGCTGTTGGTCCTCGGCAGCGGCGAGGGCAAGCCGGTCGTGCTGGTGTTCGCCAACATCCACGCCGGCGAGGTGGACGGCAAGGAGGCGGTGCTGGCCCTGGCCCGCGACCTCGCCGCCGACAAGTCGCCGCTGCTGGAAAAGCTCGTCGTTCTGATCGTGCCCGACCTCAATCCGGACGGCAACGAGAAGCTCGGCGACCACCGGCCGGAGCAGAACGGCCCGCCGACCGTCGGGGTGCGGGAGAACGCCGCCGGCCTGGACCTCAACCGCGACTTCGTCAAGCTGGAGTCGCCCGAGGTGCGGGCACTCGTCCGACTCGTCAACAAACGGAACCCGCTGGTAGCGGTGGACTGCCACACCACCAACGGCAGCCCGCACCGCTACACCCTCACCCACGACGGCCCCCGTCACCCGGCCGCCGGCAAGGCACTGGTCGAGTTCACCCGCCAGACCTTCCTGCCGGACGTGGCGACGCGGCTGAAGACGGCCACCGGGTTCGACAGCTTCGCCTACGGCAACTTCGCCGACCAGCGGACCCGCTGGGAGACCTACCCGGCCCAGCCGCGGTACGGGGTGCAGTATCTGGCCGCCCGCGGGGTACTGTGCCTCCTCAGCGAAAGCTACAGCTACGCCCCGTTCGCCGACCGGGTCAAGGCGAGCTACGGGTTCGTGAAAGCCACGCTGGAGGCGACCGCCGAGCACGCCGTCGCCATCAAGAAGCTGCCCCCGGCCGACGGTCCGTTGCCGCTCCGCACCCGCACCGTGACCGGCGGCCCGGCGACGGTGAAGGGGTACGCCGAGGAACGCACGTCACCCAAGCCGCAGACCGGCGACACCCCGAAGGACTATCCGGTTGAGCTGATGACGACCGTCGAGCCGACGCTGAGCGTGCCGCTGCCGGCGGCCTACCTCATCCCGCCCGGGTTCCCAGCAGCCGTCGAGGCGTTGCAACGGCACGGCGTGAAAGTCGAGGAGCTGACCGAGGACATCGAGCTGGCCGCCGACGGGTACACGGTGACGGCGGTCAAGCCGGCCGGCCGGGCGTACCAGGGGCACACGACCGTCGGGCTGGAGTTGGAGCCGGTCAAGCAGACGGTCATGGTTCGAGCCGGCAGCATTCTCGTGCCCACGGCCCAACCGCTCGGTCGGCTGGCCGGCCTGCTGTTGGAGCCGCAGGCCGAGGACGGTCTGACCACTTGGAACCTGTTCGACGCCGGGCTGAAAGCGGGCCAGCCGTTCCCGGTGCTGCGACTGGCCACGCTTCCGACCGCCGGCCGCGGCCCGGCCGTCCCGCTGCCGGAGGACAAGCCGAAGCTCAAGTCGATCACGCTCGACACCCGCATCGGCGGCGGCGGGGCCGGCGGGCCGACGGAGTGGCTGGACGCCGACCGCTACCTGTCCGGCCGCGGCGACCGGCAGGCGGTGGACGCTCGCACCGGGAAGGCGACGAGGTGGCTGGACCCGGACGCGATCAGGAAGTCCCTGGCCGCGGTCCCCGGCCTGACCCCGGGGTCGGTGGCCGAAGCGGTGCGGAACGCCGGCTCGCGGCTGCTCAAGGACAAGTCGGCGTCGCTCGTGGAGGCGGGCGGCGAGTACCTTCTGGTCCGCCACGACGGCACCCCCGCCACCCGGTTCGGCAAGACCGGCGGCGGCAAACTCGTCCCGAGCGTCAGCCCGGACGGCACCCACCTGGCCTACGTGGTGAAGGGCGACCTGTACCGGGTGGACGGCACGACCGGGGCGACGGTCCGGCTGACCGACGACGGCGGCGAGGACGTGCTGAATGGCCTGGCCGACTGGGTGTATGAGGAAGAACTCTACGGCCGGGGCACCCGCAAGCTGTACTGGTGGGGGCAGGGCGGGGCGGTCGCCTTCCTGCGGCTGGACGACAAGCCGGTAAAGAAGTTCAGCATCGCCAAGTTCTTCCCGGCTGCCGGCGAGCTGGAAACTTACTCGTACCCCAAGCCCGGCGACCCCAACCCGACGGTCAAGCTGGGCGTCGCCCTGCCGGGCAAAGCCGTCACCTGGCTATCGCTAGACGGCTACAAGCCGGAAGACATGCTCATCAGTCGCGTCGGCTGGCGGCCGGACGGCGTGCCCTTCGCCTACGTCCAGAACCGCACCCAGACCTGGCTCGACGTGTGCGTGTGGCCGGACCTGGCCGGCAAGCCGACGGTGCTGTTCCGCGAGACGACCAAGGCGTGGGTGGAAGACCTGGGCGAACCCCACTGGCGGCCGGACGGCAGCTTCCTCGTCCTCAGCGAGCGGACCGGCTGGAAGCACCTGTACCAACACGCCGCCGACGGCAAGCTGCTCAACCCGGTGACGACCGGCGAGTGGGCGGTGCAGGGGGTGGCCCGGGTGGACGCCGACGGCACGGTGTTTGTCACCGGCGGCAAGGACACCCCGACCGGCAGCCACCTATATCGGGTGAACCTGGACGGCAGCGACTTCGCCCGGGTGACGCCGGCCGGCGGCACCCACCGTGTGACCCCGGCCCCGAGCGGCCCGCTGTACCTCGACCGCTTCGCCGACGAGGAGACGCCGACCCGGGTGGCGGTGCGGAATGGTACGGAGACGGTGCGGACGCTCGACAGCAACCCGGCCCGCGACCGGGACAGCTACCGCTGGGGCAAGTACGAGCGGGTGAAAATCCCGTGCCCCGACGGGTTCGTGCTGGAGGGGGCGCTGACCTACCCGCCGGACTTCGACGCCGCCAAACAATACCCGATCTGGGTCCGCACCTACGCCGGCCCGCACGCCCCGACGGTGAAAGACGGCTGGTCGCCGCGGGTGTACGAACAGTCCCTCGCCGCCCTCGGCGTCGTGGCGTTCGACGTGGACCCGCGGAGTGCCAGCGGCAAGGGGGCGATGTCCGCCTGGGCCTGCTACCGGCAGATGGGCGTTAGCGAGCTGGCCGACCTGGAGACCGCGGTGACGTGGCTGACGGCCAAGCCGTGGGCCGACGCCAAGCGGGTCGGCCTGAGCGGGCACAGCTACGGCGGGTTCATGACCGCCTACGCCTTGACGCACTCGAAGCTGTTCGCCGCCGGCATCGCCGGGGCGCCGCCGACCGACTGGCGGCTGTACGACAGCATCTACACCGAGCGATACATGGGCCTGCCGTCGGAGAACAAGGCCGGGTACGACAAGACCTCGGTGGTGAAGGCGGCCGGCAACCTGCACGGCCGGTTGTTACTGGTGCATGGGCTGATGGACGACAACGTCCACGCCCAGAACTCCGTCCAACTCGTCGCCGCGCTGCAAGACGCCGGCAAGGAGTTCGAGCTGATGGTGTATCCGAAGAGCCGGCACGGCATCGGCGGCGGCCACTACCAGAAGCTGCAACTCGACTTCATCAAGCGGACGATGGGGGTGAAGTGACCGGCCGCCTATGATGCCGGTATGGTGGACGCTCACCTGCACGTCGTGCCGCCGAAGCTGCCGGGGGTCGGCCCGCTCGCCCCCGTCCTCGAACAGCCGCCCGAAGTCGTCGCCCAGCGGCTCCGGGATGAGCTACGATCGGCCGGTGTCACCCACTGCCTGGCGATGGGTCAGTGGGACGCCGGCGGCGACGACCCGCTCGGCATCCACACCACCTTGGCCGTCGCCGAGCGGGTGCCGGGCTTGCGGCCGATCGGCGTCTGCTGCCCGAAGCGGGGGGACGACCCGGACCACCTCCGCGGGGTCGAGGCCGAGCTGGCCCGGGGTCGCGTCGCGGCCCTCAAGTGCTACCTCGGCTACCTGCACACCGAGCCGGTCCACCCGAGCTACCGGCGGTACTACGAGCTGGCCGGGCACTACAAGGTGCCGGTCGTGTTCCACACCGGCGACACGTACAGCGCGCTGGCCAAGCTCAAGTTCGCCCACCCGCTCGGGGTGGACGAGGTGGCCGTCGATCACCCGAACACCAAGTTCGTGCTGGCCCACTGCGGCAACCCGTGGTTCGCCGACGCCGCCGCGGTGGTGTACAAGAACCTGAACGTGTGGGCCGACCTGTCCGGGCTGGTGGTCGGCGACGCCGACGTGTTCGCCGACCCCGACCGCAAGGACCAGTTGAGCGACACGGCGGCCGGGCTGCGGCGGGCCTTCCGGTACGCCGAGCGGCCGACCCGGTTCGTGTTCGGCAGCGACTGGCCGCTGGTGCCGGTGCTGCCGTACAAGCGGTTCATCGCCGGCGTGCTGCCGGCGGCGCACCACGACCTGATCTTCACCCAGAACGCCCGGGCGCTGTTCCGCCTTTAGGCGAGCGGCCGGCGTGAGCCGGTCCGGCCCGGCCGCGTGGAACCACCTGCCCTCGTGTCGGACCGGCTTACGCCGGCCGCTCGCCTTGATACAGTGGTTCCCATGCTCAACACCGCCCTCCGCGACGCGATCTTCCGCGTCCTGCCCCGCGTTGGCACCCCCGGCCAGTACGCCGGCGGCGAGCTGAACGCCGTCACCAAGGACCACCGCCGCGTCCGCGGCACCATCTGCCTGTGCTTCCCGGACACCTACGCCCTGGGCATGAGCCACCACGGGTTGCAGGTGCTGTACTCGCTCGTCAACCGGGACGACCGCTGGGCCTGCGAGCGGGCCTTCACCCCCTGGCCGGACATGGAGGCCCAGCTCCGGCTGAACAAGCTGCCGCTGTACGGGCTGGAGTCGTTCACCCCGCTCCACCGCTACGACGTGCTCGGCTTCAGCCTCCAGTACGAGGTCGGGTACACGAATATCCTGACCATGCTCGACCTGGGTGGGGTGCCGCACTTCGGCGACGAGCGGCTGGTCACCGACCCGCTGGTGGTGGCCGGCGGCCCCGGCGCCCAGAACCCGGAACTGCTGGCCCCGTTCATCGACCTGTTCGTCATCGGCGACGGCGAGGAGTCGTTGCCGTGGGTGCTGGAGCGGTGGACCGACCTGAAGGTGCGGGCGTTGCGGGACGGCGACGTGTCCCACCGCCGGCGGCTGGACATGCTGGCCGAGATCGCCGGCGGGGTGCCGTGGGCCTACGTGCCGGCCTTCTACCAGTTCGACTACCACGGCGACGGCACCATCGCCTCGGTCAACCGCACCCGGTCGGACGTGCCGGCCGAGATCGCCCCCTGCACCATCAGCACGGACCTGGACGCCATCCCGCTGCCGACCAAGCCCGTCGTGCCGTTCGTCCAGACGCCGCACGACCGCATCGCCATCGAGATCATGCGGGGCTGCCCGCACCAGTGCCGGTTCTGCCAGTCCACGGTCATCAAGCGGCCGATGCGGTTCCGGTCCGTCGAGACCATCGTGGCGTCGGCCCTGGAAAGCTACCGCAACACCGGCACCAACGAAATCTCCTTGCTGTCGCTGAGCAGCAGTGACTACCCGCAGTTCGAAGAACTGGTCAAGCGGATGTACGAGGTGTTCGCCCCACTCGGGGTGAACGTGTCGCTGCCGAGCCTCCGCATCAACCACCAGTTGCGGACCCTGCCGGAACTCATGAAGGGCGCCCGCAAGGCCGGGCTGACGCTCGCCCCGGAGGTGGCCCGGGACGACATGCGGGAGCAGATCCGCAAGAAGATCAAGAACGAAGACTTGGTGGAAGGCTGTCGGCAGGCGTTCGGCCACGGCTGGCAGAAGGTCAAGCTGTACTTCCTGTGCGGCCTACCGGGCGAACGCCCCGCCGACCTCGACGGCATCGTGGAACTGGCCGAGACGATCTGCCGGGTGAGCAAGGAGGTGACCGGCCGGTATCTGGAAGTCACGGCCGGCGTGTCCAACTTCGTGCCGAAGCCGCACACCCCGTACCAGTGGAACGGGATGCAAAGCCGGGAGTACTTCCGCTGGGCCGGCGAGTACCTGCACCGCCACAAGACCATCCGCGGGGCGGTGAAGATCAAGCAGCACGACATCGAGACCAGCTTGCTCGAAGGCATCCTCACCCGCGGCGACCGGCGGGTGGCCCCCGGCCTGTACGAGGCGTGGAAGCGGGGCGCCCGGCTGGACTCGTGGAAGGAGTGCTTCCGGGCCGACCTGTGGTGGGACAGCTTCCGCGACCTGGGTATCGACGTAGGGTTTTACAGCCACCGCCAGCGGCCCGTGGGGGAGCAACTGCCGTGGGACCACGTCAACGTGAAGAAGGGCCGGGCGTATTTGGAGAAAGAGCAGGAGCGGAGCGTCATTCAGCTCGGGGTGATGGCCGAGGCGACCGACCTGAAGCCGGCGGGATGCGGGGGATAAACGGCGAAGCCCACCCATGAGTATGGGTGGGCCTTCGGGGAGAGCGGGATACGAGAGTCGAACTCGTCTCACGGCCTTGGGAAGGCCGGGCACAACCGATATACCAATCCCGCAACGCCGGCATCTTAGCCCACCCCGCCGGCCGGTGCAAGGGGGTTCCGATGGGCCGCCGGCCGGACGCCGTGACCAGTCATGTGCGGCCCAAACTGCTCGGCCGGATGACCCAGCGGGCCGTCGTCGAGGCGCTCAACGCCCGCGGGCCGCTGTCCCGCATGGACATCGCCCGGGCCACCGGCATCAGTGCCACGACGGTCAGCGGGGCGGTCGGCCTGCTGGTGGACGCCGGGTTCGTGGAGGACGACGCCCGGACCATCGACGGCCCCGGCCGGCCCCGGCAACTGCTCCGCCTGGCCGGCACCAGCCAGGTGATCGGGGTGGCGGTCGAACCGGACTGGTGCGAGCTGGCGGCCGGCGGACTGGACGGACGCCCGGACCCCGGCCGGCACGCCCGCTTCCCCACCCCGGACAGCTACCCCGAGCTGCTGGCCGCCATCGAACACCACGCCCGCGGCTGGATGGCCAACCACCCCGGCCGCACCCTCGGCCTGGGCATGAGCCTGCCGGGGGTGATCGACCCGACCGGCCGGCGGGCGGTGTTCTCGCCCAACCTGCACCAGACCGACGACCAGCGGCCGGCGGACGACCTGGCCGCCCGGCTCGGCCTGCCGGTGACGGCCGGCCACGAGATGGACAACCTGTGCCTGGCCGAACGCCGCAGCCGCCGGCTGGACGACCTGGCCGTGATCGACTTCAGCGGCGGCCTCGGGGTCGGCATCCTGGCCGGCGGCCGGCCGCTCAGCCGCCGGCACGGGCTGCCGCTCGAACTCGGTCACATCACTATTGCCGCAGGCGGCGACCGCTGCGGCTGCGGCAACCGCGGCTGCCTGGAGACGGTGGCCACCGACGCCGCCTTCGCCCGCCGGGTGTCGGCCACCGCCGGCCGGCCGCTCGCCCGGGACGAGGCGCTGGCCGAGGCCGCCGCCCACCCGACCCGCTTTGCCGCCGACGTGGCTGCCACCCTGGACGGCCTGGCAACGGCAGTGGCGGCGGTGGTTAACCTGTTCGCCCCGCCGCTGGTGGTGCTACACGGCCGGCTGCTAGACCTCGCCCCGGATCTGCTCGACCGACTGCGGACGTTGGCGGCGGCCCGCACCCTGCCGCCGTTCCGCGACCGGCTGCGACTGGTCCGGGCCGGCGACACCAAAGCCAGCGGGGCGATGGCCGCCGTGCTGGAGGGGCTTTTCGAGGCCCTCGGCCCACTGCCTCCACGGGCGGACGAAACGGCCAGTTGACGACCGGGCCGCCGCGGATTAATCAATCTCCCTGCGAATTCCCGTCAGGAGACTGCTCGTGTTCATCCTCTCCCTCGGCCTGCTGCTGGCCGCCGCGCCAGACTGGAAGCCGGCACCCGCCCCGCTCATGACCAAGTGGGGCAAGCAAGTCACGCCGACGAACGCCTGGCAAGAGTACCCCCGGCCGCAACTGGTCCGCAAGGACTGGCAGAACCTGAACGGCCTGTGGGAGTACGCCATCACCGCGAAGGGGGCGGCCAAGCCCGAGACGTGGGACGGCCAGATTCTGGTGCCGTTCTGTGCCGAGAGCGCCCTGTCCGGCGTCGGCAAGCACCCGACGGCCGAGCAGAACCTGTGGTACAAGCGACCGCTCGTGGTGCCGGCCGGCTGGAAGGGCCAGCGGATGTTGCTGCACTTCGGGGCGGTGGATTTCGAGGCGACGGTGTTCGTCAACGGCAAGGAGCTGACCACCCACCGCGGCGGCAACACCCCGTTCAGTGTGGACGTGACCGACTTCCTGACCGACGGCAACGGTGAGTTGGTGGTGCGGGTGTGGGATCCGACTGACACCGGCAGCCAGCCCCGCGGAAAGCAGGTGGAGAGGCCGAACAGCATCTGGTACACGGCGGTGACGGGCATCTGGCAGACGGTGTGGCTGGAGCCGGTGCCGACGAGCCACATCACTCGCGTGGTGTTCACCCCGGACATCGACAAGGGCGAGGTGGAATGCCTGGTGGATGCCACCGGGCCGCGGACAGATGAGCTGGCAGTTACGGCGACTGTCGGCGACAGCGTGGCTCACGGGAAGCCCGGTCAGCCGTTCCGGCTTAAACTGACCGATACTAAACTTTGGTCGCCCGACTCGCCGCACCTGTACCCGGCTACGGTTGCCCTCGCCCGCAAGACGTTCGGTAACGATGGGGGACACGTCGAGCAGGCCGGCAGCTACTTCGCTTACCGCAAGACGAGCATCGGGCCGGACGACAAGGGCGTGGTGCGGATGCTGCTCAACAACAAGCCGGTGTTCCAGTTCGGCCCGCTCGACCAGGGCTGGTGGCCGGACGGGCTGCTCACGCCGCCGTCGGACGCCGCCCTGCGGTACGACGTGGAAGTGCTCAAGAAGCTCGGCTTCAACATGCTCCGCAAGCACATCAAGGTGGAGCCGGCCACCTTCTATCGGCACTGCGACGAGTTGGGCATGTTGGTCTGGCAGGACATGCCCAGCGGGTTCATCGAGAAGACGCAAGGGGTGGCCCCGAACGCCCCGGCCGACGCCACGTTCAACGCGGCCGACGACAAACAGTTTCGCACGGAACTGAAGGAGATGATCGACCACCTCCTCGGGTTCGGCTGCATCGTGGCGTGGGTGCCGTTCAACGAGGGCTGGGGCCAGCACAGCACCAACGACATCCTGAAGTGGACCAAGCAGTACGATCCGTCTCGACTCGTCAACGGGCCGAGCGGGTGGCAGGACCGCGGCTACGGCGACATGAAGGACATGCACAACTACCCCGGCCCCGGCATGTTCCCGGTGATGAAGGACCGGGCCACCGTGCTCGGCGAGTACGGCGGCCTCGGGCTGCCGGTCAAGGGCCACCTCTGGCAGGACAAGGGCAACTGGGGGTACGAGTCGTTCGCCGACGTGCCGGCCCTGGGGGCGGCGTACCAGCGGCTCACCCGCAAGCTGCACCCGCTCATCGGCCGCGGCCTGTCGGCGGCCGTATACACCCAGACGACCGACGTGGAGGGCGAAGTCAACGGCCTGATGACCTACGACCGCGAGGTGATCAAGCTAGACCCGGCCCGAGTCGCAAGCTGGCACGCCGAGCTGAAGGGGCCGCCGCCGGTGGTGCGGGAGGTACTGCCGACCAGCGAGGCGAAGCCCCAGACCTGGTACTTCCGGGCGGACAAGCCGGCCGCCGACTGGGCCGCCGACTGGACGGACGCGGCCGGGTGGAAGAGCGGGCCGGGCGGGTTCGGCACCAAGGGCACGCCCGGGGCGGTGATCGGCACCGAATGGTCCGGGTCGGACATCTGGGCGCGGCGGGCGTTCGAGCTGGCTGCCGTGCCGGCCGGCGAGCTGGTGCTGCGGATGCACCACGACGACGACGCTGAGGTGTACCTGAACGGGGTGCTGGCCGCCCGGGTCGGCCGGTGGACCAGCGGGTACGACGACTTTCCCATCCTGCCGGCCGCCCGGGCGGCCCTCAAGCCGGGCCGGAACGTGATCGCCGTCCACTGCCACCAGGACCGCGGCGGCCAGTACATCGATGTTGGGCTGATCGAGGTGGTGGCGGGGAAGTGAGCCGCTCGCCTTCAGTACGATGACGGTAGCAGACTCCCGCCGAGGCCGCCGCGCATGTCTAGCAGCCCGACGAACGACGTGGAAATGGTCGAGCTGCTGCGAATGGCCCACCAGCGGCTCAAGCGGGAAGTCGGCAAGGTGATCGTCGGCCAAGATCAGGCCGTGGACCAGGTGCTGACGGCCATCTTCTGTCGCGGGCACGCCCTGCTCATGGGCGTGCCCGGCCTGGCCAAAACCCTGCTCGTCAGCACGCTCGCGCAGGCCCTCGACCTCCAGTTCAAGCGCATCCAGTTCACCCCCGACCTGATGCCGTCAGACATCACCGGGTCGGAGGTCATCCAGGACGACCCGGCCACCCGGCAGCGGATGTTCAAGTTCCTGCCCGGGCCGATCTTCGCCAACATCGTGCTGGCCGATGAGATCAACCGCACGCCGCCGAAGACGCAAGCCGCCCTGCTCGAAGCCATGCAGGAGCGGAAGGTGTCGATCGGCGGTACCGACCACCCGATGCGGTCGCCGTTCTTCGTGCTGGCCACCCAGAACCCCATCGAACAAGAAGGCACTTACCCGCTGCCGGAGGCCCAGCTCGACCGCTTCCTGTTCCTCGTCAAGGTGGACTACCCGACCGACGCCGAGGAAGACCGCATTATGCGGGAGGGCACCACCGACCGCCGGGTGGAGGTGAAGCCGGTGCTCACCGGCGACGACATCCTGGCGTTGCAACAAGTCGTGCGGCGGGTGCCGGTGTCGGACAAGGTGTTCGAGTTCGCTCGCCGCATCACCCGGCTGAGTCGGCCGAACACCCCGGAGGCGGCCGACTTCGCCAGCCGCTGGCTGACCTGGGGGGCCGGCCCGCGGGCCAGCATGAACCTGATCCTGGCGGCCAAGGCGACGGCCCTGCTCCGCGGCAGCAGCCACGTCGCCGGGGACGACGTGGTGGCCGTGGCCCTGCCCATCCTGCGACACCGGCTGGTGCTCAACTTCAGCGCGCTCAGCGAGGGCGTGTCGGTCGAGGAAGTCGTGCGACAGTTGTTGAAAGCGGCCGCGAAGGCAGTCGGGTAACCCTCTTGTTGGTGGGACAGGCATTTCTGCCTGTCCAAAACTTTGGACAGGCAGAAATGCCTGTCCCACCAAAACAGACCCATCACCGGCCCATGCCCTCGACCCTCCTCCAGCCCGACATCCTCGCCCGCGCCGAGGCCCTCGGCCTCGCCGCCCGGCAGGTGGTCGAGGGGTTGCGCGTCGGCGACCACAAGTCGCCGTACCGCGGGTTCAGCGTCGAGTTCGTCCAGCACCGGGAGTACGTCCCCGGCGACGACATCCGGCACATCGACTGGAAGAGCTACGCCCGCAACGACCGCTACGCCCTCAAGCAGTACGAGCAGGAGACCAACTACGTCGGCCACCTGCTGGTGGACGTGTCCAACTCCATGCGGTACGGCGACGGCCCGCAGAACAAGCTGGCCTACGCCAAGCTGCTGGCCGCCTCGCTGGCTTACCTGATCGTCCACCAGCGGGACAGCGCCGCGGTGCGGACGTTCGCCGCCGACTGGGGGGCCGAGCTGCCGGCCGGGTCGCAGGTCGGCCACGTCCACGCCGTCTGTCGGCTGCTGCAAGCCGCCCAGGCGGGGGACAAGACCGCCGTCGGCCCGCTGCTCGAACGCTTCGCCGAGCGGGTCACGCGGCGGGGCCTGGTCTTCCTGGTGAGCGACTGTTTCACCGACGTGCCGGGACTGCTGAAGGGGCTGCAACACCTGCGGTTCCGCGGGCACGAGGTGGTGCTGTTTCACGTCCTGCACCGGGACGAGGAGGAGTTCCCGCTGGACGGCCACGTGCGGTTCATCGACCTGGAAGGCAGCGAACAAATCCGCGCCCGGCCGCACCTGCTGCGGCCGGCCTACCTGCTAGCGGTGAACGCCTACCTGGCCGAACTGTCTGCCGGGTGCGACCGCGCCCGCATCGGCTACGTCAAGCTGCGGACCGACCGGCCGCTCGGCCCGGCCCTGGCCGAGTACCTGATCCGCCGCCGGCAGATGGGGCGGGCGAAATGAGCCTCCTGGCCCCCATGATGCTGGCCGGAGCGGTGGCGGTTGCGCTGCCGATCGCCCTGCACTTCCTGTACAAGCCGCGGCACAAGCCGCTGCCGTGGGCGGCGATGACGTTCCTGAAGGCCAGCCTCCGGCAGACCAGCCGGCGGCTGAAGTTCAAGGAGTACGTCCTGCTCGCCCTACGGTGCCTGATCCTCCTGCTGCTGGCTTTGGCACTGGCGCGACCCACGGCCGGACTGGTGGCCGGCGGTCGCGGCGAGGGGGTCGATGCGGTGTTCCTGTTCGACACTACGGCCAGCATGACCGCCCGGGATGGCCCCGGCAGCCGGCTCGACCGGGCCAAAACGGCCGCCCTGGCGGTCCTCGACAACCTGCCACCCGGCTCGACGGTGCAGGCGTACTCGTGTGCCGACCGCACCACCTTCCTCGGCCCGGTGACGCCCGGCAGCCGCGATCAGGCCCGGGAGGTGGTGAAGGCGGTCGGCCCGACGGCCACCAGCGGCGACCCGCTGGCCGGGCTGTCGGAGGCCGTCGCCGCGCTCGACCGCGGGCTGTCGCCGACGAAGGAAGTGTACCTGTTCAGCGACCTCCAGCGGTCCGGCTGGCAGCGGCAGGCGGCGGCCGTTCGGGCGCGGGCCGCCGAGTTGAAGGGCCGGGCGACGCTGCTGCTGGTCCGTTGCGGCGACCCAGTTCGGGTGCCGACGAACGTGGCCGTCAGTGGGATGACCCTGCCGCCGGGGGTGACGGCCGTCGGCAGTCGGCTACCCGTGACGGTGCTGGTGACGAACACCGGCCCGGCCACCGCCCGCGGGCTGACCGTAGCCGTGGAGGTGGACGGCCGCCGGACGGAGGCAGAGGCGGCAACCGTCGCCGAACTGGCCCCCGGCGAGACCCGGCCGATCACTCTCACCGCGAAGCTGGACCGGCCCGGCGCCCAGGTGCTGACCGCCACCGTCGGCCCGGACGACCTGCCGGCCGACAACCGCCTGGACCGGGTGCTGGGCGTGCGGGACCGGGTGCGGTGCCTGATCGTGGACGGCCGACCCGATGCTGCCGACCCGACCCGCTCGGCCGGCCACTTCCTGCAAGCCGCCCTGGCCCCGGTGGAAGCCGTCCGCCGCCGCGAGTACGTCGTCGAGGTGGGCGTCGTCCCCGCCGACGGGTTCGCCGCCGGGCGCTTGGCCGACGCCGACCTGGTGATCCTGGCAGACGTGCCCGGTGACCGGCTGAGGCCGCACGCCGAGCGGCTGGCGGGGTGGGTGCGGGCCGGCGGCACGCTGGTCGTCGGCGGCGGGGCGAACGTCCGGCCGGACGGCTACGCCACGCTCGACGGCTTGCTGCCTGCCAAGCTGGAACCGCTCGCCGTCGCCCCGTTGGACACGCCGTTCCGCATCGCCCCGGAGTCGGCCGACGGGTTTCTGAGCCAGCTCAAGGACGACCCGTTCCGCATCGTCACCGCCGGCGTCGAGTTGACCCGTGTGAACCCGCAGCAGGAGCCGACCGGCCGCACGCTGCTCCGGCTGGCCGACGGCCGGCCGTTCGTCACCAGCCGCGGCGTGGGGCTGGGCGAGGTGGTCGTCGTCGGCACCGCCCTGGACGACACCGGCGGCAACTGGCCGGCGCGGGCCGGCTCGTTCCTGTCGGTCTGGCAATTTCTACTCGCCGACCTGTCGGCCCGAACGGTCCTCGACCGCAACCGCACCGCCGGCGAGCCGCTCGTCTACCACCCGCCGGCCGCCCCGCAACCGTTCGAGTTGACCCGGCCGGACGGTACGACGAAGTCGCTCGGCCCGGCGGCCGGCGACCCGCTAACGGTCACCGCCACCGACACCCAACTGGCCGGGGTGTACCGGGTGGAGCCGGACGCGGTGCGGTTTGCCGTCACCCCGGACCTCCGGGACACTGCCGACCTGACGGCCCTGACCGACGCCGAGGCGGAACAGACACTCGGCTTCCGCCCGGTGTTCGTGACCGCCGGCGACGGGCCGGCCGACTGGGCCGGCGAGCGGGGCCGCCGCGAGTGGACGGTGTGGCTGCTGCTGCTGGTGTTCGTGGCCGGGCTGGCGGAAGCCGGCTGGGCGTGGGCGTGCGGGAGGGCGTGGTGAGCGTGTTCGCCGTGCTGACCTTCCGTAGCTTCGTGCCGGTGTGGGCCGCCGCTCTGCTCGGGCTGGCCGCTGCCGCCGCCGTGGTGCTGCTCTACCTGGCGGAAGTCGGCCGGGTGGCGGCCTGGCGGCGGTCCGTGCTGGCAGCGATTCGGGCCGTCACCCTCGGCGTCGTGCTGTTCCTGGCCCTGCGGCCGACGCTCGCCACCGAAACCACCCGCCAGCAGCCGCGGGCCGTCGCCGTGCTGGCCGACGACTCGCAGAGCATGACCGCCGCCGACCCGCGCCCTGGCGTGCTCGACCGCTGGCGGGCGGCCATCGCCTTCGACAAAGTGCCGCCGGACCGGAAGCTGCCGCAGATCCCGACCTCCGCCGACCTGCCGGCCGACACCCCGTTGAAGCCGACGCGGCTGGAGGTGCTGAAGGCGGTGCTGACCAACCCCCGCCTCAAACTACTCGACCGGCTGGCGGCCGTCGGCCCGCTGCGGCCGGAGGCGGTCGGCGCCGGCCGGTCGCCCAAAGACCCCCGCTCGGCCGACTGGGTGGCCACCCTGACCGGCACCGAGCCGCGGTCGGCCCTGGCCGACGCCCTGGCCGAGTTAGCCCGACGGGACGTGGCCGACCGCCCGGCGGCGGTGGTGCTGCTGACCGACGGCCGCGACACCGGCAGCCGGCTGACGCTGGCCGCCGCCGCCGAGGAGTGCCGGCGGGCCGAGCTGCCGGTGCACGTGGTGTGCGTCGGGGCGGCCGGCGGCGGGCGCGTGGAAATCCTCGACGTGAGCGTGCCGGAGACGCTGTTCGTCGCCGACACGGCTGCGGTGGGCGTGCGGTTCGCCGGCCGAGGGCTGACCGGCCCGGCCGAACTGGTGGCAACGCTCAACGGCCGGGAGGTGGCCCGCGCGGCCGTCGAACTCGGCGACGCGGCCCGGCGGGAGACGCTCACCTTCGCGCCGGCCGCCGCCGACGCCCAGCCCGGTCGCCTGCCCCTCACGATAACCGTCCGCGCCCTGGCCGTCGAAGGCACGGAAGACACCGCCACCAAGCCGGTGCGGGTGAGCGACCGCAAGCTCAAGGTGCTGGTCGTAGACTCGGTGCCGCGGTGGGACTTCAAGTTCCTCCAACGGCTGCTGCTCCGCGACCGCCGGGTGGAGGCGACGTTCTACCTGACCGACGCCGACCGCCGGGTGCTGGCCGCCGCCCCGTTCGTCGGCCGCTTCCCGCCGGACCGGGCGGCCCTGTTCGCCTACGACTTGGTCATCCTCGGCGACGTGCCGGCGTCGGCCCTGACGCCCGACCAGCAGCGGCACGTCCGCGACTACGTGGTGGAGGGCGGCGGGCTGATCGTCGCCGCCGGCCGGCAGCACAACCCGCGGTCGTTCGCCGGCACCCCTCTTGCCGAGGTGCTGCCGGTGGAACTCGACGGCAAGCCGGACGGGGACGAGGCGTACCGGCCGACGCCGACCCCGGCCGGCGGTCGCAGCCCGGTGCTCAGCCTCGCCGACACCCCGGCCGAGACGGTCGTCGCCTGGGCAACGCTGCCCGAGCTGTACTGGGCCGCTCCGGTCGGCAAGCTCAAACCGGCGGCCGAGGCGCTGCTGGTTCACCCGGGTCGCAAGACGGCTGACGGCAAGCCGCTGCCGGTGCTGGCCGGCCACTACTACGGCAAGGGGTCGGTGCTGTTCGTCGGCTTCGAGGAAGCGTGGCGCTGGCGACTGAACGCGGCCGACAAGTACTTCGGCCGGCTGTGGGGCCAACTGGTGTACGCCGCTGGGGCGCCGCGGGCGCTCGGTACCAAGCTGGCCCAACTGGCCCTCGACCCGTCCGAGCCGCAGTTGGGCCAGGTCGGCCGGGTGTACGCCCGACTGTTCACGGCGGACCTGCTGCCGCTCGCCGCCGAGGCCGTGGAGGCGAAGTTGACCCGGCTGGACGGCCCGCCGGAGCCGACGGCCGTCGTGTTCCGCCCGACCCCCGGCCAGCCGGGCGAGTTCGTGGCGACGCTGCCGTTCAACCGCGTCGGCCGGTTCGCCCTGTCGCTCGACGCGGGGCCGGAGCCGGTCGGCCTGGACTACCGGGTGGGCCTGCCGCCGGACCACGAGCTGACCTCCGGCGGCCCGGCCGAGGACGAGTTGCGGAAGCTGGCGGAGGTCAGCGGCGGTGGCTTCTACCGCGAGGAGGACGTGGCCACGCTGCCCGATCGGGTGACGCCGGCGAGCGTGCCGGTGACGCTGCGGGAAGAGGTGCTGCTGTGGAACCGCTGGGCGTTCCTGCTGGTGTTCGGGCTGCTGGCGGTGGAGTGGGTCGCCCGTCGTGTGTCGAGTTTGAGCTGACATGGCCACCCTCACCCGACAACTCGTCGCCTGGCGCCGCCGCGAAGCGGTCGGGCTGCTGGCGTGGGCCGTCGCCCGCTGGGTCGCGGTCATCGCCGCCGGGCTGGTTCTCGCCTGCCTGACCGACTACCTCATCGACCGCCGGCGGGACACGCCGTTCGCCGTCCGGCTGGTGCTAACCGTCGGGCAACTGGCGGTCGCAGTCGTCGCCGGCCTGTGGCTGTTACGACGCACTCGGGTGCCGACGCTCGACACCTTGGCCGGCCGTGCCGAGGCATCGGTCCCCGCCTTCGGCCACCGGCTGGTGACGGCCCTGCAACTCACCCGCCCCGGGGCGAAGACCGACGGCATGTCGCCCGCCCTCATCGCGATCGTCGCCCGTGAGGCCGAGCAGCTCGCCGGCCGCCACCTGCTCCGCACCCTCGCCGACCGCCGGCCACTAGCCAACGCCCTCTACACCCTCGCCCCGGTGGCGGCCGTCGCCGCCCTCTGCCTGCTCGTCATCCCGACGCTGTCCGCCATTCTGCTGGCCCGGCAACTGCTGCTGCCGGTGGACATCCCGCGGTCGGTGCAACTGGCCGACGACACCGCCCCGCTGTGGCCGGCCGGCGACCCGGTGACGGTCCGCCTCGTCGCCAGCGGGGACGTGGGCGACTGGGTCAGCGGCAGCCTGCGGGTGCAGCCGGACGGCCAACCGGCGGAGACATTCGACCTCGCCTTCACCAACACCCTGCCGGACGGCCGGTCGGTGTTCGCCGCCACCCTGCCGCCGATGTCCGACCCGTTCACCTTCACCAGCCGCGTCGGCGACGGCCGCCTGCAGACGCCCGGCCGGGTGACGTTCGAGCCACGGCCGGCCGTGACGGAGTTGACCGCCGCCACCGTCTCGCCGCCGTGGCTCGACCCGGCCGGCAAACGTCTGTACCGCCGGGAACAGCAGCAGGGTGAAGTCGAGGCCGTGCCCTTCCATGAGGTCGAGGTGCGGGTCAGTTTCTCGAAGCCGGTGGCGTCGGCGAGCGTGGCCATATCGGCCCGGGACTCAGCCGGCCGGGAGGGGGAAGCGATCCGGGTGCCGCTTCAACTCGACGCCGCCCGCACGGCCGGCACCACCCGGTTCCTGCCGCCTCCGCGGGCCACCGCCTACCGCGTCCACGCCGAGGATGACCACGGGTTCGGGCTGGCCGCCTCGCCCCGCCGCGGGCTGACGGTTCAGGCCGACACCCCGCCAGCCGTCACCCGGCTGGCCGAGGTGCTCAAGGATCCGAAGGAGGACGGCCCGGCCGAGGACTTCGACGTGTCCGGGATGCCGCTGCGGGTGGGCGGGCAGGTGCAGGTCGGGTACGCCGCCCGGTCGCCGCTCGGGCTGGGCCGGGCGGTGGCCGTGTACAGCGTCAACGGCGGGCCGTGGACCCCGCTGCCGCTGACCGACACCGCGGCCGACACGACCAAGCTCGGGCCGTTCGTCCGCGAGCTGGGCGTGTTCCGCGAGAGCGGGCCGTTCGGCCAGGTGGAGTTCTACCGCCTGCCGTCGCCGGACCCGGAGCGGGAGCCGGACGGGCTGGAGGCCGGCGGCCGGATCAACTTCCAGACGACCGCACTAACCAAGTCGGTGGAGACCGACGGCAAGCGAACGACGGCCCCGCTGGCCGTCGGCGACACGGTGGAGGTGCGGGTGGCGGTGTACGACCGGCACCCCGGCCCGCACGCCGCGGCGACCGCCCCGCCCGACCCGCCCCGACGGTCCGGCGGCGCCACCCCGCCGCCACCCGACCCCCGCCGGCCGGCCGGCTGGTCGGCGTCGGTGTTCAAACAGGTGGTGAGCGACGCCGAGTTCGAGGCCTGGCGGAAGCAGCACGAGGCGTTCCGCAGCCGGCTCGGGGCCGTCGAGGAGAAGCAGCGGCAGGTGTTCCCGGGGCCGGGGCGGTGACCCGTGGCCGCCCCAGCCGGCTCACTTCTTGGCCGGCTCGGGCACGTCTTGCGGGGCGACCTTGAGCGTCACCTGGAACCCCAGGTCGCCCTTCTTGGCCCCCTTGAACGGCTCCTTGGCGCTGATCCATAGCGGGTCCAGGGCCGGGTCCGGGGCGAACTCGGCCGACGGCGCCTTGCACGGCAGGAATGCCTTCGGCATGGTGGCCGACACCCGGAACGTCTGCGTCAGGCAGAAGGTGCCGGCCGCCGCCAGTACCACCGACACCGGCCCCTCCTTGTCGTTCACAGACAGGCTCTCGCACCCGCCGACGGCGTGGCTCGGCACCGGCACCGCCAGCCCCGGGCAGCCGGCCCCGCCGACCGATGCCGCCCCGCTCACCTCGGCCGTGCCGGTCTTGTGGCTGCGGAGGAAGCCGATCAGCCGGCACTCCAGGGTGAGCTTGGCCGCCTTCACCGTCGGCTTATCGAAGGACACGTCGAACGCCTGCGAGAGGACGAAGTCGAGGGCGGCCGACGCCGCTCCGGCCGGCGACCCGTAGGCCACCGCCGCCCCGGTCATGGTCACCACCAGCGTGTCCGCTGACGGCTGTTGGACGTCGATGTTGCCGCCGCCGGTGTGGTTGCACCGCACCCGGCTGGGCGTCACCTGGGCGGTCCGCTTGCCCAGGCTGATGGACACGTCCGGCGGCGGGGCCTGGGTGGTCACGGTGATCGTGACCGGGGTGCCCGGCGGCACCGTCTCCTTCTTGTCATCGGCCCGGGCGGCGGCTAGCAGCCCGGGGGTGGCCGTCAGACCGGCGACGAGCAGGCCGCGGCGAGTCATCCGTGACATCGGTAGTACCTCGGTGGGGGGCGGCGGCCTCCGGCCGCACGCCCGGGGGAAACGGGCAGTCACCAGCGGACGATCACATCGAGGGCGGCGGTGAACAGGTCCGGCTTACCCTCGAACGGGCGGCTGCCCTCGTTGTGGTCGTACCGCACGCTCGGCCGGACCAGCAGCTCGGGCAGCGGCTTCCAGGCCAGCCCGGCCGTCACCGCCGTGTACAGCCCCTCGCCGCCGGTGCGGAACCCGGTGGAGTCGTTGAACAGCTCGGCCCGGACGGTGCTGCTCAGGGTGGGGGAGAGCTGGTAGGTGAGGTACTGGGCGGCCCCATACCAGTCGGTGAACCCGATGTCCGGCACCCCGCGGGTGTGCGAGTAGACGGCGTCCGCGGTATAAGTCAGTCGGTCCGACAGCTTGTGCGTCAGGATCACCTCGTACACGTTGTAGAAGGCGAACGCCTGCTGCTCGTCGAACTTCGGGTTGGTGACGACAGCGTCGAACCATACTGAGGTCCGGCCGCTCGGCGGTGCCCATTTAAGCTGGAAGAGGTAGGTCAGCCGGTTGGCCGGGTCGATGAAAGTGTCGCTGCCGGTAGCGAACCCGTTGCCCACCGACCAGTCGTCGGTGAGCTGGCTGGTGGCCCACACCCCGGTGTGGGTGAACGGGTTGTTCTGAAACAGGTGGGACCGGGACACGAACGGGGTGTCCACCGCCTGCACCAGTTCGATGTTGCAGTGGGTGGCGAACCGGCCGGCGATCACCTTGGTGCCCCGCGGCCCGAGGTCGGGCAGGAACGCCTGCAAGTAGAATTGGTACGGGTCGATGCCGTACAGTTGCGGCCCGCCGGCGTTGCTCTCCAACTGGCGGTTGGCCAGCCCCCGGGGCAGGGTGAAGCGGTAGTCCGACCCGGGCAGGATGACCTCGCCGACGAACCCCCACTGGTAGTCCCGCTTGGCCGTGTCGATGGTCCGCTCGACGTGCAGGAAGTTTTGGTTCAGCAGGAACTCGTTCGGCCGGTCCACGAACGGCACCGGCAGGTTGGACCCGCGGGCCGTGCCGGTGGTGAACGAGAACTCGGTCCAGCCGTAGGCGGTGATGCGGTTGTCGTCCAGCAGTGCCCCCAGCCACGTCCCCTGGGCCAACCGCATGAGCGGCCAGCGGGGAGCCGCGGCGGCCGCGGCGGCCGGCGGAGCCGCGGCGGCCCGCGGCGGGACGACCACCGAGAAGTCGAGCGGCGGGGGCGGCTCGGCGGCGGGCGGCTGTCCCATCGCCAACGCGCCGCAAAGTAACAGGGTGGGAGCCATGCGTGTGTCTGGTCTCGGTCGTCGCGGCGAGGCCGCGGAGTGAATGGCCCGGCGGGCCGAGACGGCGGCGGGTGCGGTGCCGGCCGGAGGCGTAACGCAGGTAGCATCGGCTGACTCCGGGGGTTGGGTTGACCGATTGCGCGGCGGGATTGCGGCCCGGAAAAATCTTGCTTGCGTTCGCGGCTGGCCTGGGGCATGATCGGAGTCCTGTCGGTAACTGCCCCGGGCCGCGGTCCGACCCTGGGCGCCACTCCCTCCGACGCCCACCACCGGGCAAGGACCGTTCCCCATGCCCTGCCTTAGCGGCAGCGTTTTCGCTGCCGTCGTCGTGTCGGTCGTCGCATCAGCCCCCGCCCCGTTGGCCGCCCGCATCGATCGCCTGGTTACGGCCGGGCACCCGGGCTACTTGAGCCTGGCGTCGCCGCCGGCGTCGGACGCCGAGTTCCTCCGCCGGGTCACCCTCGACCTGACCGGCAGCGTGGCGACGGCCGACGAAGTCCGAGCATTCCTGGCCGACGCCGACCCCGCCAAGCGGGCGCGGCTCATCGACCGGCTGCTGGCCGGCCCCGGGTTCGCCCGCCGCATGGCCCAGGTGTACGACGTCTGGTTCATGGAGCGGCGGAAGGACGAGAAGGTGCCGCGGGCCGCCTGGGAGCAGCACCTACGGGCGGCGACCGCCGCCAACACGCCGTTCGACACGCTCGTCCGGAACCTGCTGTCCGCCGACGGGGTCGACCCGGCCACCCGGCCTGGTGCCAAGTTCTACCTGGACCGGGACGGCGAGCCGCACCTCGTCACCCGCGACATCGGCCGGCTGTTCCTGGGCCGCGACTGGCAGTGCGCCCAGTGCCACGACCACCCCACTGTCGAGGACTACACCCAGGCCGACTACCACGGCCTGTTCGCCTTCCTCAACCGCACGGTGCTGTTCCCGGCGCCGACGGTGCCGACTGCCGTGCTGGGCGAGAAGGCGGACGGCGAGGTGACGTTCGTGAGCGTCTTCGACCGGGCCAAGCGGACGCACACCGCCCGCCCCCGGCTGCCGGCCGGTGAGACGGTGGCCGAGCCACGGCCGGTGAAGGGACAGGAGTACACCGTCGCCCCGGCGAAGGACGTGCGGCCGGTGCCGACATTCAGCCGGCGGGCGCGGCTGGCCGGCCGGGTGGTCGCCCACCCGGCGTTCGCCCGGACGGCCGTCAACCGGCTGTGGGCCACCCTGATGGGTCACGGATTGGTTCACCCGCTCGACCTGGACCACGCCGGCAACCCGCCGTCGCACCCGGAGTTGCTCGACCTGCTGGCCGACGAGTTCGCCGCCCACCGCTTCGACGTGAAATGGCTGGTCCGCCAGATCGTCCGGTCGGAGACGTACCAGCGGTCGAGCGAGGTATCGGCAACGGTACCGACTGATCGCCTGCTCGCCGCCGAGGTGCGGCCGTTGTTGCCCGAGCAACTGGCCTACGCGGTCCTCCAGGCGACCGGCCGGGTCGATGCCGAGCGGGCCAAGCTCGGCAAGGCCGCCACGCCGGCCGCGGTGGACGCCGCCCTGGCCCCACAGGTGCAGCGGTTCCGGGCCAAGTTCGCCGCCGCCCCGGGGCAGCTCGAAGGCGGATTCACGCCGTCGCTGGATCAGTCGCTGTTCCTCAAGTTCGGCCCGACCGTCCGCGGCCTACTGGACCCGAAGGCCGGCGGTCTGACCCGGCGGCTGGCCTGGGTCCGCGACGACCGGGCGGTGGCCGACGAACTGTTCCTGAGCCTGCTCGGCCGGCCCCCGACCGCCGACGAACGGGCCGACGTGGTCGCCATGCTGGCCGGGGCGACCGACCGCCCAGCGGCCGTCGCCGAGGCGGCCTGGGCGGTGCTGGCGTCGGCCGAGTTCCGCTTCAACCACTAACGGAGACGGGCGACATGGGCACCGCGAGCTATGCCTGTCATACCCCCGCCCACCGGCTGACCCGGCGGACGTTCCTCGGCGCCTCGGCCGCCGGGGCGGCGACGGCGTTCGCCGCCCCCGGGGCCGCCGCCGACCTGGCCAAGGGCCAGAAGCGGGTGCTGGTCATCTTCCTGGCCGGCGGGGTGAGCCAACTGGAGAGCTGGGATCCGAAGCCGGGCACCGACACCGGCGGTCCGTTCCGGGCCATCCCCACGTCGGTGCCCGGCACACACATCAGCGAGTTGCTACCGTACACGGCCAAGCAGGCCCACCGGCTGGCCATCGTCCGCGGACTGAACAGCGCCGTGCCGGACCACGCGGTGGGCGAGCAGATCATGCTCACCGGCCGCCGGCCGGAGGCCGGGCTGGAGTACCCGCACGTCGGGGCGGTGGCGGCCAAGCTGCTCGGGGCCGACGCCCAGCCGCTGCCGGGGCACATCCACATCCTGCCGGCCGGCGGCGGCGGCGGGTTCACCAAACAGGATGCCGCCTTCCTCGGCCCGCAGTTCGCGTCGGTCGCCCTCAGCGACGGCAAGCCGCCGGCCGACCTGCTCCGCCCGCCGACGCTGTCCGAGGCGGCCGACCGGCAGCGGGAAGACCTCCGGCGGAAGCTGGACGAGCGGTTCAACCGCTCCCGCCGCAGCGCCGCCACCGAGGCTTACGCCGAGTCGTTCGCCCAGGCCGAGCGGGTGTACCGCCGGGCCGACGCCTTCGCCGTCGAGAAGGAACCCGCCGCCGTGGCCGACCGCTACGGCCGGCACGACTTCGGCCGGCACCTGCTGCTCGCCCGCCGGCTGCTGGAGGCCGGGGTCAGCTACGTCAAGGTGTCGCACTCGAACTACGACACCCACCACGAGAACTTCGACTTCCACATCGAGCAGCTTGGCGAGTTCGACCGGCCGTTCGCCGCCCTGCTGGACGACCTGGCCGACCGCGGGATGCTGGCCACCACCCTGGTGGTGGTGATGAGCGAGATGGGCCGCACCCCCAAGATCAACCACCTGTACGGCCGGGACCACTGGTCGGCGGCGTGGTCGGTGGCCCTGGCCGGGTGCGGCATCAAGGGCGGGGCGGTGGTGGGCCGGACGAACGCCACCGGCACCGCCGTCACCGACCGGGAGGTGACGGCCGGCCACCTGTTCCACACCTACCTACGGGCGGTCGGGCTGGACCCGGCCAAGAACTTCTACCCGAACGGCCGGCCGGTGCCGGTGGCCGACCCGAAGGCGGCGGCCATCGACGAGGTGCTGGCATGACCGCCGCCCGCCTGCTTCGCTCGTGGAAGGTCGGCAGCCCACTGGTGGCGTGCCGGTTCGACCCGGCCGGGCGGTTCCTGTTCGCCGCCGCCCAGGACAGCACGGTCCGCCGGCTGGACCTGCTGACCGGGGCGACGGCCCGGTTCGCCGGGCACGCCGGCTGGGTGCGGGGGCTGGCGTTCCTGCCGGTGCCGGCGGCCGAGTCGCTCGCCCTGTCGGCCGCCGTCGGGGCCACGGCCGCCCCGCCGGCCCGACCATTCATGGTGGTGTCCGGTGACTACCACGGCACCCTCGTGTGGTGGCGGGGCGACGCGGCCACGCCGGAGCCGGTCCGCACGGTGGCGGCCCACGACGGCTGGGTGCGGGCGGTGGCCGTCAGCCCGGACGGGGCGACCGTCGCCTCGTGCGGCAACGACCGGCTGATAAAGCTGTGGGCGGCCGACGGCACCCCGCTGCGGACCCTCGCCGGGCACGAGTCGCACGTCTACAACCTGGCCTTCCACCCGGCCGGCACGCGGCTGGCGTCGTGCGACCTGAAGGGGGTGGTGAAGGACTGGGACGTGACCACCGGGGCGTGCGGCCGGAACCTGGACGCGGCGGCGCTGCACAAGTACGACGCCGGCTTCCGGGCCGACATCGGCGGGGCACGCGGCATGGCCTTCGACCCGGCCGGCACGCGGCTGGCCTGCTGCGGCATCGGCAGCGTCACGAACGCCTTCGCCGGCGTCGGCAACCCGCTGGTGGTGGCGTTCGACTGGGCGACCGGCAAGCCGACGCAGCTCAAGCCGAAGGACGCGTTCCAGGGCACGGCCTGGGGCGTGGCGTTCACCCCGGCCGGGGTGGTGGCGGCCGGCGGCGGGAATGGCGGCCGGCTGTGGGTGTGGGCCGGCAGCGACCCGGCCAGCGTGGTGACGGTCACCGTGCCGGCCAGCGGCCGCGACCTGGCCGCCAGTCCGGCCGGCGACCGGGTGGCGATCGCCGGGGCCGACGGCACCGCCTACGTGTACGCCCTCGAACCGTCGCCGGCCGGCTGACCGATCAGTGGGGCCTTAGCGGGTGAACACGGCCAGGTGCGGGCCGGCTGACACGACCACCCCGTCCGGCACTTCCCGGGTGACGGCGAACGCCGTCGCCTGCCGCACCGGCAGGGCCGCCCGCACCGGCACCGTCGCCACCCCGTCCGACCCCACGTCGAACAACCCGCCGTCCACCGGCTGCGCGTGCGCCGGGTCGGTGCGGCCGGCGTCTACGATCCAGAGCTGGTAGCGTTCCTTCACCGGGTCGTTCGGCGGCAGCCCACGGACTGTCAGGAACCCGTGTTGCGTCGAGGCGTCCCACAGCACTTCGCCGGCCCCGGTCTTGGCCGGGAAGGTGACGGCGGAAGCACGACGGGCGAACTCGACCGGCCCCGGCGGCCGGACCGTCGCCACGTTCACCCACACCAGCCCGGCCGCCAGCCCGGCCGCCACCGCCCACCCGGCCCACGCCAGCGGGCGCGACTTCGCCCGGGGTCGAGTGACCGACAGGTGTTCCGGGGCCTCGGCCAGGACGCGGCTTCTCAGCGCCGGCGGCAGCTCCCCGGCCGGCGACGACAGGGCGAGGTCGGCGGCGGCGGCGGCCAGGTCGAAGGCGTCGTCCGGCACGTGCGGCCATTGGGCCTGAAGGGCAGCTAGCTCGGCGGCGTCAGCCGGCGGCAGCAGCCCGACCGACCGGTCGGCTAGCAGGTCGAACAGCCGGTCGATGCTCGGCGGGGTGTCGGCGGTCATTGCGGCCCCCCATTCGCGGTCAGTCGGTCCCGCACCCGCAGCAGCCCCCGGCGGACGTGCGACTTGACGGTGCCCAGCGGCAGGCCGGTCTGCTCGGCGATCTGGTCGTGGGTCAGCCCGCACACCACTGCCAGCCGCACTGCCTCCCGCTGCTCGGGGCGGAGTTCGGCCAGCGCCCGCGCCGCCGCCGCCGCGTCGTCGGCCAGCTCCACCGGGCACGGCCCGGCCCGCCCCGCCACCTCGCCGACCAGCGACTCGGCCTTCGGCCGGCGGCCCTGGCGGCGGCGGCTATCAGTCAGCCGGCGGCGGGCGATCATGGCGATGTACGTCGTCTCGGCCGCCACGGACGGGTCGAATCGGCCGGCCGACTTCCAAACCTCGACGAACACATCTTGCACCGCGTCCTCGGCGTCGGCCGAGTTGCCCAGGAACCGCCGGGCGATACCCCACACCAGCCCGCCGTACCGGGTCAGGCACTCCCGCACCGCCGCCGGATCGCCGGCCGCCACCCGGGGCAGCACCGGCGGCGGGGCGGCGGCCAGTGGCACGACCCCCTCGGCGATGGCGGCGGATGGCGACAACTCAGTGGCCTTTCGGTGGGATCAGCACTGTATCCAGGATATGGATGACCCCGTTAGCCGCCGGCACGTCGGTCTTCCGCACGTCGCTGTCGTTCACCCGTAGCCGGCCGTCCACGATCCGCGCCCGGACGCTCCCGCCCTGGAGCGTCTTGGCCGACTCGGCCGCCACCGCGTCCTTGGCCGACACCTTGCCGGCCACGACGTGGTATTTCAGCAGCCGCACAAGTTCGGCCTTGTTCTCTGGCTTCAGCAGGTCGGCCACCGCCCCCTCGGGCAGCTTCTTGAACGCCTCGTCGGTCGGGGCGAACAGTGTGATGGGGCCGTCGGCGTCCAGGGCGTCAGCCAGGCCAGCCGCCTTGACGGCAGCCAGCAGAGTGGTGAACCGGCCGCCCTGGGCGGCGAGCTTGGCGACGCTCCGGACGGGCTTGGTGTGGTCGGCAGCGGCCGGCAGGGCGGTTGCGGCCAGCAGGCCGCAGGTGAGCAGTGTCCGCATCGGTTGGTCCTCGGGTCGGGGCAGGGTACGGGAACGAGCGGCCGCTCGACCTACCCTTCGCCACCCGGTGCCGGCCGGATGCAGGGGAAGGCTCAGTTGCCGGCTGGCGGGTGAGACAGACGGTGGACGTGGTGGTAGCGGGCGATGGCCAGTTCGGCCTCGGCGGCTGTCAGCACGGCGTCCATGTGGGCCAGGCTGTCGGCGACCACGGCGACCGTCCGCTCGTAGCGGTCGGTGGCCGCCTGCGGGTCGAGCGGCCGGGCAGTGGTTTCGGCGGGAATAGTCAGGTTAGCGGTCATTGCGTCTCCAGCGGAGGGCTGAGTCATTAGAGTCGCTGCGAATTAGCTCGCTTCTCGTAGTCTATCGGGATGAGCCACTCCGACCGCCTGCTGAAAACACCGGCGACCTTCCGCCGCCTGACCG
>JAYVUZ010000091.1:0-13566 GCA_043787415.1 Fimbriiglobus sp. | reverse complement strand
TGGGGTCGCGTGGGACGGCACACTACTGCGTGCCCTACTTCTTGAACACCGCCGCCCCGCGGTCGCCCCGGCTGAGCAGGTACGCCATCAAGTCGGCCGCCTCGGGCGCGGTCAGTGTGTCCAACAATCCGGCCGGCATCAGCGACAGCTTGCTCGGGGTCATCCGCTCGATGTTGTTGCGGTTCAGTTTGGTCATGCCGTTCGGGTCGAGTAGGTCAGTCAGCACGTCCACCCCGTCGGCGTTCAGATTCACGATCCGCCCGACCACCTTGCGGCCGTCCACCGTCTCGATTTCCACCGCCTGGTACTGATCGCTAACCTCCTTCGACGGGTCGAGGATGCTTTCGAGCAGGTCCTTCGGGCTGAACCGGCCGGCAATGCCGGACAGGTCCGGGCCGCTGCTGCCGCCCTCGTTGTCGTAGCGGTGGCAGCCGAAGCAGTTGGTGGCGGCGAACAGCCGGCGGCCCTTGTCGTAGTCGCGGCCGCCGGCCAGCAGCGGCGTGACGGCCGCGTGCAGGTCGTCGATGGCCCACTTCTTGACGAACGCCCGCGGGGGTGCCGCCGCCACCTTCGTCGTGGCCGGGGTGGCTTCCAGGATCGGCTTGAGGGCCACCTTGTCCGACTCCGGCAGCAGGGCGACGGCGTCGGTTTTGATCAGGGTCAGGAACTTGGCGAAGCTGTTGCCGCCCTTGTAGCTGGCGGCCTTCAGGAACCACTTGAAGTAGTCGGCCCGCAACTCCGGGGTCCAGCCGGCGGTGAGCACCCGCAGGGCGCGGACGTACTCCAACTGCTCCTCCTGGGTCGGGGCGTCGGCCAGCAGCTTCAGGCCCTTTGTCGCGGCCGTCGGCGACTGGAGGAACACCAAGACGTTGAGCAGTTCGCCGTCGAGGTAGCGGTTGCCGGTCGGGAAGCGGCCGTCGAGCTTGACCAACAGGGCGTCCCGCTCGCCGTTGTCCGGCTTGCCGAGGCGGTGCAGGGCGACCTCGTAGACGCGGGCCAGGTCGAGCTTCTGCGACTCGGTGAGCTTGGCGAAGTCGAGCCGGCCGAGGGCGGCCAGCACCTTCGCTCGCAACTCCGGCTGCGGCTTGGCATCCTTAACGTGTTCCGGGCACGGGGCCGCCGCCCGCATCAGGGCGAGAATCGCTTCAATCGCGGCCTGCGGGTTCGTCTCGGTGAGGGCTTTGTCCTGCCACCCGACGACCGGCTGACTCTCGACGGCCGTGCGGGCGGCGAAGCGGAGGAAGCGGTCGGGGCTACTGAGGTGAGGCCACGCGGCGGCGACGGCTTTCGGGTCGTGCTTGCCGTGGAACGCTTCGAGTTGGCGACGGGTCCGCTGGCCGGCGATGGCATCGATCTCATCCTGACTGGGGGGGCCACCGATCACCACACCCAACTCGCCTGGCTTGGTCGTCGACGCTTTGGCAGGCTCGCCGCCGACATACGTCACCCGGTACAGCCCGCTCTGGGTCTTGCGGCCGCCGACGGCGAAGTACATGGCCCCGTCCTTCGGGTTCACCACCAGGTCGGTAAGCGGCAGCGGCGTCCCGCTGATGAACTCCTCCACCGTCTCGGCCTCGTAGCTCGCCCCCTTCGGCTTGAGGTGGACGGCGTACAGCTTGCCGTAACTCCAGTCGCAGATGAAGAAGGCGTCCTGGTACTTCTTGGGGAACTTGGCCCCGTACCCGAAGCTGACGCCGGTCGGCGACCCCGGGCCGATGTTCACCACCGGCGGCAGGTTGTCCGGGTAGTAGGCCGGGTACTTGCCGGCCCCGTTCCGCCAGCCCCACTCGCTGCCGCTGGTCACGTGGCACACCCGCGTCGGCCGGTACCAGGGGGTGTTGAAGTCCCACTCCATGTCGGCGTCGAAGGTGAACAGCTCGCCGTCCCGGTTGTACGCCGCGTCGTACTCGTTGCGGAAGCCGACGCTCACCAGCTCGGCCTCCTTGCCCTCCGGGTCGCAGTTGAAGATGTACCCGCCCGGGGCGAGGACGCCCTTCATGAACCCGTTGCCGTCCGGCACCCGCGGCAACAGGTGGTCGTCGCCCCACAGCTTCGGCACCCGGCTGGTGGCGATATCCGTCATCTTGGTCTGGTTGCCGCACACCAGCGTCAGCCGCTTGCCGTCCGGGTGGAGCATGACGGCGTGGCAGCCGTGCTCGCCGCCGGCCCCGACGAACCCGCGGAGCTTGGTCACTTTCCCCGGCGTGTCGCCGGCGAACGCCACCTTGTACAGCCCGGCCTTGTCGCCGCCGGCGTTCACCACCACGTACAGGTGGTCGAACGCCCACAGCAGCCCCTGGGCCATGCCCAGCTCGACCGGCAGCTTCTCCACCTTCGTGTCGGCGGCGGTCGCCCCGGTCGTCACCCGGTACAGCGCCCCGTACTGGTCGCTGGCGATGAGCCGCCCCTTCGGGTCGTGGCACAAGCACACCCACGACCCCTGGGTGTCCTTCGGCACGGTGTAAATCAGCTCGGCCTTGAACCCGGGCAGCACCTTGAGGTTGCCGGCCGGGGCGGCGGCGGCCTCGGTGCGGGGCTTCTCCGGCGGCTTCGTCGGCGGCTTCGTCGGTTTAACTTTGGCCGGCGGGTCTTGGGCCAGGCCGATGGTGGCGGCCAGTAGCCCGAGGAGGGCGAGGCGGGTCATGCGAACCTCGGAAGGGAGAGCGGGGCGGGACTGACAGGATACCCGACCGGGGTGGGGGCCGGCAACAGCCGGGTTGTCGGCCCGGCCGGGTCGGCGGTCGAATGAAGACGGGACACGTACCACGAGGGGCCGATGACGGACACGCTCAACGGGCAACTGATCGTCGCACTCACCGGCTGGGCGGTGGCCTGGCTGACGGCCGCCGCCGCCGGCCTGTTCGCCCGGCCCGGCGACTACTGGCGGGGGTTCTGGTTCATGTCCGCCCTGTGGGCGGCGGTGGACGGGGCCATCGCCTGGTGGGGGCTGGTCAACCGGCTGCTGCCGCCGACCGAGCTGGCCCCCATCCTGCTGGTGAACATCGGCCTGGGGGTCGGCTACCTGATCGCCGCCGCCGTGCTGCTCACCCGGGCCAAGCGGCTGCTCAAGGGGTTCGGCCTGGCGGTGCTGGTGCAGGGGCTGTACCTGGTCGTCCAGGACAGCTACTTCTACGTGCGGGCCACCAGTTCGGGTTGAGGGGCCGTTCGTAGGGCACGGTGAACCGTGCCCCACGAACGGCCGGTTCGGGTTGACACCGCCCCCGCCGCGGCGGACGATCAGCAACCCATGCTGCACGAGTCGGCCCACCTCGGCGTGTCCACCTGCGACGGCATCGCCACCCTGCACCTCGCCGGCCCGACGCTGCCGGAACTGGCCGCCGCGGTGCGGGCGGTGGCCGCCGCCCCGGGCCTCGACGTGCTGGTGGTCCGCGGCCGGTTCGCCCCGCCGTGGTTCGGCGACCCGCTCGGCTTCGCCATCGCCGGCCAGCGGCTGACCCGGGCCGTCGCCGGGCTGGCGCCGGTCACGATCGCCTACACCGACGGGCCGTGCCGCGGGCCGGCGCTGGAACTGGCCCTGGCCTGCGACCACCGCCTGGCGGTGGCCGGGCCGGACTCGTGGGTGGGCTTCCCGACACCCCCCTGTTGGGGCGGCACCGCCCGCGGCCGACTCGTGACCGAGGTGACGGCCCGGGAGGCGGTCCGGCTCGGGCTGTTCGACGACGCCTGCTCGGCCCGCCGCGGCAGCATCGAGCTGCAACTGCTCATCGACCGCCAGTTGCGGCGGCCCCGCAAACGGCGGGTGCCCCGAAACCTGGACGAGTGCGAAGCGGCCGAGCGGCGGGCCGCCGTGCTTCCCCCGGTCGTAACCGGCGAGTGGGTGCCGCTGCCGGCGTCGGTCGGGCTGGTCGGCCCGGACTTGGGCGAGGCGGCCGGCGAGCTGGCCGCCCGCGGGGTGGTCGTGTGCGGCGACACCTTCGGGGCCGAGGCGGTGCTGGCCGGCGGGCTGCGCCGCGGCCGGTGGACGCCGCTGGAGTGCGACCAGGCACGGAAGCGGCTGACCGCCGCCGCCCCGCACGCCGCCGCGTGGACGGTGTCCACGGTCGGCGACGTGGCGGCCCGGCCGGGCCGGCTGGTGACGCTGCCGGCGGAGGACGTGCCCGGCTGGCTCCAGCGGGCGGGCGTGGTGCCGACGCCGGCACGGCCGTTGTCGGTGCGGGTGGCCGCGTAGAGCACGGTTCACCGTGCCGTCTTCGCCCCCGAACGGCACGGTGAACCGTGCCCTACAATACCCCGATGCTCCCCCTCCGTCAGCGGGTGCCGCTGGTCCTGGCCCGCCTCGAAGCCGCCTACCCGGACCCGCCGTGCGGCCTCGACTTCACCAGCCCGTTCACCCTGGCCGTCGCCACCATCCTGTCGGCGCAATGCACCGACAAGCGGGTGAACCTCGTCACCCCCGCCCTGTTCGCCCGCTTCCCGACGCCGCAGGCGTTCGCCGCCGCGGCCCCGGCTGAGGTCGAGGAGCTGGTCAAGACGACCGGCTTCTTCCGCATGAAGGCGAAGAGCATCCGGGGGTTCAGCCGGGCGATCATCGAGCAGCACGGCGGCGAGGTGCCGGGCACGCTGGACGAACTGGTGCAGCTCCCGGGCATCGGCCGCAAAACGGCGAACGTGGTGCTGGGGGACGCCTTCGGGGTGCCCGGCATCACCGTCGATACGCACGTCGGCCGGCTCAGCCGGCGGCTCGGCTGGACTGCCCACACCGACCCGGTGAAGGTCGAGTTCGCGCTGATGAAGCGGTGGCCGCCAACGCTGTGGACGCGGGTCAGCCATCAGGTGATCCTGCACGGCCGGGCGGTGTGCTTCGCCCGCAAGCCGCGGTGCGAGGGCTGCACGCTGGCCGACCTGTGCCCGAAGAAAGGCGTGACGGCGAAACCGACTGGCGAGCGGCCGGCGTGAGCCGGTCCGGTTCGTGGTCCGGACCGGCTCAGGCCGGCCGCTCGCCTAAGATTCATCCCCATGAGTACCATTCTCGACCGCTTCCTCCGGTACGTCCGCATCGACACCCAGGCGGACGAAACGTCCGCGACGTGCCCCAGCACCCCGGGCCAGCTCGACCTGTCCCGGCTCCTCCGCGACGAGTTGCTGGCGCTGGGCTACGCCGACGCCCGCCTGACCGAGTTCGGCATCGTCCACGCCACCATTCCCGGGACCGTGCCGGGGGCGCCCACGGTCGCGCTGAACAGCCATGTGGACACGTCGCCGGAGTTCAGCGGCAAAGGCGTCAACCCACAGGTGGTGCGGAACTACCCCGGCGGCGACCTGCCGCTGACGCACGGCGGCCTGGTCATCCGGGCGAGCGAGTCGCCGGAGCTGGCCGGGCTGGTGGGCAAGACCCTCGTCACCACCGACGGCTCGACCCTGCTCGGCGGGGACGACAAGGCCGGGGTGGCGGTCATCATGGAAGTGGCCCGCCTGCTGAGCGAGGACACGACCATCCCGCACGGGCCGGTGAAGGTGGTGTTCACCTGCGACGAGGAGATCGGTAAGGGCACGCTGCACCTGGACCCGGCCGATCTGCAAGCCGACGTGGGCTACACCCTGGACGGGGCCGGCGTCGGCGAGGTGGAGGGGGAGACGTTCTCGGCCGACAAGGCGACCGTGACGGTGACGGGGGTGAACATCCACCCGGCTCTGGCCAAGGGCAAGATGGTCAACGCCGTCCGCCTGGCCGGCAAGTTCCTGGGCCGGCTGCCACAGCGGGAGCGGTCGCCCGAAACCACCGACGGCCGTGAGGGCTTCCTTCACCCGTACCGCATCGACGGCGGCGTGCCGACGACCACCCTGCACATCCTGCTGCGGGACTTCGACACGCCGAAGCTGGCCGAATACGCGGAGCTGCTGCGGGGGGTCGGCCGGCAGATCGAGGCCGAACACCCCGGGGCGAAAGTGGAAGTAGCGATCACCGAGCAGTACCGCAACATGCGGGACGGCATGGAGCGGCAGCCGGACGCGGTGCCGTTCGCCCTGGCGGCGGTGCGGCGGGCTGGGCTGACGCCACAGCAGAAGAGCATCCGCGGCGGCACCGACGGGGCACTGCTGACCGCGAAGGGGTTGCCGACGCCCAACCTGTCGTGCGGCGAGCACAACTTCCACAGCCCGCTGGAGTGGGTGTGCGTCGAGGAGATGGAGGCGAACGTGCGGGTGGTGGTCGAACTGCTCAAGGTGTGGGCCGGGCGGTAGCAGACATTCCGTAAATCCGCAGCCCGGCCCCGCGAATACATCCCCATCCACATGAGGGCCGGTCATGATCGCCGTCGACGTGTCATCGCTCACTTACGCGAACATTACGTTCGCCTTCGTCGTGCCGATCATCGCCGCCAAGTGGGCGATGGACTTGGGATACAACCAAGCCCGGCAGGCGATCTGGTTCCTGGCTGCACTGCTCGTGCCGCCGGTTGCACTGCTGGTGCTGTACAGCCGGCTCCACCGCCAGCGGGTCGATGCCGGCCGCATGGTGCCGGCTCTGGCTGGCTGACGCGACTACCCAGCCCTTCCGGTCGTACCACTTTACCCATCCGGCCGACCCGCACAACCCGCCGGTTTTCCGTGGCGTCTCATCCGCGGTCGGGTTAAATAGAGGCGAAGGCCGCTACAGTTTTCCCAGACTGCCTGGAGCCGTGATGTTCCCCCGTGCGTTCCTGTTGTCGCTGGGCTTCGCCCTATTGGCGGGGCTTTCCAGCGGTTATGCCGACGACAACAAGCCCGAACCCGAGAAGCCCAAGAAGGAAGACCCCAAGAAGGAGCCGGAGACGCCGAAGGACGAGCCAAAGAAGCCGGACGACCCCAAGAAGCCGGACGACCCCAAGAAGCCGGAGAAGCCGAAGGACGAGCCGAAGAAGCCGGAGGAGCCGAAGGGGCCGAAGGACGAGCCGAAGAAGCCCAAGGACGAACCCAAGAAGGACGAGAAGAAGGAGCCGATCCCGACCGCCCCGCCGCTCACCAAGAAGGCTGCGGACGCCCCCCCCGGACTCCAGAAGTACGACGCGGTGGTGACCAAGGAGGCCAAGACGCAGAAGGGCCTGTTCGACGTCCACATCATCCCGGACAAGACCGGCAAGGGCACCGACAAGGTGCTGTACGAGATCCCGGCCGACCGGCTGGGCGCGGACAAGCTGTACCTGTGGCGGGCCGAGTTGGCCAAGGCGTCGGCCGGCGGCGGCGGCATGGGCGGCGGGTTCAACGGGGCCGAGCTGGGCCACAAGTTCATCCGCTTCGTCCGCAAGGACAACCGGATTCTGGTGTACCAGGCCAGCTTCGACAAACGTGCGACCGACAAGGGTAACCAGGCGGCGGTCGATGCGGTGCAGACCGAGTCGATCATTGCCAACCTGGGCGTGGAGGCCGAGGGCAAGGATCGGTCGGTGGTGGTGACGGCCACCGGCACCATCATGAGCGACTCGCTGGGCGTCGGGGCCACCCGGGCGGCGGCGGGCGGCAGCCTGGACACGGAAAAGTCGTTCCTGGGCGACGTGAAGGCGTTCCCCACCAACATCGAGTCCCGGGCCACCCTGACGTTCCGCGGCGGCGGCGGCGGCAGTCCGTTCGGCGGCGGCGGCGGCACCCCGCGGACCAGCACCACCGTCGTCCACTACTCCCTCGTCGGCCTGCCGGACGAGCCGATGCAGGGGCGGGCGTTCGACCCCCGGGTGGGCTACTTCGTCGAGGACTTCCAGGAGTTCGGCAAGAAGGGGTGGGTGACGGAGAGCGCGCTCATCAACCGCTTCCGGCTGGAGAAGAAGAACAAGTCGGCCGACGTGAGTGAGGTGGAGCGGCCGATCGTCTTCTACCTGGCCGCCGAGGTGCCGGAGAAGTGGCGGCCGTGGCTCAAGAAGGGCGTCGAGGACTGGGCGCCGGCGTTCGAGCGGGCCGGGTTCAAGAACGCCATCCGGTGCGAGGACGCGCCCAAGGACATGGACCCGGAGGACGCCCGGTACAGCGTCATCCGCTGGGTGGCCGACGGCGTGGCCAACGCCATGGGGCCGCACGTCCACGACCCGCGGAGCGGGGAGACGATCTCGGCCCACATCATCTTCTGGCACGACATCGTCAAGCTGACGCACCTGTGGTACTTCGTCCAGTGCTCGGCCCAGGACGAGCGGGCGCGGAAGCTGCCGTTCGCCGACGACCTGGCCGGCGAGCTGATCCGGTACGTGGCCGCCCACGAGGTGGGCCACACCCTGGGGCTGCGGCACAACCACCGGGCCAGCCAGGCGTACAGCATCGACCAGCTCCGCGACCCCAAGTTCCTGGAGAAGAACGGCAACGTGGCGAGCATCATGTCGTACGGGCGGTACAACTACGTCGCCCAGCCGGAGGACAAGGTGCCGGTCAAGGACCTGATCCCGAAGCTGGCCCCGTACGACTTCTTCGCCATCGAGTGGGGGTACAAGTCAGTCAGCGGGGCGACCTCCGCCGAGGAGGAGCGGAAGACGCTGGACGAGTGGGCGGCCAAGCAGATCAAGGAGCCGTTCCTGCGGTTCGGCGGCGAGGACGTGGCCGCCTCCGTGGACCCGACGGTGCTGACCGAAAACATCGGCAACGACCCGATCGAGGCCACCCGGCTGGGGCTGAAGAACGTGGACAAGGTGCTGGGGTACATGACGGCCGCCACCACGGCCAAGGGTGAGGAGTACGACCTGCTGGCCGAGGCGTACCAGAACCTGCTCGGCCAACAGGCGCGGTGGTACGCGGCCGTGGCCAAGCAGGTGGGCGGGGTGGTGGAGAGCCGCACCCTGGCCGGCCGCGGCGGGGTGCAGTTCAACCGGGTGCCGGTGGACAAGCAGAAGGCGGCCGTCAAGTTCCTGTCCGACACGGCTTTCCAGACGCCCAAGAAGCTGCTCGACCCGGAGCTGGTCAACCAGTTCAAGTTCTCGGGCATCAGTAGCTCGATCGGCTCGACCCAGAAGGCCCTGCTGGGGTCGCTCATGAACCGCACCCGGCTGGCCCGGCTGTTGGACGGCGAGGTGCAAGACCCGGACAACGCCTACACGGTGGGCGAGCTGGTGGCCGACGTGCAGGCCGGGGTGTGGAAGGAGCTAGGCGACGACAAGGTGAAAGTGGACCCGCTGCGGCGGGGCCTCCAGCGGGAGTTCATCGACCTGCTGAAGGCCGAGTTCGAGCCGGCCCAGCGGGGCGGCGGGGTGATCTTCAGCCCGGGGCGGGGCGGCCCGACCATCGACTTCGAGCCGCCGGCCCGGTCGAGCGAGTTGCGGGCCGTGGCCCGGGTGGCGTTGAAGGGGCTGGCCAAGCAGATCGCCGAGGCCCAGGACAAGGCCAAGGACGGGGCGACGAAGGCCCACCTGGCCGACTGCCTGAGCAGCATCGAGGACGCACTGGAGGTCGGCAAGAAGAAGTAGCCGCCGGCCGGCGAGCGATTACACCGGGCCGCGGGGGCAACCCCGCGGCCCGGTGGCATTGACGGGGGCGCGGGGCGCGGTAACATCCTGTGGTCGGTTTCGCCGCCTTAGCTCAGCGGTAGAGCACCGCTTTCGTAAAGCGGGGGTCGAGAGTTCAAATCTCTCAGGCGGCTCTTTCTCTCCTCGGCCTCATCGGGAACTCCTCTAAACGTTGCGCCGGGCACCACCGGCCTTCGACCGCCGGGTGGTCCGTCGCCGGACGACCACCAGCCCGACGGCCGCCAACCCGACCGCCGCTCCGGCACCGGGGTGAGTGAGAACACCGTGCCGTTGCCGGCCGCCCCGCCGGCGAACGTGGTTCCGTAAAGGGTTACGCCGTCCGTCCCCAGGGTCAGGTCGGTGTAGGGGTCGCCCCGGTCCGCCCCGTCGTCGGACGAGTAGAGGGTGGTGTCCGTGCCCGGCCCGGCGACCACCTTGAACACCGTCCCCGGGCCGTTCGCCCCGCCGTCGCCGGTCGCGCCGTACAGGTTGCCGGCGGCGTCCTGGGCCAGCGTGCCGTAGGAGCCGAACCCGCTGGCCGGGGTGAACGACCCGAGGGTAGACAACTGGTACGGCTGGGCGACCGCCGGCCCGGCGACCGCGGCGGCGGCCAGGACGACGAACACCGAGCGATAGGACATCAACGACCCTCCGATGATGCTGTCAGTCTATGTCCGGCTGGGCCGACACGGCCCGGCCGAGTCGAACAACTCGGGCCCCGTCGCCGGCCGCGGGGGTGCTGTTCGGTCCGGCGTCCGTACCCTCTCGACATGACCCACGCCGAGGCCCTGGCCTTCTGGTACGGCCGCGTCAACTTCGAGGTGCGGGCCGCCGCCCCGGCCGACCTCAAGCTGGAGCGGATGCGCGCCCTCCTGGCCCGGCTCGGCGACCCGCACCGGCGGTACCGGGTGGTCCACGTCACCGGCACCAAGGGCAAGGGGTCCACGGCCGCGATGGCCGCCGCCGTGCTGCGGGCGGCCGGCCACCGCGTCGGCCTGTTCACCTCGCCCCACCTGGAGCGGGTCGAGGAGCGGGTGCAGGTGGACGGCGTCCCGGTCGGCGGCGACGAGCTGGCGACGTGCCTAGCCGACATCGCGGCGGCCGTGCGAGAGATGGACCGGGAGCCGCACCCGCCGGCCAGCTTCTTCGAGATCGGCACGGCCCTCGGGTTCCTGCACTTCGCCCGCCGGCGGGTGAACGTGGCCGTCGTCGAGGTGGGGCTGGGCGGGCGGTTCGACAGCACCAACGTGTGCGAGCCGGCGGTGTGCGTGGTCACGTCCGTCGGGCTGGACCACACCGCCCAACTGGGGGACACGCTGGCGGCGATCGCCTACCAGAAGGCCGGCGTCCTGAAGCGGCGGGTGCCGGCCGTCAGCGGGGTGACGGAGCCGGGGCCGGCGGCGGTCATCGAGGCCGTCGCCGGGGACATCGGGGCGCCGCTGTGGCGGCTCGGGCGGGAGGTCACGTTCGACTACCAGCCCGTGAACGCCTCCGGGCGGTCGCCCCGGGGCGTTGCCCGCATCACGACCCCGCGTGGCACCCGCCACGCGCTCGAACTGAACCTGCTCGGCCGTCACCAGGCGGGCAACGCCGCCCTGGCGGTGGCGGCGGTCGAACGGCTGGCCGCCCCGGTGTCCGACGCCGCCTTCCGGGCCGGGCTGCGGGCGGTGGACTGGCCGGCCCGCGTCGAACTGGTCCGCACGGCCCCGGCCGTGGTGCTGGACACCGCCCACAACCTGCCGTCCGTGGCCGCCCTGCTGGACACATTGGCCGAGTCGGTGCCGGTGGCCGGCCGGCGGGCGGTCGTGTTCGCCTGCTCGGCCGACAAGCCGTTCCCCGACATGCTGGCCCGGCTGGCCGGCTTCTTCCACCACCTGCACCTGACGCAGTACGGCAACAACCCTCGGTCCGTGCCGCCGGAGCAGCTCGCTGCGGCGCTCGCCCGGGTGGCCCCCGGCACTCCATTCACCGCCCACCCGACGGCCGCCGCCGCCTGGGCGGCGGCCCGGGCCGCCGCCGGGCCGGACGACCTGGTGTGCGTGACCGGCAGCGTCTTCCTGGCCGGCGAGCTGCAGCCGCTGGTCCGGCAGTAAGCGGGCCGGTTTCGAGGCGCCCGCTTACTGTTGCGGGTCGTGGTGGAAGGCCGCCTGGTACTCGCCGGTCAGCCGCCGGCTGACGGCCGGCCAGGCGGCCGTGGCCACCCGCTGGCGGGCGTACTCGATCACGTTCCGGGCCGACATCTCCCGGTCGTCAACCCCAGGGAAGTGTAGCCGCATGGCCGACAGGCACTCCGGCACGTCCTGGTTCACCCGCAGGAAGCCGTCGGCCGCCGCCGCCAGGGTGACGCGGCCGGCCAGCAACTGGTCGGTCAGGTCTTCCTTGTACGCGGTGCGGGCGGCCACTGCCTCCAGTCGCCGGTCCAGGTCGTGGTTGACGGCCGTCAGCTCCGGGTCTTCGGCAGCGGCGAACAGGTCGGCTTCGGACAGCCCTTCGGCACCGGCCAGGGCGGTCGGGTTGACGGTGGTGACGGCCAGGGCGACGGCCGCGGCGGCCGGCAGAACGAGCAAACGGAGGAGCGTGCGGGTCATCGGCGGACTCCAAGCGGGGGTCATCCCCGACCGCCGGCGGACCGGCGGGCGTGCGGCGCCCGGGTGGGGCAGTGGACCGTGTGGAAGAAGGCCGCGGCCGGCGCGGCTCGGGTCCGGGAAATCCGGCTACGAGGGGCGGTTGCGAACGGGCCGGGGGTGCCGGACCGTCGCGTCGCCCTCGGTCCGACGGCCTAGGCCGTCCGGGAGGTCGTGGCGGGCAGGGCGGCCCGGCACGGGGAGGCGGGAGGGTCATCCTGACGCCACAGAACCTCAGAGCAAACCCGACGCCGGTGTGCCACCTGTTTCGGCAGGCGTCCCGCAACTCGTTGCCCGGTCGGCGGATCGGCCTACAAGATTTTGCGAGATGAAGAGCGTGTGTGCCCGCTTCCTGTGCAATACACTGGACGGGCCATGACTCGACCCTTCGACTCAGCCCCGCCCGGTTGGATTGCCCCCGCCGGGCTGCGGACCGTCGCCCTCGTCGTGCTGACGGCGGCGGCCAGTTGGTGGCTGCTCGGCGAACTCGCCGGCGTCCTCCGACCGCTGCTACTGGCCGTGTTCCTCGGCTACGCGCTGATGCCGTACTACAACCGGCTGCGGCGGGTGCTGCCGGGGCCGGTGGCCGTCGGCCTGCTGGCCGTCGCCACGGTCGGCCTGCTCGGCGGCCTGGGGCTGGCGGTGTACGGCGGCCTGCTCGGGCTGGCCGACGAGCTGCAAGGGGTCCGGCCGCGGGTGACGGAGGTGGTGGCCGACGTGAAGGGCTGGCTGGCGAAGGTGCCGTACCTGGGGCCGACGGTCGAGGGGCTGACGCTGGCCGACGAGCGGGTGACGGACCGGCTGGCCCGCGGGGCGGCGCAGGCGGTCAGCTCGGCGGCCGGCACCCTGGTGGAGGCGGCCGCCGCCGGCCTGTACCTGTCGTTCCTGCTGCTGGAGTCGGCCCGGCTGCCGGACCGCATCCGGGCCGCCTACCCGCCGGACCGGGCCGCCCACATCCTGCGGGTGTTCGGCCGGATCAACGCCGGCATCATCAGCTACCTGCGGGCCAAGGTGCTGAGCAGCCTGCTCATCGCCCTGCCGGTGGGCGGGGTGCTGGCCGCCTGCGGGGTGCGGTTCGCCCTGGTGTGGGGGGTGCTCACCTTCCTGTGCAACTTCATCCCGTACGTCGGCAGCGTGGTGGCCTACCTGGTGCCGGTCGGGTTCGCCGCCGTGCAGTTCGGGCTGACCTGGCCGACGTTCACCGCCGCCGGGCTACTGCTCGGGCTGCACCTGCTGGGGGCGGCCGTAGTCGAGCCGACGGTGCTGGGCCGGGCGGTGGGCTTGAGTCCGCTGGTCATCCTGGCGGCGCTGAGCCTGTGGGGCACCCTGTGGGGCGTGCCCGGCATGTTCCTAGCCGTGCCGCTGACCATGGTCATCAAAATCGTGTGCGACAACATCGACGGGGCGAAGCCGGTAGCCCGGCTGTTGGGCGGGTAGTGGACCTACTCATGGCGAGCGGCCGGCGTGAGCCGGTCCGGCCTGGGGGTTACGGGCGCGTTCGCCACTTCCTCCCCCAGGCCGGACCG
>JAYVUZ010000090.1:0-16982 GCA_043787415.1 Fimbriiglobus sp. | reverse complement strand
CCGGCAGGAGCTTGCGGGCCATCCTGGCAGCCTCGTCGGGAGGCCGTCAGGCTACCCGGCCGACACCACGCCGGCCAGTAAAGTTAGGGTTTCTTAGTCCTTGCCCAGCCCAAGCTTATCGAAGAACCGGGCGTTCCGCCGGCGGGCGTCGGAACCCATCGCTGACACCTTGCCCGGAACCGGCCTGTGTCATCGAGGCATGGGACGGCCTGCCGATCTCCATGCGGGCTGTAGACCTGTCTTGGCTCAATGGTGCTGATATTCGGTAGCTCACTCGCCGGTTGGGGTCGTCGTACTGCGTCTGGCTGGCCTGCGTGCCACCGGACGGCGACATGGTTCAGGGCACGACTCTGCGGCGGGGTGGGCAACCTGGTACACCCCCAACACCCGACAGGATTCAGTCAGGTGTAGCACGGGGACTTTTCCCGATTTCTGCAATCGCAATAACATTAATCAGAATTATGTCTGGTGTTGTCATGCCTTAGGAGGGTGTTTGTCAGCCACGGTTAGTCAGGCTTGACTCACCTGACGGGTGCCACCCGCGGCCTTGCCATCATGGTGCCTGGCAATCTCAGCCAGCAGATCGCCGCACCGTGAACACAGCCGCTGCGGGAGAGCCTGCCGGATGTCTGCCGCGGTGCAGAGGGCCGGCGAGACGTGTTTACCGTGTTTCAGGGCGGCGAACGCCTTCACCGCGTCGTCGCTGAACCGGCCCGTGGTCCACAGTTCGGCGTGGCACTTGGTCAGCCCGTCCCCTCGCTTGCGGTGCCACTTCATGTACGCCGGGACGGTTTCGGTGAAGAACTTCCGCACCTCCTCGGCCGTCACCTCCTTCTCCGCGTGGACGGCCTTGCACTCGATCAGCCGGGCCTCGTCGCCCCGCACCCCGTGCACGTCCACGTCCCGCGTCGTCTCCCCGGCGTCCGGCAGCACGAACGGCACGTCGATCCCTAGCCCCACCTGCTCCCACCCGTCGGCTCGCAGAGCAAGGGCGGCCAGCACCTCAAAGGCGATGGACCGGATGTGAACGACGACCGGATTCCCCTTGAGGTCGTCCAGCAGGGCGGCCAAGTGGCCCGGGTCCGCATGCACGGGGTCCGAGTCGGCCAGCAGCATCTCGGCCTCTTGAAGTGCAGTCAACGCGGCGTCGCCGAATAGCTGCCGGAAATTGACCGTCACCAGCCGGTAGGTGCGGGCCAGCTTCCACGCCTCGGGGGCGAAGTCGCGGGCGGCGATGACGCCCAGGCAGGGGATGGTGGACTCCCCCCGGTGGGTGGCCCGCTCGATCCGCTGGTGGAAGGACCGCACGTCGGCTGGCTCGCACCGGCCGGACGGCACGTCGAACACGACGGGGCAGTGGATTTGCTTCTTGCCGGCCCAGCGGATAACCGGATCGAGCGAACTGAACCCGACCGCACTGAAAATCTGCCCGTTGAACGGCACGAACCCCCGGTCGGCGGGTGCGACCTCCACCCGGTTCCAGGCCACGAGGTTCTGCTGCCGGTAGTGGTCGGCTAGGATGCGGGTCAGCATGACCTCCACCTTCAGCCGGGCGGCGGCCTTGTGAGCCAGATCGGTGGTGGTGCCGTGGGCGACCCGGCCGGCGGCCACGAAGTAGTCGAAGCCCAACGCTCCACGCTCGACAGCGACCCCGAGTTCTTGCAGGGCGGCCACCTCCTCGGCGTATGAGGGGTTAGCCGCGTTCGCCTCGGTCGGGGCGGCGAGGAGCTTCTGGACCCGGACCTGATGCAGCACGGACTCCTCAGACAAGGCGGCCAGGCAACGGGCCATACCGCTGCGGCTGGTGGTCGCCAGCAGCTTGGCAGTCTCGCCAAGGAACCTGTAGGTGCCGGCGAACCCCACCCGTGCGAGCAGCCGCCCGTGGCCCTCAAGCTTCAGCTTCTCGGAACGCTAGAGTCCGGCGTTGCGGTGGTGCCGGTGGACCAGTTGCCGTGCGTATTCCGCACTATACTTACAGCGGACCAACCGCTTGGCTAACTCGGACGACGTGACCACCTCGGTTGGGCCGACAAGTCCGGTGAAGACGGCCGCTGCGAACCGCTTCACGTCCCTGCCCTAGGTCCGGGAGTGTCACACTGCACTCAGTATAAAATCTTCATACAGCCCGCTTTAAGGCGGGCCGGCGGGTCGGTGTCGGAAGTCGTTGCCAACTGGCACCTTGCCGAGACGTGCTAAACGCCTTTGTCGGGGCGAACTGTCACGAACCCAGTTCAACTCCTTCCGTGGTCCCGGCTAGGCGTCGGGTGGTAGCTGGCGGAAGTTAAACCCATGCGAGTCCTCGTAATCGATGACGAGCCGAAAACCGCGGCCTTCCTCCGGCGGGGGCTGGAGGAGAACGGGTTCGTAGTGGACGTGGCCGGCCGCGGGGACGACGGGTTGCACTTAGCCCAGGCCACCGCTTACGACCTAATCGTGCTGGATGTCATGCTCCCCGGGCTGGACGGATGGGCGGTGCTGGCCGCCCTCCGGGCCACCCAGCCGCACACCCCGGTCCTGTTTCTCACCGCCCGCGACGCGGTGGACGACCGGGTGCGGGGGCTGGAACTCGGGGCCGACGACTACCTCGTGAAGCCGTTCGCCTTCGCCGAACTGCTGGCCCGCGTCCGCACCCTGTTGCGTCGGTCCCCGGCCCGCCAGCTAGAGGCCGTCCGGGTGGCCGACCTCGAAGTGGACGTGGTGCGGCACCGGGCGACCCGGGCCGGGGTGCGGCTCGACCTCACGCCCAAACAGTTCGCCCTGCTCTCCCTGCTGGCCCGGCGGACGGGCGAGGTGCTGTCCCGCACCCTCATCGCCGAACAGGTGTGGGACGTGAACTTCGAGAGCGACACGAACGTGGTGGACGTGCAGGTGCGGCGGCTCCGCTCGAAGGTGGACGACCCGTTTGACCGGAAGCTGATCCATACGGTTCGGGGGGTCGGGTATGTCCTCGAAGCCCGGGACTGACCAGCCCGTGTCGGCGTCGGCGGCGTGGTCCCTGGCCGCCCGGCTGACGGCATGGTACGCCGGCTCCTCGTTTGTCCTCATCCTGGCCGCGGTCGGCTCCCTGTACCTTGGGCTGAGCCGCAGCCTGGACCGCGAGGACGACGACCAACTGGCCGACCAGGTGCGGGTGCTGCGGGACACGTTGGCCGCCCGGCCGGGCGACTTGGAGGCCGTCCGCCGGGAGGCCGGGGAGGAGTTCCAGAGCCGCCAGCGGACGCGGGTGTACGTCCGGCTGCTGGACGCCGACGGGCGGGTGCTGGTGGAGACGCCGGGGTACGGCGGGCTACTCCCCCCGGCCGACTGCCCGACACCGGCCGACGCCCCCGACCGGGGGACGGCCGGCCGGTTCACCGACGGCCGGCCGGTGCGGCTCATGGCCGTCCGCGTCGTCGTCGGGCCGACCGGCTACGTCGTTCAGACCGCGATAGACCGCACCCCGGAGGCCGAACTGCTGGCCGAGTACCGCCGCAACCTGTGGGCGGTGCTGGGGGCGGCGTTGGTCTGCTGCGGCGGGGTCGGGTACCAGATCGCCCGGCGGGGGCTGCGGCCCGTCCGGCGGGTGACGGACACCGCCCGGCGGATCGACCCGGCCCACCTGGGGGAGCGGATCGACCCGGCCGGCCTGCCAGCCGAACTGCTGGCCCTGGCCGACACCGTCAACGCCATGCTCGACCGGCTGGAGGCGTCGTTCACCCGCCTGGCCCGGTTCTCGGCCGACATCGCCCACGAACTCCGCACTCCGGTGAACAACCTCCGCGGCGGGGTGGAGGTGGCGTTGGGCCAGCCCCGCACCCCGGGCGAGTACCGGGAGGTGCTGGGGTCGGCCCTGGAGGAGTGTGGCCGGCTGGCCCGGCTCATCGACAGCCTGCTGTTCCTGGCGAGGGCCGAGAACCCCCGCGCGGAGGTCGCCCGGGAGCGGGTGGACGTGGGGACCGAACTCCACACCGTCCGCGAGTTCTACGAGCCGGCGGCGGCCGACCGGGGCATACGGCTGGAGGTGGTCGCGGATTGCCGGGTGGAAGCCGTGTTGAACCGCCCCCTGTTCCAGCGGGCGGTCGGCAACCTGATCGAGAACGCCCTGGCCCATACTCCGGCGGGCGGCCGGGTGGCCCTGTCCGTGACACCGGCCGGCGGCTGGGTGGAAGTCGTCGTGACCGACACGGGCCGGGGGATTCCTCCCGACCACCTGCCGCACGTCTTCGACCGCTTCTACCGGGCCGACCCAGCCCGCACCTCGACCGGCGGCAACCTCGGCCTCGGGCTGGCCATCGTCAGGGGCGTCGCGGAGATACACGGCGGCACGGCGGTAGCCGAGAGTGATGACGGCCGGGGCATGCGGCTGCGGATGCGGTTCCCGGCCCCTGATCCGGCGGGGCCGGCGTGAACGACTTCTGGGTGTGGTCGGCCCTAGTAGCGGTCGCTTCGTGGCCTCCGTGCTGGCCGTCGTGACCGGGTTCGGCAGTGCCGTGCTGGTCCTCCTCCTGCTCATCGAAGCCGTGGGTCCGCGGGACGCCGTGGTGTTCCTGTCCGTCGCCTAACTGCTCGGGAACGCCGGCCGCTGCTGGGCCAACCGCCGGGAAGTTGTCGGGCCTGTCGTCGGCTGGTACGCAGCGGGGGCAGAGCCCGCGGCCCTGCCGGGCAGTGTGCTGTTCGCTGGGGTGAGCCTGGCGGCCCTGTCTTGCTTGCTCGGCGGGCTGATACTCGTCGCGGTGGTGGTCTGGTTCGTCTCGCCGGATCGGTTGCCCCGGTTGCCACCGTGGGGTTCGCCCCGCACGGCGGGGCCAGCAGTTTTGCCTCGGCCCTGGTCGGCAGCACCTGGCCGCTGACGGCCCCGTTCTTTCTCTCGGCCGGGCTGGCGAAGGGGGCGGACATCGGCACCGAGGCTGCCTGTGCCGCCGTCACCCACCTGTTCAAGCTGGCCGGGTACACCGGGGTCGGGGTGCTGTCGGAGCGTGCCCTGCTGCTGGGCGGGTCGCTCGGCGGGGTCATGGTGGTGGGGTCGGAGGTCGGGAAACGGCTGCTCAACCGGCTCTCGCTCACTGTGTTCGTCCGGCTGGTGCAAGGGACGCTGATCGTCGCCGGCGTGTGGCTACTCCTCCGCTGACCCGCAACATGGCGGAAATGACATCTCCCTGTCATCGTCCGGTCAGGTCGGCGTGGTTCAATTCGGTCTCATGAAGCCAACCGCACCCACCCGTCGCGGGTTCACGCTCATCGAACTGTTGGTGGTGATTGCGATCATCGCCGTCCTGATCGGCCTGCTGCTTCCGGCCGTCCAGAAGGTGCGGGAGGCGGCGGCCCGGACGCAGTGCATCAACAACCTCAAGCAAGTCGGCCTCGCCCTCCAGAACTACCACGACGCCAGCCAGAAGTTCCCGCCCGGGTACGTCTCGGCCTTCGACTCGTCGGGCAACGACACCGGCCCCGGCTGGGGCTGGGCGGCACACATCCTGCCGCAGATGGAGCAGGACAACGTGTTCCGCCAAATCGACCTCAAGCAGCCCATCGAGGCCGCGGTCAACGCCGCCCCCCGGGCCGTCATCGTGAAAGCGTTCCTGTGCCCGTCGGACACCCCGCCCCAACTTGCATTCCCGGTCGGCCCCCGGTCGGCGTCCGGGCAACTGACGAGTACCACCTGCACCGTGGCCCCGGCCAACTACGTCGGCTGCTACGGGGTAGCCGAGCCGGGGATCGACGGAGACGGGGTGTTCTTCCGCAACAGCAGCGTCCGCATCGGCGACCTGACCGACGGTACCAGCAGCACGCTCATGGTCGGCGAGCGGGCATTCTACCACGCCGAATCGACGTGGGTGGGGGCCGTCACCGGGGCGGGCCAGTGCCCGACCCCCGGCTCGCCGCTGCCCATGCAGGTGAACAACGCCTCCAACTTCGTGCTGGCGCACACCGGCGAGACGTTCAAGGGGCCGGCCAGCCCGGAGGAGGCGAATCACTTCACCGCCCGGCACATCGGGGGCGGGAACTTCGTGTTCGGCGACGGGCATGTGACCTACCTGAGCCGGTCCACCAGTTACGTCACCTACAAGGCGCTCTCGACCCGCTCGAAGGGCGAGGTCGTTAACTCGGGGGAATACTGATGCGTGCGACCGTGTGTGCCCTGCTCCTCGGGTCGTCAGCCGTTGCCGTATGCGGGTGCGGCGAGGCGGCGGGACAGAAAACAACGCTGGACCTCAAGGACGTGCCGGCGGACATTATGAAGGTGGCGAAGGAGAAGCTGCCGGACGTGACCTTCGACACCGCCTGGCGGAAGGCCAACGGCAGTTACGAGGTGCGGGGTAAGGCCAAGAACGGCAAGGTGCGGGAGATCGACATCCGCCCGGATGGAAGCGTGGAGGAAATCGAGTGAGGGTCGGGTAATGCTGCTCCCGACCGGCCGGATATGTCGATGGTGACGACTGGATCGCACGGCCGCACGCCGCATCCAGGTGACGGGGTTCAAGCATGGGCCGGCGAGGGCGTCTGACGCGGCATCTCATCGCCGCCGTGTCGTGCGGCATGACGGGCTGCACCATCCACCACTACCACCACTCGGCCGATTCGCCCACAGCGGCGGGGGCGTCTGCGCCGCTATCGGCACGTCCCCCAGAAGCCCGCATTGACCCGGCTCTCGCTGCTGTCACCCCGGTGTCGTACCAGACGCCTCCCGCCGGCCCGCCGAAGGCTCCCGGAGCGGCCCCGCCGTCGGCCGGCGGGGCACGCGACCCGATGGCGCCCCAGTCCGACCCGGCGACCCCGAAGGCCGGGGAGGCGCCCGCGCCGAAGCCCGCCAAGCCCGACCCGACCGCCCCGGGGGGAGCCGGCCCGAAGTCGCCCACGACCGACCCGGCCGCCGGCGGCGCTGCCCCTGGTGCCGCCGGGGGAGCGGGTGGGCCGAAGTCCCCCGAACCGGCCGCCCACGCGGGCGGCCTGACGCTCGACCAGGTCATCAACGCCACCCTGCTGGCCGACCCCAAAATCCGGGCCGGGCTGGAGAGCGTCACCCAGGCCGGCGGCGACGCCGTGACCGCCTCCCTCAAGCCGAACCCGACGCTCACCGTCTACCAGTCACTCCTGCCCCTGGTGCAGCCGTTCACCGTGGACCGGACGGGCGGCCCCCCGCAGTTCGACCTGGGGGTGGGCTACCCGGTGGACTGGTTCCTGTTCGGCAAGCGGGCGGCGGCCATGCAGGCGGCCGGCCTTGGGGTGCGGGTGTCGGAGGCCGACTACGCCGACCGGGTGCGGACCCGGGTGCTGGAGGCCGGCAGCGCCTTCTACGACGTGCAGGAGGCGCGGGCGCTGCTCGACATCGCCCGGCAGGACGCGGACAACCTGGCCCGGCTGGAGGGCGTCACCCGCACGGCGGTGGCCAACGGCGGCCGGCCGGCGGTCGATCTGAGCCGCATCCGGCTGGACCGGCTGCGGGCCGAGCAGGTGACACGGGACGCCGAGACGGCCCGCGTGACGGCCGTGGCCAAACTCCGGGCGGTCATGGGCCGGGGGGACGCCGACCCGGGGTTCGAGGTGGCCGACGCCGGCGAGCCGGCCCCGGCCGACCCGCTGCCGGTGGAGGAGGGATTGGCGGTGGCAACCCGGAACCGGCCGGACATCCAGTCGTCGCGGTGGAAGCTGGCCCAGGCCCAGGCCACCGCCGAGGTGCAGCGGCGGCAGGCGTACCCGCTGGTGACGGCCCGGACGGGCTACACCCGCCAGTACCAGAGCCGGGCCATCGGCGCCCCGGACGCCTCGTCGTTCGGGTACGGGTTCGACACCTCGTTGCCCTTTAACGACCGCAACCAGGGCAACCGGCTCAAGGCGGCTTCCCAGGTGGCCCAGAGCAGCTACACTCTCCAGGCCGACCTGAACGACCTGCGGGCCGAGGTGGAACAGACCACCCGGGAGTTGACGGCCGCCGCCCAGACCGCCCGCGCGGTGGCCGGCGAGCAACTGACGCTGGCCGGGACGGTGCGGGACAGCATCGGCAAGGCGTATGAGGCCGGCGGCCGGCCACTCATCGACGTGCTGGACGCCCAGCGGAACTACCGGGACACCTACCGGCTGTTCATCGCCAGCCGGGCCGGCTACGGGCGGGCGGTCTTGAAGTACGGCGCTGCTTTGGGGAAACAGGTTCGCCCGTGACCGACACCATCACCGCCACCCCGCTACCAGCCGACACCCCGCCCCCGGTCGCCCTCCGGCCGGCCCCAAAGCCCGGCGGGCGGTGGCGGCGGGTGTGGTCGGCCGGCCAGTTCGTCGGCGCCCTGGGCGTAACGTCCGCCTTCCTGGCGTACCTACTGGTCACCCCGGCCACGCCGCCCGCCCCGCCGGCGGACAACACGCCGGCGGTCGCGGTGGCGGACATCGTCGGCCCGCAGCTGATCCGGGTGACGCCCGACAGCCCGCTGGGCCAGAAGGTGCAGGTGGTGGCGGCCCGCCGGGCCACTCTCACCGAGCCGCGGCTGTTCATCACCGGCCGGGTGGCCGCCAGCTTGCGGCCGGGGGCCGGCAAGGGGGCCGACTTCTGGCAGTTCGACCTCCCCGAGATACTGACCGCCTTCACCGACTGGCAGAAGGCCCAGGCCGACATCCAGTTCGCCGAAACCCAACTCGCGGCGGTCAAGCAGTTGGCCGCCGCCCGGCTGGGCACCCAGCAGAAAGTCGTGGCCCGGCTGACGAAGCTGGTCGAGGCCGGCACCGACACGGCCAAAGACCTGGCAGCCGAGTCCGCCAACCTGATCCAGGCCGAGATAACCGGGCGGAAGGAGACTTACGAGGCCGAGACGGCGGTGCGGGTGGCACGGCGGGCGGAGGCGGGCCTGGCCCGGCAGCTCCAACTGGCCGGGTTGGACCCGGATCTGCTCAAGACCGTCACGTCGGACGTGGACCTGGTGCTGGCCGACGTGCCGGAGGCCCGGCAGCAGCAGGTGAAGGTGGGGCAGGCGTGCCGAGCCACCTTCTTCGGCCTTCCCAACCGCCTCTTCACGGGCAAGGTGCGGAGCATCGCCCCGGCCCTGTCCAAGGAGCGGCGGTCCCTGCGGGTGCTGTTCACCATCGACGACCTGAAGGACGAGTTGCGGCCCGGCCTGTTCGCCGAGATCGGCCTCGGCACCGACCCCCGGGAGGCGCTCCTGGTGCCGGCCGACGGGGTGCTGCATGTCGGCCGGGCGGACTACGCCCTGGTCGCCGACGGGCCGGGCACCTGGCGGGTGGCCGAGATCAAAGTGGGCGAGACGTATGGCCAGGAGATGGAAGTCGTGAGCGGGGTCGCGGCGACGGACCGGCTGATCGGCACGGGCGCCATCCTGTTGAAGCCGCTCGTCACCCGCTCCCTCGCGGCCACGCCGTCCCCGACAACCAAGCGGGAGGACGGGAAGTGATCGCCCGCATGATTGAAGCCGCCATGCGGTCCGGCTGGCTCGTGCTGGCCGGGTTCCTGCTCGTCGGGGCGGCCGGCGTGTACGCCTTCCGGGTGCAGCCGGTCGACGCCTACCCGGACATCTCGGCGAACACGGTGGTGGTCATCACCACCTACCCCGGTCGGGCGCCCGAGGAGGTCGAGCGCCAGGTCACCATCCCGGTCGAGAACGCGATGCTCGGCACCCCGCGGGTCCAACTCGTGCGGTCCCGGACGATCTTCGGGCTGTCGGTCGTGCAGATGCTGTTCGAGGAAGGGACGGACCTGTACTGGGCCCGCCAGCGGGTCGCGGAGAAGCTCAACGACGTGGAGGTGCCGGACGGGGTCAAGCCGGCACTCGCCCCGCTGGCGACGGCCTACGGCGAGATTTTCCGCTACGTCCTCCAGTCCGACGGCACCCACGACCTCATGACCCTGCGGGAGCTGAACGACTGGGTCGTCACCCGCCGCCTCAAGCGGGTGGCCGGGGTCGCCGAGGTGAGCAACTTCGGCGGGTACGAGAAGCAGCTGACGATCACCTTCTACCCGGCCCAGCTGGACCGCTACGGCGTCACGTTCGCGGACGTGGAGGACGCCGTCAAGAAGAACAACGTCGCCGGCGGCGGGAGCGTCGTCCGCCGGGGGAGCATGTCGCTGGTGGTCCGGGGCAGCGGGCTGGTCGAGTCGGCCCGCGACCTGGAGGGCATCTTCGTCAAGTCGGTCGCCGGAACACCCGTGTACCTCAGGGACTTGGCGGCCGTCGGCCCCGACTCGAAGGTGCCCAACGGCATTTTCAGCAAGGACCGGGCGGACGAGGGGGTGGAGGGCATCCTGGTGCTGCGGCGGGGCGAGAACACGTCGCAGGTGCTCGCACGGGTGAAGGAGGCGGTCCGGGAGTTGAACGCGACCGGCCTGCCGCCGGGGGTGGCGGTGGTGTCGTACTACGACCGGCAACATCTGGTCGATTCGACCCTGTACACCGTCGGGCACAGCGTCCTGCTCGGCGTCACGCTCGTCGTGCTGGTCTTGCTCCTGTTCCTGGGCCGCCCCGCCACCGCCCTCCTCGTCGCCGCCACCATCCCGTTCGCGCTCCTGTTCGCCCTGCTGCTGATGTACCTGACCGGCATCCCGATCGGCCTCCTTTCCATCGGGGCCATCGACTTCGGTATCATCGTGGACGGCGCCGTCATCGTCGCCGAGAACATCGCCCGCCGTCTCGGCCAGGCGACCGAGCGGGACGACCGGCCGGACGTGTTCCGGGTCGTGCTGGCGGCGGTCAAGGAGATGGAGCGGGCGGTGTTCTTCTCGGTGCTGATGGTCGCGGTGGCGTACCTGCCGCTGCTGTCGCTCACGAGCATCGAGGGGCTGCTGTTCCGGCCGATGGCCCTGACGATGGTGTACGCCCTCGGCGGGTCACTCCTGTTCGCCCTGTTCGTGATCCCCGTGCTGGCCGTCGTCCTGTTCCGCCACGGCTACCACGAGTGGGAGAACCCCGTGCTGAGGTGGTCCCGGCCGGTGTACGCCCGCGTGCTGCGGGCGATGCTGGCGGGGCGGTGGTGGGTCGTCGCGGCGGCCGTGTGCGGCATGGCGGTCGTCGGCACCCGGGTCGTCCCGCGGCTCGGATACGAGTTCCTGCCGCACATGGACGAGGGGGTGGTCTGGGTGCGGGCGAACTTCCCCGAGGGGATCGCGATGGAGCAGACGAGCGAGTACGGCCGGCGGCTCCGCGAGATCGCCCTGGAGTTCCCCGACATCCAGTTCGTCGTCGTCCAGGCCGGCCGCAACGACGACGGGGCCGACCCGTTCCCGCCGAGCCGGATCGAGATGCTGGTCGGCCCCAAGCCGCGTGAGGAGTGGTCGCAGTTTAAAACGAAGCAGGAACTGGTCGCGGCGCTAGGCAAACGGTACCGGGACGAGTTCCCGACCACCCGGTTCAACTTCACCCAGCCGATCATCGACAGCGTGACCGAGGACACGAACGGCACCTCCGCCAACCTGGCGGTCGAGTTCACCGGCACGGACTCGGATGTGCTTCTCGACTTCGCCCGCCGGACGGTGGACTTGCTCACGTCGGTCCCCGGCGCCCAGGACGTGAACATCGAACAGGAGGGGCCGCAGCCGCAGTTGCGCATCCTGCCCGACCGCCAGTTGTGCGCCCGCTACAACGTGCGGGTGGAGGACGTGGCCAAGCTCGTCAACATGGCCATCGGCGGGGAGCCGGTCGGCACGCAGTACGTCGGCGACCGCAAGTTCGACATCGTGGCTAAGCTCGACCGGCGGACGAAGGAGTCGGTCGCGGCCATTGGCCGCCTGCCGGTGTACACGGCAGACGGCCAGCCGATCCCGCTCGGCCAGGTGGCCCGGATCGAGGTGACGGACGGCCAGACCCTGATCGCCCGGGAGAGCGGCCGGCGGCGGATCACCGTCCGGTGCGACATCGTCGGACGCGACCAGGGCGGGTTCGTCGCCGAGGCACGCCGCCGGTTCGAGACCGAGATCGGGCCGGACCTCCCGCCGGTGTACCGGGTGGGGTGGCTCGGCATGTTCGAGAACCTCGACCGGGCGCGGCGGCACTTCACCTACCTGATCCCGATCACGGTGGCCGTGCTGTTCGGGATGCTGCTGCTCACGTTCGGGTCGGTCCGGCCGGCCGTCCTCGTGCTGATGGGCGTGCCGTTCGCCTGCGTCGGGGGGGTTCTGGCGCTTTACCTTCGCGGCATGAACGTGAACGTCTCGACCGGGGTCGGGTTCTGCGCCCTGTTCGGCATCGCCATCATGGACGGGGTGCTAATGGTGAGGGGGATCACCGCCCTTCGAGAATCGCACGTCGCGTTGAGCGATGCGATCATCCAGGGGGCGCAAGACCGCCTCCGGCCGATCCTGATGACGGCCGTGGTGGCCATCCTCGGGCTGCTGCCGGCGTCCCTGGCCACCGGGCTGGGGTCGGACGTGCAACGGCCCCTGGCCACCGTTATCGTCTGGGGGCTGTTCAGCTCCACCCTGCTTACCCTGTTCGTGGTGCCGGTCCTGTACTTCCTGTTCGCCCCGGCTGTGGCGCCCGCGGCGGCCCCGACGCCGCCGGCTGCCGGCGCCTGAGCGGCAACCGCCCGGAGGGATGGCCGATGACCCCGCCTTGCGTGCTGTGCGTGGCTGTCCTCGTCGTTGCCCTGCCCCCGGCCGCGACGCTCCCCGCAGCACGCACGCCGGCCGTCATCCGCCGGGAGCTTGTCGAGGCCCAGGCCTGGCTCGCCCAACTGGAGGCCGAGTTGCTGCGGGCCGAGGACATCGCCCCGAAGCCGCTGACCATCGAGACGGTGCGGGTCGGCCACGTCGGCTACTTCAATGACGGCAGCTACATCGCCACGACCACCCGAACCACGCTGCGGCTGTACCGCCGGCTCGGCCCGCAGGAAGCGCTTATTGGTGTGGTGGTCTGCACCGGCACTATCCCGCGGGTGGTGGTCCGGGGCATCCCGGTGGCCGATCTGGCGACCGACTCCCTGATCTGCAAACCGGACTTGTGGCGGGTGGCCGGCACCCGCGACCTAGGCGACGAGACACTGTTCGTCATCGAGCCGTATGCATCACCCGGACGTAAGCCCGGATTGACGGCGTACACCCGGACGCTGGCGGCGTAGTCGTTCACGTCGTACCGCCGCAGGAGGTCGGCCAGCCGCTCGTGGAGCGTGCCGGCCGTCGCCGGGGCCGGGGTGTAACACTCGGCGGTCACAGCGGCAGCCCGCCCACCGCCGTCGTCGCCCCCATGCTCGGGGGGCAACACCCCGACTGGCTGTCCACCTGGGCATAGGCGTTCCGGTCGGCACCAACTCCACCGCGGCGAACCCGGCGGCGGTCAGCCCGGCCCGATAGTCCTCGACGGGGATCGCCCCGGCGATGCACCCGATGTAGGCCATCAGGTCGTCCCCCACCCCCGGCGGCAGCGGCTTGATGAGGGCGATGTCGCTCACCGCCAGCCAGCCCCCCGGCTTGAGGACGCGGGCCACCTCCCGGAACACGGCCGCCTTGTCCGGGGCCGGGTTGATGACGCAGTTGGTGATCACGCAGTCCACCGAGGCGTCCGGCAGGGGCAGCCGGTCGATGGTGGCCTGGTGGAACTCGGCGTTGGCGGCCCCGGCCTTCGCGGCGTTCCGCCGGGCCAGGGCGAGCATGTCCGGGGTCATGTCGATGCCGATGGCCCTGCCTTCGGGGCCGACCTTCTTGGCGGCCAGCAGCACATCCAGCCCGCCCCCGCACCCCAGATCGACCACCACCTCGCCGGGTCGGAGATTAGCCGTGGCCGTCGGGTTGCCGCACGACAGCCCCATGTTCGCCTCGGCCGGGGTGGAGCCGAGTGCGGCGGCCGAGGAGCCGAACGCTTCGGCCACGGCCCGGACGCCGGCGCGGTCGCTCGACAGCCCGGCCCCGGCCACCTGCCCGTACTTCTCCCGCACGGCGGAGACAACATCGCCGGCCGGCCCCGGCACCCCCAGGTCGGCCAGAAGCTCCCGCACCTTTTGGGCAATCAGGTCGCGGACCCGGCGGAACTCGTCCGGGGCCATGTCCCGGGGGTCGGGAATCTGCCAGTCAACCCGCCGGTCGGCATGAACCAGCGGGCAGTCGTCCCCGCAGCCCATCGTGACGGCGGCGGCGAACTGCTGGCCGTTGAACCCGTCCAGCCCCTTCGACGTGTGGGTTGTCAGGTCATAGCCCACCTCCCGCATGGCCTCGACCGCCTTCGGGTTGATCCGGCCGGACGGCTGGGAGCCGGAACGGAACGCCTCCACCCGGTCCCCGCCATACAGCCGGGCGAGCGCCTCGGCCATCTGGGAGCGGTTGCTGTTCTCCACGCACACGAAGATGATCCGCGGCTTCGGACTCACGGACCGGCCCCCTCGGCGGTCGGTGAGACGGGGCCGTGGATGACCGCCGAGGCGACGACGCCCAGGCCCGCCCCCAGCAGCGGGGCGGTGAGATAGACCCACAGGTGTTCGAGCCGGCCGGCCACCACCGCCGGGGCCAGCGACCGGGCCGGGTTCATGCTGGCCCCGCTCACCGGGCCGGCGAACAGGGCTTTCAGGGCGATCGCCGCCCCGACCGCCACCCCGGCCAGCAGCCCCCGCTCCTTCGCCCCGGCCGCGACCGAGAGGATGACCACCATGAGAATGAGCGTCAGCACCGCCGCGAAGGCGAACGCCTGCCACGCCCCGCCGGCCGGCAGGGTGGCCCCGAGGGTCGGGTGGGCCGGGAAGGCGGCCCGCAGGGCGAGGCTGGCGGCGAACGCCCCGAGCAGTTGGGCGGCGAGGTAGGCCAGCACCTGCCGGGCCGGGAACCGCCGAGCCAGCACCAACCCGACGGTGACGGCCGGGTTCGTGCTGGCCCGGACACGTCACCCACGGCATAGATCATGGCCAGCACAATCAGCCCGAAGGTGAGGGAGACGCCGACATGCGTGACGGCCCCGTGGGTGTCGTTGACCACCACGGCCCCGCAGCCGGCGAACACCAGGGCGAAGGTGCCGAACGCCTCGGCCGCGAACCGCCTCATCCCTCGCCCCCGCAACAGGCCGCCGCCCGGCCCGTCACCCCGACCCGCTCGCCGGCCGACTCCATTAGGCACCAGCCCTGTTCGAGTAGCCCGGACACGCACAGGTCCACCAGTCGGTAGCGGACACTGGTGCCGTCCCGCGAGCCGGCCACGATGCCCAGGTCTGCAAGTCGTTGAAGCTGATTCGAGACGGCCTGCGGCTTCATGCCGACGGCGGCGGCCAGATCGGTGACGCCCAACTCGCCGGCCCGGACGAGGGCGTGGAGCAGACGTAGGCGGGTGTCGTTGGCCAGCACCTTGAACACGGCCGCCAGCCCGCCGGCCTGGATCGGCGTCATCGGCGGCCGATCCGTGAGGGCGACCGGCAAAGGCTGAGAGCGTCGAGCCACGGCAACAGCCCCTAGAAGACAAATAATACACTATTCAGTGTAATTGTTGGCTACAACGGCAAGTTGCCCAGGTCATTGCGGGGTGGGCTTGTCGGCCTAGACGGTTCTCCGCGTTGCCCGCCCCTTCCTGGAGTTGAGTTATGCCCGTCAGAGCCAGGCGCGGGTTCACGCTCATCGAGTTGCTGGTGGTGATCGCCATCCTCGTCGGTTTGCTACTCCCCGCCGTTCAGAAGGTGCGCGAGGCGGCCGCCCGCACCCAGTGCCAGAACAACCTTAAGCAGATCGGCCTCGCCCTGCACAACTACGAGGGGGCCAACGGTCGCTACCCGGTCGGCTACCTGAGTACCCCGAATGTCGGGTTCCGCGACCCGCAGGCGGGGGATTGGGGGCCGGGCTGGTCGTGGCTGGTGTACCTCATGCCGTTCCTGGAGCAGGACAACCTCTACCGCTCCCTCAAGCTCGATCTGCCCTGCTGGCACCCGGACAACGCGGCGGCGGTCAAGACGGCGGTGCCCGGGTTCCTGTGCCCGTCGGCCACCAACCCCGGGCCGACGGTGGGCGTCACCGACCTGTCGATGGCCGTCTGGCAGAACGCCGTGTTCGCTCGGGCCAACTACGTCCACAACGTCGGCTGGAACGACATCTGGTCGTCCCCGGCGACCACTAACTACGACGACCCGGTGCTGGGCTGCAACGGGGTCATGTGCCGCAACAGCAAGGTGCGGCAGGCGGACGTGACCGACGGGCTGAGCAACACCGTGTTCGCCGGCGAGCGGACGCCGTACCTTGCCGATGCCGTCTGGCCGAGGGTGGTGCCGGGAGCGAAACACTACTCGTACAATGAGTAGCCAGTTCCGGGACGGGCGGGCCGGGCATCAACTACGACAACGCCGGCAGCTATGTCGGGGCCAACAGCGGCCCGTCCATCTACGAGTCGCCACAAGTCATCCACCCGCCGAACTCGGCCCTCGGGCACACCGACCGGATGCACTCCCGCCACCCCGGCGGGGCGAACGTGCTGTTCGGGGACGGGTCGGTGCGGTTCATCCGCGAGAGCATCCCGTTGTCGCTGTTCCGCGACCTGAGCAGCCGCGGCGGCGGCGAAGTGGTGGGGGATTACTGACATGAACCGCTCTGTGCAACCGAGCCAGCGGGCCGTCCTCACGGCAGTAGCGGTGTCCCTGGCCGGCGTTTGCGGGTGTGGCGAGCCGACCGAGGACACCCGGCAGAACCGCCGGCTGGTCGAGGCCGTGCTGACGGCCGTAACCATGGAGAACCGCAAGTAGTAGGACAAGGACGCGGCCCTCTGGGATGGGAGACTGGCCGACAGAAAGCTGAACGCGACCTCACATGCGGGAGTGAAGGCGTGTATCGACAAGGCGAAGGCCGGGGATTGGGCCGGGGCCGAGGCCGGGCTGTACAAGCTCCGGGAGGCCGACCCGTTCCCCCGGTGAACGGGCGGGTCGGGTAGTACGCCGTCACACCGCCGGCAACGTCGGGCGTATTGACGCCCCGGCCGTGACCGGCTACTTGGTGGAAGAGAGAACCAAGCTCCATGTTGCGAACGCTGCTAACCCTGGTCGCCCTCTGCTCGCAGGCGTTGAGCCTGCTCGGGCCGGGGGTGGTCGTGTGCCGCGACCGACACGGCCGGGTGTGCC
>JAYVUZ010000089.1:0-10200 GCA_043787415.1 Fimbriiglobus sp. | reverse complement strand
CCGGCAGGAGCTTGCGGGCCATCCTGGCAGCCTCGTCGGGAGGCCGTCAGGCTACCCGGCCGACACCACGCCGGCCAGTAAAGTTAGGGTTTCTTAGTCTGATTGAAATCGTCGTAGTGAGTTTGATTCTAGCTATACTCGTTGCTCTGCTCTTGCCAGCAGTCAGTAAGGTGCGAACTGCGGCTCAACTGGCAAGCAGCCAGAACAACATTCGCCAGATCAATTTATTCACCCATCAACTGATCGGGCTAAGCGATGACAAGATAAAGGGTCTGCCCGATGGGTCTCGCAAGCAGACTCGGCTGACTGCCGATCAGACCGTGTTCTCTCAACTGCTGCCGCTGGCTGTGCCGAACCGCGGGCTGTTCCCCAAGAATGCCACGGTCGGGCAGATCACTGCATGGGTGTTGCCACGCGTCGCCCTTTACACCAGTCCGGCCGACCCCACACTCACTTCGCTAGGCGATCCGGGCTTGTCGGGCATGAGGGGCGTTTGCAGCTACGTGGTGAACCAGATGGCGTTCGATAAAATCGTTCGGGTTCCAGTAAGTATTCCCGACGGCATGTCAAGCACGATCGCCTTCGGAGAGCACTACTACGCTTGCAAGAAAAACGAAGAGTATCTGGATTACGTCGAGGCATATGCGGCTCTGCCACAGCAGCAGAACGGTTCGGCAACCCGCCGGGCCAGCTTCGCAGACGCGGGCTGGTACGACGTGGTGCCGGTGGTCGAGAACGGCGTGGCCCGGCCGAGCCAGCCGGGGTACACGTTGCAGTACATGCCGAAGATTGAAGAGGCGTGGGGCAAGGTGTTGCAGACGCCCCACCCCGGCGGGCTGCCGGTCGGCATGATGGACGGCTCGGTGCGGACGCTCCGGCCGGGCATCGTCGAGAGCGTGTACTGGGCGCTCGTCACCCCGGCCGGCGGTGAGGTGGTCGGCGACTTCTGAGCCACTTCAGCGCGGCGTCTCGGTCACTTGCCGTAACACCGCCACTATGTCGTCAGGTAGGAGCGTAAAAAAGCCCAGGGACAAGTGTCCCTGGGCTTTGGTCGTTGCGTCTGCCGTCTACTTGCCCTCGGTGTACTCCTTCAGCTCCAGCACCGCCTCGTTGCCGGCAATATTGTACGTCAGCTTGATGATGCCCTTCCCGGCGACGAAGTAATACTTGATGCCGGTCTTCGTCCCGGCGATCTCGAAGGCGGCCCCGTCCACCACGGCCGCCTCGAACTCGCCCAGCGGCACCTTCGTCTTCTCCTTGTCGGCGGTCAGCTTCCACTCCCCCTTGAGCGGCTGGTCGGCCACCTTGCTGTCCACCTTCCAGGTGGCCCCGACGGCGGCCAGCTTGCCGTCCTTGAGCTCCAGGAACTTGACCGGCGGGGTGATGTCCTTGCCGTTGATCTTGGTGCGGTACAGGCCGTCCGGCTTGACCTGGATGGTCTCGGTGGCCACGCTCTTCTCGTTCACCAGCGTGTCCAGGGTAGCGCCGTCGGCCCCCGTGTCCTTCACCATCACGGTGATGCTGGCCTCGCCCACCTTGTACACCCACTTGCACCCCTTCTTGAGGGGGTAGTAGTCCGACGCGGCCGGGGCCGCCGACGGGGCCTGGGCGGCCACCGCGCTGGCCGTCAGGACTGCCATCATGCCGAGGCCGAGTCGCAGCGTCCGCCGCATGTCCGATTCTCCGTGATACCGGGGGAAAGACGTTCCGGGATTATACGAGGTACGCCGGCCGGCGGCGCCGGGTTCACGAACCCGGCACCGCCCCGAAAATCTCCCGCACCGCCGCCACGCTGCGGGTGTGGGCCGTCACCGCGTCCAGCGTGTTCGGCGTCTTCACCTCGACCGCCTGTTCCAGTACTAAGAGCGGTCGCACCCCGCGGGCGGCCAACTCCACCCCGAGCCGGGTGTAGTCGATGTCGCCGCGGCCGAACGCCTCCGTCCACACGCCCTTGTCGCTCTGCCGCAGGTGCAGCTCGACCACCCGCTTGCCGTAGGCAACGACCGCGTCGAACACCGCCAGCTCGCTGTCGCCGGCCCCGCGGTACACCCAATGCACGTCGAAGCAGAAGCCCATGTGGGCCGGGTCGGTGTGCAGCAGCATGTGGTGGAACTCGCGGGCCGCCTGCCGCATCTCCATGTCGTGGGTGTGGTAGGCCAGGGTCAGCCCGTCGGCCGCCAGCGCCTTGCCGAGCATCCCCAAGTGGGCGGCCTGCATCCGCAGTTGGGCGTCGGTCTTGTCCACCAGCGGGGCCACCCAACTGAGCGGGGCCGGGTTGGTGACGACCACCGTCACGCCGTGCTTCTTGGCCTCCCGGGCGGTGGCGACGGCCTGGCGAATCTGGGCCTTCGCCTGCTGGGGTTCGTGCAGCACGCTCGGGATGTACACGCTCCGCATGGCCAGGCCGTTGGCCCTGCAGGCGTCGGCCAGCTTGGCCATCGCCTCCGGGGTGGACGCGACCCCCTCGAACCCGTCGGCCCCGGTCTTCGCCGCCTCGGCCAGCCCGGCCGTCAAGTCCGCCTCGAAGTCCGGCTTGCCCTCCCGGTTGCGGAACGTCTTCCACGGGTACACCTGAAGCCCGACCCACAGAGGTGTGGGCTTGGCCGCGCCCGCGGTGGTCGTGGCGGTGGCCGTGGCGGCGGCGGCCAGGAACTGACGGCGGGTGGGCATCGGGGCATCCGGCGTGGTGGGACGAACGTCTTGACGGTATCCGGGTGGGCGTCAAGCCGCCAGCCCCGGCCGGCCGATAATGCCTAGACGGGTCGCGCCCGTTATAACACGTGCAACGGCTCCCGGCCGCCCCGACCACCCCCCAGGACCGTCGCTCATGGCCGACATGCTGTCCACCGTGCCCAGCGCCAACCCGACGCACAAGGACTACGACGAGGTGCCGTACGAGAGCCACCCGTTCGCCCAGACCCACCCGGAGCGGCTGTTCACCGTCGGCACCCTGTTCGGGATGCGGCCGACCCCGGTGCAGAAGTGCCGGGTGCTGGAACTCGGCTGCGCCGCCGGCGGCAACCTGATCCCGATGGCCGACTACCTGCCGGGCAGCGAGTTCGTGGGGGTGGACCTGTCCGAGAAGCAGATCGCCGACGGTCTGGCGCTGGTCAGCCAGTTCGGGCTGAAGAACCTGAAGCTCAAGCACGCCGACATCGCCAGCATCGGGGCGGACTACGGGCAGTTCGACTACATCATTTGTCACGGCGTGTTCAGTTGGGTGCCGGACGCGGTGAGGGACAAGATTCTGGACATCGCCCAGAAGCAGCTCACCCCGAACGGCATCCTGTACGTGTCGTACAACACGTACCCCGGCTGGCACATGCGGGGCATGATCCGGGACATGATGCGGTACCACAGCAACCGCTTCAACACGCCCACCCTTCGCACCCAGCAGGCCCGGGCGCTGCTCGACTTCCTGTCCCAGAGCGTCCGCCAGGACGGCAGCGCGTTCAGCGTGCTGCTCAAGACGGAACTCGAAACCCTCCGCACCCAGGCCGACCACTACCTGTACCACGAGCACCTGGAGGAGAACAACAACCCGCTGTACTTCCACCAGTTCGCCGACCTGGCCAAGCGGCACGGGCTGAAGTACCTGGGCGAGGCCCGGGTGGGCACCATGGTGACGGGCAACTTCGGGCCGGAGATCGAGAAGACGCTGCGGATGCTGGCCACCGACCAGATCCAGGCCGAGCAGTACATGGACTTCCTGCGGAACCGCATGTTCCGCGAGACGCTCCTGTGCCTGGACCGGGTGAACCCGAACTGGGCCGTCAACCCGGAGAGCCTGCGGGTGCTGCACGTGGCCAGCGGCGCCCGCCCCGTGGACGCCCAGGGCCAGCCGCTGACGGCCGGCGTGCCGGTGACGGACGAGGCGTCGAACGTGAGCTACCGCAGCGCCACCGGCATGAGCATGGCCACCACCCGGCCGCTGCTGAAAGCCGTCATGCAGGTGCTGAACACCGCCTTCCCGGCGACGGTGCCGTTCGACCTGCTCCGCAAGGAGTCGCGGGCGCTGCTCGGCGGCGACGGCACCGACCCCAAGCAGGTGGCCGAGGACACCAACGTGATCGCCGTGGGGCTGCTCAACTGCTACATGGGGTCGGACCTGATCGAGTTGCACGGGATGCCGATCACCTTCGCCAAGTCGGCGGGGGAGAAGCCGACCGCCCTGGTCATCGCCCGGGCGCAGGCGAGCCGGTCGGCGGTGGTGACCAACCGCCGGCACGAGGTGGTGCGGCTGAACGACCTGGACAAGCACCTGGTGCCGCTACTGGACGGCACCCGGGACAAGGCGGCCATCGTCGTGGAGCTGATCAAGGTGGCCCAGACGGGGGCGCTGAACGTGCAGAAGGACGGGCTGACAATCACCGAGCCGGCGGAGATCGAGCAGGCGCTGACGAGCGTCATGGACCAGGCGCTGGCCAACGTCGCGCGGATGGCCCTGCTGACGGCGTGAGGCCGCCCCGGTTCGTAGCCCGAAGCGCTAGCGAGGGAGGATCGACCGTCACTCGCGCTTCGGTCTACGAACCCACTTCCCCAACCACACCCCGCCGCGTTCGACGGTCGCGTACAGCCCCCACGCCACGGCGACCGCCGCCAGCGTGTACGGCACGAAGGCCGCCAGTTGCACCAGCGGCTCGCGGACGCCGGCATCGGCCAGCCATCTCGTGTACGCCAGCATCAGCGGCTGGTGGATCAGGTACAGCGAGTACGACACCACGCCGACGGCTGCCAGCCACCGGGCCACCCGGCCCGGCGACCGGCCGCGGAACAGGTACACCTCCGTCAGCGCCGCGGCGGCCAGAGAGGCGGCCGAGAACTGCACCGCCCGCAGCGGCGTGTAGAACTCGCCGGCGACGGCCCCGGCCGCCCCGGCGGTCGCCCACAGCCACGGCCGACGGAACGCCCGCCGGCCGGCGAGGTGGCGGTCGGCCAGGAACGCCCCCAGCAGCCAGTCCGGCCACAGGGCCACCGGGCTGAGCCAGATGAAGTACGTGTCCGGCCCCGGCGGATCGACGGTGAACGCGGCGGTCAGCCGCCAGGCGGCGCTCGCACACACACCGACGGCGAGCATCCCGCCGGCCCCCCACCGCCGCCGGGCGGCCACCGCCAGCGGGTACAGCAGGTACAGTTGCACCTCGACGGCCAGCGACCAGAGCGACGGGTTCAGGCCGAAAAACGTGCTCGCCGTCAGGTTGTGGACCAGCCCGACGTGTAGGGCGAAGTCCCAGGTGCCCACCTTCCCGAGCCAGAGTGCCACGGCCAGCAGCGCGACGAGGTAGGCCGGGCAGATGCGCCAGAACCGCCGGGCCGCGTACCCGCCCCAGGTGAACGCCCGGTCCCGCAGGTACGAGCGGTGGATGACGTACCCACTGACGACGAAGAACAGCGCCACCCCGTAGCTGCCGGCCCGCAGCGGGTACGTCAGCAGGAACGCCCGGCCGGGGTGTTCGACGGTGCCGGCGACGAGGCCGCCGAGGTCGAGCTGGTCGCGGCGGAAGGTCGCCCCCCACGAGTGGAAGGCGAGCACGGCCAGGATGGCGACGCCCCGCAGCACGTCGATGCGGGCCAGATGTTTGGTGTCGCCCACGCGGCCTGCCCCCGCCAACGGTTCCCTACAACGTAGAACGCCTCGGGGACACTTTCGCCACCCACCCGCCGGACGCCGCCATGCTGCTCGCCCTGCTGCTGCTCGCCCAATCGCCGGACCCGTACCATGTGGCCGTCGAGAAGTTGGCCGCGGCGGCCGAGCGGGAGCGGGCGGCGAAGGGCATCCCGGCCCTGTCTGTCGCCCTGATCGACGACCAGAAAGTGGTCTGGGCGGCCGGCTTCGGCGGGGGCGGTGCGGCCACCGTCTACCGGGCCGGGTCCGTCTCGAAGCTGTTCGCCGACGTGGCCCTGATGCGGCTGGTCGAGCAGGGGAAGATCGACCTCGACGCCCCGGTGAGCCAGTACCTGCCGGACTTCCAGCCGCCGCTGCGACCCGGTGACAAGCCGATCACCCTCCGGCTAGTCATGGGCCACCGGGCCGGGCTGGTGCGGGAGCCGCCGGTCGGCCACTACTTCGACCCCACCCACCCGACGCTCGCCGACACGGTACGGAGCATCAACACGCTGCCGCCGACGTACCCGCCGGGCAGCCGGCAGAAGTACAGCAACGCCGGCCTCGGGGTGGTCGGCCGGGTGGTGGAGGTGGTGACAGGCCGGCGGTTCGAGGACGCGGTCAAAGAACTGGTGCTGGACCCGGTCGGCATGTCGGCCAGCGCCTTCGAGCGGAAGGCCGTCACCGGCAAGCTGCCGACGGCGACCATGTGGACGGTCCACGGCCGCACCTTCGACGCCCCGACGTGGGAGTTCGGCTACCCGTCGGCGGCGTCCCTGTACGCCCCGGTGACGGACCTCAGTAAGTTCGCCTTGTGCCTGTTCCGCGGCGGCGAACCACTGCTGAAGCCGGAGACGCTGCAAACGATGTACAAGCCGCAGGCCGGGCCGGTCGGGTTCGGGCTGGGGTTTTCTGTGCGAACCTTCGACGGCCGCCGCAAGGTGGGCCACGGCGGGGCGGTGTACGGGTTCGCCACCACCTTCACGGCCCTGCCGGACGACAAGCTGGCCGTCGTGGTGTGTGCGAGCAAGGACGTGGCCAACGGCGTCACCGACCGGCTCGGTGACTACGCCCTGTCACTGATGATCGCGGCGAAGGCCGGCAAGCCGCTGCCGGAGTTGCCGACCGCGACGCCGCTCGCCCCCGGCGAGGCCCGCAAGCTGGAGGGCGTGTACCGCAGCGGCGAGCGGTGGCTGGAGTTGCAGGCGTCGGCCGGCCGGTCGTTCCTGCTGCCGGACCGCGGCGGCGCCCGGCAGGAGGTGCGACGCCTCGGCGACACGCTCACTTGCGACGGCCCCGAAGGCTTCGGCCCGCCGCTGACCGTCGCCGGCAACGTGCTGACCTTCCAGGGCAAGCCGTACACGAAGGAGGCGCCTGCCCCCAAACCTCCCGCCGACGCCCCGGCCGAGTGGGCCGGGCTGATCGGCGAGTACGGCTGGGACCACAACACGCTGTACGTCTTCGAGCGGGCCGGGCAGTTGCTCGCCCTCATCGAGTGGACCGAGTTCGACCCGCTCACCGACGAGGGCAACGACGTGTTCGCCTTCCCGGCCGCCGCCGGCATGTACCACGGTGAGAAGCTGCACTTCAAGCGGGATGGGAGTGGCCGGGCGACGGAGGTGGTGGCCGCCAACGTGCGGTTCGTCCGTCGCACCCTCGACGGCGAGAGCGGGCAGACGTTTCGCATCACCCCGCAACGGCCGGTGGCGGAGCTGCGGGCGGCGGCGGCCAAGCTTGCCCCGCCGGTGCAGCCGGCCGGGTTGCGCGCGTCCGAACTGGTCGAGTTGAAGGACATCGACCCCGGTATCCGGGCCGAGCTGCGGTACGCCACCGCCGACAGCTTCCTGGGCGTGGCGAGCTACCCGCCGACGGCGAAGGCGATGATGCAGCGGCCGGCGGCCGGGGCGCTGGCCCGCGTCCAGACGTCGCTCGCCCCGCTCGGGTACGGCCTGCTGGTGTACGACGCCTACCGGCCGTGGAGCGTCACCAAGGTGTTCTGGGAGGCGACGCCCCCGCACCAGCGGAACTTCGTCGCCAACCCGGCGACCGGGTCGAAGCACAACCGTGGCTGCGCCGTGGACCTGACCCTGTGCGATCTGGCGACGGGCAAACCGATCCCGATGGTCAGCGGGTACGACGAGTTCAGCGACCGGGCGTACCCCGACTACCCCGGCGGCACGTCCCGGCAGCGGTGGCACCGCGACCTGCTCCGGCGGGCGATGGAGGCCGAGGGGTTCACCGTGGACACGAGCGAGTGGTGGCACTTCGACCACCAGGACTGGCGGCAGTACCCGGTACTGAACCAGGGGTTCGCGCCGTAGGGCACGGTTCACCGTGCCGGCCGGGGGCGGGCCGCCACGGGTCGGACGGATTGCCCCACCCGGCGACACCCCGCCCCCGCCGGCACGGTGAACCGTGCCCTACGGCCTAGTCGTCGTGCCCGCACTACAACAGCCGGATGCCAACCCCCGTGAAACCGCTGGCGCTGTACTACGAGCAGGAGCACTGGTTCAAGCCGCTCGTCGCGGAACTCGACCGCCGCGGCGTGCCGCACGTCCGGCTCGACCCGCGGAGTCACCGCTACGACCCGTCCGCGGCGAGCGAGCCGTACTCGCTGGTGTTCAACCGGATGAGTCCGTCGGCGCACCTCCGCGGCGGCGTGCAGGGGATGTTCCACACCCTCGGCTGGCTCGCCCATCTGGACCGGCTCAAGGTGCCGACGGTCAACGGGCTGACCGCCTTCACCTACGAAACCAGCAAGGCCCGCCAACTCACCCTGTTGCAGTCGCTCGGCCTGCCGTACCCCCGCGCCGTGGTCATCAACCACCCGTCGCAGGCGGCGCCGGCGGCGGAACCGCTCCGCTTCCCAGTGGTGGTGAAGGCGAACATCGGCGGCAGCGGGGCCGGCATCGTCCGGTTCGACACGCCCGCCGACCTGAGCCGTGCCGCCGACGAAGTTCGGCTCGACTTCGGGGTGGACCACACCGCACTCGTGCAGGAGTTCGTGCCGGCCCGCGGTGGGCACATCTGCCGTGTCGAGTTGCTGGCCGGCAAGTACCTGTACGCGATCAAGGTGTTCACCCCCGGCGACAGCTTCAACCTGTGCCCGGCCGACATCTGCCAGCGGGCCGACGGGGTCGAGCTGACCCGCTCGGCGTGTGCCATCGACGCCCCCAAGACCGGGCTGACGGTCGAGGGCTTCACCCCGCCGCCGGCCGTGGTCGAGGCGTGCGAGCGGATCATGCAGGCGGCCCGGATCGACGTGGGCGGCATCGAGTACATGACGGACGACCGCGACGGGTCGCTGGTCTACTACGACGTGAACGCTCTGTCGAACTTCGTGGCCGACGCTCCGAACGTGGTCGGGTTCGACCCGGTCGGCCGGCTGACTGACTACTTGCAAGTAAGAATGGCACGCGGATGACGCGGATGCAAGCGCCGCCGATGAAGACGGATCGATCACAGGATTTAATCTGATCCGTCTTCATCGGCGGCGCTTGCATCCGCGTCATCCGCGTGCCATTCCGGAGTTTTCTCATGCGGTACGGGTACTGGCTGCCGGTGTTCGGCGGGTGGCTGCGGAACGTCGGCGACGAGCGGATGCCGGCCACCTGGGGGTACGCCAAGGAGCTGGCCCAGCGGTCCGAGCGGATCGGCTACGACCTGTCTCTGGTGGCCGAGCTGAACCTGAACGACATCAAGGGGGAGGCCGCCCCGTCGCTCGACGCCTGGTCCACCGCCGCCGCACTCACCGCCGTCACGGACCGGCTGGAGTACATGGTGGCCGTGCGGCCGACCTTCCACAACCCGGCCCTGCTGGCCAAGCAGGCGGCCAACATCGACCACATCGGCGGCGGCAACCGGCTGTCACTGAACGTCGTGTCGAGCTGGTGGCGGGACGAGGCGGAGAAGTACGGGGTGCGGTTCGACCCGCACGACGACCGCTACGCCCGCACGGCCGAGTGGCTGCACGTCCTGACCGGGCTGTGGGACGGCGACGGCCTCACCTTCGAGGGCAAGTACTACGGCGTGAAGGGGTCGGTGATGCAGCCGAAGCCGGTGACCCGGCCGACCCTGTACGCCGGCGGCGAGTCGGAGGCGGCCAAGGCCCTCATCGCCAAGCAGTGCGACGCCTACGTGATGCACGGCGACCCGCCGGAGCGGGTGGCGAGCAAGGTGCAGGACATGCGGGAGCGGCGGGAGCAGTTGGGGCTGCCGCCGATGCGGTACGGCGTGGCGGCGTATGCCGTCGTCCGCCCGACCGAGGCCGAGGCTCAGAAGGAGTTGGCCCGCATCACCGACGTGCAGCAGTCGGCCGCCGGCTACCACAACTACCAGCAGTGGCTGGCCGGCACCCAGCTCGAACAGCGGGTGTCGCTGGAAGACTACTCGGTGAGCAACCGCGGCCTACGGGCCGGGCTGGTCGGCACGCCCCAGATGGTGGCCGACCGCGTCGGGGCGTTCGAGGCGGCGGGCGTCGGTCTGCTGCTGTTGCAGTGCAGCCCGCAACTGGAGGAGATGGAGCGGTTCAGCGACCTGGTGATTCGCCCCCGTCCGTAGCCCGACGCGGGGGGGGGGGGCGGCAGGCCCAGCGC
>JAYVUZ010000088.1:0-20776 GCA_043787415.1 Fimbriiglobus sp. | reverse complement strand
CCCACCGTTCGCGCCCAGCGACCCGACGGTGGGCCTCGAAGACTCGGCACCACCCTACTTCGCCCCCTCGATCTTCTGTACCGCCGCCTGCACGCCCTGTTGCAGCTTGCCGACGTCGGCCGTCAGCTCCAGCAGCCGCTCCCGCTTGGCCTTGTCGCCCTCGCCGGCCGGGTCGAGCTTGTCGGCCAGCTCCTTCAGCTTGACGGCCAGCGGGTTGAAGCTGGCCAGCAGTTGACGCAGCCCGAGGCGGTCCTCCTTGCTGACCAGCGTGGCGACCACGGCCGGCAGCTTGTCGGCCGCCGCCCGGATGTCGGCGGAGTTGGTCGGCAGCTTCCGCCAGGTGTCGGCGACGAACTCCCGCGCCCGCTGGTGGGCGGCGTCCGTCGGCTTCCACTCGGCCGCCAGCTTCTCCTTCTGGGCCTTGATGTCCGGCTGCTGGAGCACCTCGAAGAGCTGGTCGTACAGGTCGAGCGCCTCCGGCACCTCGCCGGCGTCCACCAGCTGCTTGATGCGGGCGGCCAGCTCCTTGGCCCGGAACCCCTTCTCGACGGACACCACGTCGGTGCCCCGGGCGATGACCGTCTTCAGCTCGTCCCGCTTGGCCAGCACCGACGGCCGGACCTCCCGCAGCAGGTTGAGTTCCCGTTCGGCGGCGGCCAGCACGGCGGCGGCCCGGGCGTCGGCGGCCAGCGGGTCGGCTTTCAGCCCGTTCAGGTCGGCACCCAGCAGCTTGTCGTCCGACTCCATCCGTGTCAGTCCCTGGTCGGCCCGCACCAGGGCCTTGTCGTTCGCCCCTGTCACGATCAAGTCGGACAGGCTGGCGTTGAACTGCTCGAACGCCACCGCCGCCTCGGCCACCCGGCCGCGGAGGTCGTCGCACTCCCGCTCGAACGCCGCCCGGGCGATGGCCGCCGGGTCGGCCGGGAAGCGGAGTGTCACCGGCCCGTCGCCGGTGATCGGCAGCGGGTATCGCAGCGACCGCCCGGCCCCCAGCCCGATCACCACGCACGCCACCCCGCGGAGCGGCCGGGCCGAGCGGTACACGCCGTCCCGCAGTTCCAGCCCGTCCCGCGGGTCGGACGGGCCGTCGTACCCGCTGTCCGTGGCCCGCACCGTCAGCAGGCCGCCGGCGGCCAGCGGCTTGCCATCCTCCCCGACCACCCGCACCGCCACCGGGGCCGTCTGCGTCAGCATCTGGAGGCACCGCACCCCGACCACGTCCCGGCCGGTCGGTAGCGGCTCCTTGTACGCGCTGAGAATCTTGCACCGGGCGGTGCCGTTCTTCGGGTCGTCTTCGAGGCGGAGCAGGACGTAGGACTGCGGCGTGCTCACCAGCGTGGCCGGGCCGGCCGGCTTCGGCGGGATCGGCCGCCCCCGCTTGTCCCGCTCCGGCTCCCGCTTCTGCTCGCGGATCAGGCCGACGGCGAACACGTCCCCGGCTTTGACATGTTTATCGAACCCGGGCCGGGTGCCGCCCTTGAACCGGACGGTGGCCGCGTCCGGCTGCTTGAGGTCGCGCTCGACGGTGCCGACCGGGCTGAACTCCTTGCCGACGAGCAAGCCGGCCTCGCGGCCGACGGCCTGCGGGTCGCGGGTCTCCTTCGCCCGCACCACCGGGGACGCCAGGCCGGTGCTGCCGTCGAGCTGGCGGGCTTCCAGCGTGTAGGTGTTGCCGCTGACCCGCACCCGCACCAGGTGCTGCTTGACGCCGGTCAGGGTGCGGGTGTCGTCGCCGTCGAAGGCGGCCCAGCCGCGGGCGAGGAAGTCGCGTTCCAGCGGGGTGCGGTCGGCCTCGGGCAGCGCCCGCAGGTCGTGGACCTCGCACCGGCCGACCTCGCCGACGAGTGGCCGCAGGGCGGCGACGAGTTCCTTGCACACCCGGCCGCGGAAGTCGGCGGCGAAGGCGATCGGCGGGTCGAACCGGACGGCCACCCGCCAGCGGTACTCGGCCGCGGCCTCGGGGTCGAGCGGAGGGGCGGCGACCAGAAGGGCGAGTAGTGGGAGCATGAGTTGATCGTAACCGATCCCAGCCAACGAAAAAACCCGGCGGCCTGAGCCGCCGGGTTCACGCGGTCGTCCCGCTGGAGTGACTTAGTTGCAACCGCACGAGGCGGCGGCCCCGCAGCCCACGTCGCAGGCGGTCGAGCAGGCCCCGCCCTTGCGGGCGAACAGGCCGCTTAGCTTACCCTTCAAGCCGCTCAGCAGCCCGGCCCGGCTGTGGCCGTAGCTGCTGCACGAGTTGGCGAAGTTGCTGCCGCAGCCGTTACCGCACCCGTCGCCGCAGCCGACCCCAGCCCCGCTGCTGACCAAAACCTGCTTATCGACGCACCGCGGGACCATCCGGCACACGTTGACGGTCTCGGTGTAGGGGACGCACACCGACACGCACTTAGTGGCCGTGTAGGGCACGCACCGGCTGGTACAGACGGTGTACGTCTCGTTCCGACACTCGGGCACGCACCGGGTGTGGCACACCGGCACCTGCACCGTCTGGCACTCGGTCACACAGCGGGTGCGGCAGACCGTCGTCGGCACGCACTTGGTGACGCACTGGTAGCTGCACACCTGCTTGGTGATCGGCACGCAAACGGCCACCCGCTTGCAGACGGTGACCGGCTCGCACACGGTGTGGCAGGTCGTGACCGGCCGGCACACGGTGCGGGTGGCCGGGGCGCAACTGGTGGCACACGGGTCGCCGCAGGAGGCCACGGCACACGGGTCGCCGCAGGCCGGGGCACAGGCATTCCCGCGGCCGCACAGCTTGCCCTTGAGGCCGCCGAACAGCCCGCCGGCGGTGCTCCGGGCACCGCCCAGCAGCCCACCGCTGCCCAGCCGGCTGAACCCGCCGGCCAGGCCCCCGACCGGCACCTCTTCCGTCACGTATTGGGTGTCCCGCACCACCCGGTTCCGCATCTCCGTGACCTGCTGGGTCTCGTAGCGCGTCTCGTTCACCGTCACGGTGTTGACGACCGGCACCCGCTCGGTGACCATCCGGTTCTCGACCACGTTCTCCGTCACCATGCGGTTGACCCGCTGGGTGCGGCTCTCCATCACCGTCTCGCTCACCATCCGGTTGACCGTCACCTGCCGGGTCCGGGTTTCCGGCACCGTCTCGTAACGGTTGGCGGTGTAGCTCTGCTGTTGCATCTCGGTCCGGTAGCGGGTGACGGTGGTCGGCACCGTCTCGCTCACGTACTCGGTCACCCGCACCGTCTGGTAGGTCGGGCCGCAGCCCGCCCCGCCGTAGCCGCCGATGGCGGCCCCAGTGTACCCACCCATGCCGGTCCCGCCGCCGCAGTCGGCGGCCGGGGCACTCGTCAGCGGGACGGCCGGGGCCGCCGTCATCGGGGCCAGAACGGCGACCACCGGGGCCGCCGGCTTTTCGTCGGCCGCGCGGGCCGAGAAGCTGACGAAGCCCAGACAGGCTGCCGTCAGCACACACACTTTCAACCGACGCACGGTCATGACAAGTACTCCGTAATTCGGGTAAACCGCACCAGGCCCGCCACCGCCCGCGCCAGTCCGTCAGACGCGGACAACGACGGCGGATGACCCGAAGTGCTCAGAGACAAGATGCCCGATTGCGGGGGGCGGGGCGGGAAACGGGGGCGGCGCCGGGCGAGAAAACCCGGCCGCGCGGTCTACTGGCGCCAATCGCCCCGGCCGTTGCGCATGGCGCGGTCCCCCGGCTGTGCCGGCCGCCCCGGCGGCGCCGCTGGCGCGACCGCGGCCGGCCACAGATCGGGCGGGCGGGCGGAAACCACTCAAGACGAGTGGAGCATATGAAGGCGAGCGGCCGGCGTGAGCCGGTCCGGCCCGGGGGTGTGACGTGCTCGCCACTTCACCCCGCAGCCCGGACCGGCTCACGCCGGCCGCTCGCCTGCCCCTCGTCCTGGCCGTGGAATAGGCCGAGGTCGCCGTGGTACTCGCCTACTCCTCGTCCTGGCCGTGGAACAGGCCGAGGTAGCTGTGGTACCGGCGGTCGGCGACGAACCCGCGGGCCACCGCCGCCCGCACCCCGCACCCGCCCTCGTGGGTGTGGGTGCAGTCCGGGTACTTGCACCCGGCCACGAACGGCCCGAACTCGACGAACAGCCCCTCGGCCTGCTCCGGCCGGACGTTCCACAGGGCCAGTTGCCGCACCCCGGGCGTGTCCACCACCCAGCCGCCGGCCGCCAGCTTCACCAGCTCGGCCGTGGTGGTGGTGTGCTTGCCCTTCTGGTTGACGCTGCTCACCGCCCCGACCCGTAGGGCCAGCCCCGCCTCGACGGCGTTCAGCAGGCTCGTCTTGCCCACCCCGCTCTGGCCGGCGAACACGCTGGCCCGGCCCCGCAGCCGCTCCCGCAGCAGGCCCACCCCCTGCCCCGTCCGGGCGCTGGTCAGGATGGTGTGGACGCCGATGCGGCAGTACGCCCCGACGAGCGGCTGGAACTCGGCCGGGTCCACGGCGTCGGCCTTGTTGAGCACGAGCACCGGCTGCAACCCGCCGCCGACCGCCGCCCCGAGGTAGCGGTCGATGAGGTGCGGCTTCAGCGCCGGCTCGACCAGCGACAGCACCACCACCACCTGATCGACGTTGGCCACCAGCACCTGCTCCCGCCGCCGGCTGGCCCGGGTCAGCACCCCGCGGCGCGGACCGACCTTCTCGATCAGGCCCTCCGGCACGGCCGGCGAGCCGGCCCCGTGAGGGGACGGAGGAAGCCCCCCGACCTCCGTCCCCTCACGGGGCCGGCTCGCCTCGGGCAGCCGCACCCACACCCGGTCCCCCACCACCACCGCCCCCCGCTCGTCGGTGGCCATCGTCTTGAGCAGCCGGCGGATGCCGCACCGGGCCAGCCGGCCGTCGTCCAGCTCGACCACGGTGTGCAGCCCCTGCATCCGCAGCACCCGGCCGGATACGGTGTCGGCGACGGACGCGGCGTGCCCGCCGGCGGCGTCGAGGGTGATGGTGCGGGCGCGGGACAGGTCGCCGCGGGCGCGGACCCGCTCGCCGGACACGGCGTCGTCGGCCGACCCGTCGTCGGCGGCGAAGTCGCCGGTCAGGTCGTTGGCCCGCGGCGGCTTCGCCCGGTTCTTGCGGAACTCCACCCGCACTTTCTTCTTTTTGCCCATGCCGGCATGGTACACGGACGGGCCGGGGTTGAGCCGGCCACCCGGCCGACAACAATGGGGGGATGACCGCCGACGACCTGCTGGCCGCCGTCCTCGCCGACCCGGACGCCGACCTACCGCGACTGGTGTTCGCCGACGCCCTGGACGACGCCGGCGACCCGCTGCGGGCCGAGTTCGTCCGTGTGCAGGTGGCGCTGGCCCACGCCCCGCACGACCTCACGCTGAAGGCCCGCGAGCAGACGCTGTTGGCCGTTCACACCGCCGCCTGGCTGGCCCCGCTGCGGGCCAAGGGCGAGCCGCTGCAAAACTCCGGCACGCACGGCGGCTTCCGCCGGGGGTTCGTGGAAGAGGTGTGGATGCCGGCCGGCGTCTTCCTGTGGAAGGCCGACAAGCTGTTCCGCCGGGCGCCGGTGCGGACCCTGCTGGTGACGCGGGCGGCGGCCGGCGAACTCGGCGACCTGTTCCACTCGCCGCACCTGCGGCGGCTGCGGGAGCTAGCCGTCAGCGGCCCGCACGGCCACCGGCTGGCGACGGCGGTGGCCGAGGCCGGCTGGCTGCCGCCGGTGCTGGTGCTGCCCAACTGCGGGCTGGCCGACGCCGACACGGCCGTGCTGACCGGGGCGGCCCGGGGCTGGGCGCCGGACCTGCTGGACGTGAGCCTGAACCCGCTGACGGCCGTCGGCCTGGCCGAGCTGCGGGCGCGGTTCGGGGCGGCCGTGCGGTTCGACCGCTGACGGCCGATCTACTTCATGGCCAGGGCGAGGTCCGGGGTGGGCTTGGCGACCGTCACTTCCAGGTCGGTGGTCTTGAAGCTCTGGTACTTGGCCGGCACCTTGGTGGCCTTGCCGCCCCGCTGCTCGGGCAGGTCGAACGCCACCTTGTACTGGCCGGGCATCATCACCAGGCTGTACGCCCCGTCCTTGACGGCCGTGAACTGGTCCCGGCCCTTGCCGTCCACCGGGTCGAAGTACACGGTCCCGGTGAGCGGGGCGCCGCCCGGCAGGGTGGCCTTGCCCGCCACTTCGACAGTGGTGAGGGGGGTCTCAATGCTGCCGCAGCCGGCCGCCACCACCGCCGCCAACCCGAACACGGCCAGTTGGACCCGACGCATGTGCTGCTCCTTATGGTGTGGAAACGAACCGGCCGCCGCGATTTCGCGGCGGCCGGGGGACCGACCGGCCGCCGGTCAGTCGAGGGTGATCGTCTCGCCGCCGTTGGCCGTCAGGATGGCCCGCAGCACCTGCGGGGTGATGCTGTCCCGCAGGAACTGCACGTGGCCGTCGCCGAACACCGCCTGCACGCCGCCGGTGTGGAAGCTGAACGGCTCGTCGTTCGGCCCGCAGTTGTTCAGGCTCCACGAGCAGGCCGGGGAGGCCGGGGACAGCGGGCCGCCCTTGGGGGTGGCGTAGTTATTCAGCTTGGCCTGGTTCATGGCCGGGGTGGTGCCGCCGGTCGCCTTGTGCGGGCCGGACACCCCGTTGGCCGTGTCCGGCTCGGCCCAGCGGTAGTTGTCCCGCAGGGTGGTCGACTTCGCCCCCCGCACCGACGCCGGAATGCCGCTGTACGAGTTGTAGTTGGCCAACATGTTCGGGAACTGAAGCTCGTGGTTCTTGCCCACGTCCTCGATCACGGCCACCGTGTTGCTGGTGCCGTCCTGCGCGGCGACGACCGCCCGACCGCCCTTCTTGACCACCTGCGCCGAGCCGACCACCACCGCCGTCACGGCCGGCGGGCTGGCCGTGCCCGACCCGATGACGGCGTAGTGCAGGGTCAGAAAGGCCTCGGTCCGCCACTTGGCGCAGGTGCCGTCCAGGGTGCAGCGGGCGCCGGTGTCGAAGTTGATGTCGGTGTACGCCACCGGCATGTAGTCCACCTGGCCGTACCCCTGGGGGTCTTCCACGCGGTACGGGTGACTCGGGCACAGCAGCGTCTTGATGTTGGCCTTGCCGGCGTCGGTGGCCAGATTCTTGGCATTGTTCGGATGGTCATACGACACTTTTAGGTCGAACTGGCGGTACGCCGGCTCCTGCTCCAGGTACGGCAGCAGTTGGGTGTACGTCGACTGCACGTCGAAAATGGTCACCGGCGGCGACACGGACGTGTCGTTGCCTTCGCCGCTGGTAGGGAACACCTGGTTGGCCGACTCGTAGTTGTGCAGCCCGAGGCCGATCTGCTTCAGGTTGTTCGAGCAAGTGCTGCGGGCGGCCGCTTCGCGGACTTTCTGCACGGCCGGGAGCAACAGTCCGATAAGGATCGCAATGATGGCGATCACCACCAGCAGTTCGATGAGCGTGAAGCCGGGACGGCGGCGGCGGAACATAGTGCGAACCTCGGGGCGTAGAACGACGCGCGCGGGTACGCACCCGGCAAACTAAGTTTCGCAGCCCGATGTGTAGGAACGGTGAATGAGCGGCGTAGGCCGGCGGAAGATCAGGCGGCGTCCGGCCGCCGTGGCCGCAGGTGCTCTTCCAGCAGCCGCAGGGTGAACCCGCCGTGCTGTTCGCCGCCGCGGACGTACAACCAGTCGTTCAGCTCGGCCCGCGGCACCCGCACGCCCTCGCCGGCGCGGACGGCCCGCACGAACGCCGGCCGGTTGTCCAACACGCCCTCGATGTGGGTGGCGTCCACCCGGGCCACCGACACCCACATGAACTCCCGGCCGTGGGCGTCGGCGAACGGCACCTTCACGGCGAACGTGTCGGCCGGGCCACGGCCGGCGAACGCCAGGAGGAACTCGTCGAACCGGCTGTTGGCTTCCGCGGCGGCGGCGGTGAGGCGGGGGTCGTCGTCGGCGACGCCGGCGATGGGCACCGGCTGGTCGTGCGGTCGGAAGGCGGCGGGGATGCGGCCGTCGGCCAGGCAGCCGGCGGCGGCCGGCGTCAGTAACGCCACCCGGCCGGTGGCCGGTCGCACCAGGGCCAGCGCGTCGGCCGGGGCGAGGGCGGCCAGCAGCCGGCCGGCCTGCGACGCCCGCACCGCGTCGGCGGAGCCGTCCGGCGCGTCCGTCACTTCCACCGCCAGCCAGGCCACATGCTCCCGCACGGCGGTGGACAGCCGCAACTCGGGTAGCCGGTCGGCGGCGTCGGGCGGCACCAGCGGCGTGGCCCCGGCGGTGGCGCGGAAGGCCCAGCCGCCGACCTGGAGGTGGCCGTGCTCGCCGACCTCGACGTCTTCCTCGTCCGGGAAGGCCAGGAAGGCGGCCCGGGCGAGGGCGTCGGCGTCCGGCGTGGCCGGGCCGTTGAGCAGCACCACCAGCCGGCAGAACGGGGCGGCCGGGTCGGGCGGGGCCACCGCGTCGGCGGCCGGCGCCGGGCTGCGGTCCGCCTTGGCCCGGCGGCGCTCGTACACCGCGTTCACCCGCCGCCAGCCGGCCGAGCGGCGATTCCGGTCGAAGTCGGACATGCGAGCTGTCCCCTCCATCTGCCGCCTTTGTACCCGTCCGCGGCCGACACCACAACCGGGTATCTATCTTCCCGACCCGGCTATCATCGGTCACAACCCGACCGGAGCAACACCCATGCCCCCCGCCCCGCCGCTACACCTGCCGGCCCGCCGGCCGGACGGTCACAAAGGCTCCTACGGCCGCGTGCTGGTGGTGGCCGGCCGCCGCGGCATGACCGGCGCCGCCGTCCTGTGCGGGTCGGCGGCGCTGCGGGGCGGGGCGGGGCTGGTGCAGGTGGCGTGCCCGGCCGACGTGCAGGATGTCGTCAGCCTGGGCAACCCGTGCTACCTCACCGCCGGCTGGGGCGACGACCCGCTGGCCACGCTAAAGCCACTGGCAGAAGCAGCGGACGTGCTGGCCGTCGGCCCGGGGCTGGGCGACGTGACCTTCGTGCGCGACCTGCTGCTGGCCGTGCCGGACACGCCGGCCGTGGTGGACGCCGACGGCCTCCGCGCCTTCCTCAGTGACCCGCCACGGCGGACCGGCCCGACGGTGCTGACGCCGCACCCCGGCGAGTTCGCACGGCTGGTGGGCAAGACCGTGCCCGAGGTGCAGGCCGACCGCGGGGGGCTGGCGACGGCCTACGCGGCGAGTCACGGCGTGGTGGTGCTGCTGAAGGGCACCGGCACCGTCGTGACCGACGGCTCACGGCTGACGCTGAACCGCACGGGCAACCCGGGCATGGCCACCGGCGGCACCGGCGACGTGCTGACGGGGCTGCTGGCCGCGTTCATGGGGCAAGGACTATCCGCCTTCGACGCGGCGGTGTTGGCGGCTTGGGCGCACGGCTACGCCGGCGACCTGGCCGCCGCCGACCTGGGGCAAGTGGCCCTGACCGCGGCCGACGTGCTGGGCTACCTGCCGGCCGCCGTGCGGGTGGTGGAGGGCTGAGCCGGGCGGGTATGATGGAGCGAGAATTGAGGAGGGGTGACATGCCGGCGACCGAGCAGCGGATGGGCACAGCCGACGGCGTGAGCCGCGGCCGACAGGTGTACGGACAGTTCGTGCGGCCGCACATGCGGCCCGAGGACGACGGCAAGTTTGTCGCCATCGACTTGCAGACCGGCGAGTACGAACTCGACGCCGACGAGATTCCGGCCGTCCGCCGGCTGCGGGGGCGATTGCCGGCCGCCGAGGTACTGCTGCTTTGCGTGGGCCACCCGGGCACCTACTACATCTGACCCAGAGGCGACCGTAATCCGGGGTACGGTGAGCGGTCGGCCGGCTGCCCGCGTCCGGCTTCGGCTGCGTGGGCCGGGCGGGGTTGAGGCCACCGTCACCGCAACGGTCGACACCGGCTTCACGGGGACGCTCACGCTGTCGGATCGGCTGATCGCCTCGCTCGGGCTGGAGTACCTAACGGATGTCGTGTTCGTTCAGGCGGACGGCACGGCGGCCTTACACCCCGCGTACGCGACCGAACTGGAATGGGGCGGTGTCTGGCGGCCGATCTATGTTGCGGCCGGCCGGGAGCCACTGATCGGGCTGAAACTGCTGCTCGATCACGAGGTCCGGATGGAGGTGCGGCCCGGCGGGGCGGTCGAGATCACCCCACTCGCGTGAGGGGCAAGCCGTGACGTATGACTGGACCGCCACCCCGGACGCCGACGTGCCGGCCGCCGCCGACCCGCTGTTCCAACACCTGCCCGACACCTACGCCTCCGAAACCAACAAGACCGCGTCCATGTGGGCGGCCGGGCCGGACGCGCCCGTCACCAGTCCGCCACCGTCTCCCCGCCGGCCCGGGTGATCAGCGCCCGCAGCGTCTCCGGGTTGGTGGTACTCCGCACGAACCGCACGCTGCCGTCGGCCATCGCCACGTTCGTCCCGCCGACCAGCCCCGGCGCCGCCAGCGGCGGCAGCGGCACCCCGGGGCCGAACGGCAGCTCCTTCGGCTCGGTCCACGTCACCCGCTCGCCGGCGTGGAGGAGCAGCACGGTGTTCGCCAGCCCGTCCGTCACGTCCATGATCTTGACCGGCCGGCCGTCGGCCTCGAACAGCGCCCCGCCGCCGACGAACGCCCGGTACGGGGACAGGGTGTTGACCGGCCCCAGCACAGTGGTCAGGGCCTTCGGCGGGGTGTCGGCCAGCGGCCGGTTGGCGGCCGAGTCCCACGGCTGGGAGCGGTCGAACCGGGCGTACAGCGGCGGGCCGTCCGGCAGCAGCCCCACCCGGAAGCTCAGCCCCGGCACCGGCTGGCCCTTGTCGTCCTGGGCCATCGGCGCCCGCCACTGGCCGACTGCCGCCTCCTGGTTGTGCAGGGCTAGGGCGAGCTGCTTCAGGTTGTTCTGGTCGTTCGCCCGGCCGGCCGCTTCCCGCACCTTCTGCACGGCCGGCAGCAAGAGGCCGATGAGCACCGGCACCACGATACACAGGCCGAAGGCGAGCACCCCGCCGACGATCAGCCCGATGGTCAGACCGGAAGTGGACGCCGGCCGGCGGCGGCGGCGCCGGCGGGGGCGGTCGTCGTCCTCGTCGTCGTCGTCGTCGTCGGGGCGGGGTCGGCGGCGGGGGCGGTCGTCGTCGGGCATGGGTGGGTCTCCGGGGAGAGATTGTAGCCGCCCGACCGCCCGTCAGCCGGGGTTGCGGTACACACCGACCGTCTCGCCGATGAACAGCTCCCGCACCCCCGGCACCCACTTGAGCGGGGCCACCGGCTTGGCGATCATGTGCTGCTGCACCACCGTCTCGAACCCGCTCGCGGCCATTATCCGCTCGAACTTGCCGACGCTCAGTTGCTGCAGCCCGAGGTCGGCCCAGGTGGCCCCCGGCTCGTGGCCCAGGTGCCGCATGACCGCCGGCCGGGGGAACAGCAGGTGGCTCCACCAGCCCGGCAGCTTCACCCACAGGTGCTTGCCGTGCGGGTGGTACCACGGCGGGCCGAAGCACAGCAGCAGCCAGCCGCCGGGCTTGAGCAGCCGGCGGAAGTCGGCCACGAACCGCGCCGGGTCCGGCAGGTGCTCGATCACGTCGCAGCACAGGACGGTGTCGAAGCTGGCGGCCGGCAGCGGCACGGCGCCGCCGTCGTACTGGCGGAAGTCGACGCCGGTGACGCCCAGCCGGTCGGCCTGGGCCGCCGCGAAGGCGATCTTCTGCGGGTCCAGGTCGATGCCGGTGGCGTGCGTGCAGTGCTGCCGCAGGCGGTAGGTGAGGCCGCCGCCGCCGCACCCGAAGTCCAGGCCGCGGCCGCCCGTCCAGCCGGGGGCCAGGCCGCGGAAGCGGTCGAGGACGGCCTGCCCCTTCTGGTACTCGTGGTCGAAGTAGCCGCGGAGGTAGGCGTCCCGGTCCGGGCCGGCGTGCAGCGCGGCGAGCTGTTCGCCCGCCGGGTGGTTGACCCCGAACAGCGACTGGTAGCGGCCGAGCAGGCGGTCGGCGACGGCGGGTGTGGCAGGCATCGGGGATAGCTTAGGACACGCCCCCGGCCCCGGCGGCGGTAAGATGCCTGCCCACCCCCGGAGGCCGCCCGTGCCCCCCGCCCCGCCCGCGCCACTGCGACACGCCCACGCCCACAACGACTACCTCCACCCCCGGCCGCTGCTCGACGCCCTGGACCGCGGCTTCGCCAGCGTCGAGGCCGACATCCACCTGGTCGGCGGCGAGCTGCTGGTGGCCCACGACCGGGCTGACGCCAAGCCCGGCCGCACCCTGCAATCGCTCTACCTCGACCCGCTGCGGGACCGGGCGAAGGCGAACGGCGGCCGGGTCGTCGCCGGCGACCGGCCGTTCTTCCTGCTGGTGGACGTGAAGTCGGCGGCGACGCCCACCTACGCCGCGCTGGACGCGGTGCTGGCCGGGTACGCCGGCCTGCTGTCCGTCACCCGCGCCGGCACGTTCACCCCCGGGGCGGTGACGGCGGTGGTCAGCGGCAGCCGCGACCGGGCGGCGTTGGCCAAACAGGAGGTGCGGTACGCCGGCGAGGACGGCCGGCCGGAGGACTTGGGGTCGGACACGCCGGCCGACCTGATGCCGTGGGTGAGCGGCAACTGGCTGCTGCTGTTCGGCTGGCGGGGCGACGGGCCGCTGCCGGCGGCCCAGCGGGACAAGCTGCGGGCGATGGCCGGCCAGGCACACGCCCGCGGCCGGCTGCTGCGGTTCTGGGCCACCCCCGAGCGGGAGGCGGTGTGGGCCGAACTGCTCGCCGCCGGCGTGGACCTGATCGGCACCGACGAGCTGGACAAGCTGAAGGGGTTCCTGACTCGGCCGTAGGGTGGTGCCGAGGCTCTGCGAGGCCCACCGCCGGGGATTGCGTGCTGCCCCGGCGGTGGGCCTCGCAGAGCCTCGGCACCACCCTACACGATGACTACGCCCGCGCCGCGGCCGGCAGCGGGATGCCGGGGCGGTCCAGCACCTTCGGCTTGCCCTCCCCGAAGATGAGCAGCAGCGGGGCGGCGATGTAGATGCTGCTGTACGTCCCCACCAGCACGCCCATGACCATGACGAAGCTGAACAGGTGGACCCCCTCGCCGCCGAAGAAGTACAGCACCACCACCACCAGGAACACCGTCAGGGCGGCCAGCACCGTCCGGCTGAGCGTCTGGTTCACGCTGTCGTTGATCATCCCGGCCGTCAGGGTCGGCGACTTGCCCCGCACCTCGCGGATGCGGTCGAACACCACGATCGTGTCGTTCACCGAATAACCCACCAGCGTCAGCAACGCCGCGACGGCTGCCAAGTCGATCTTGAAGTCGTGCAGTTGCAGCAGGCGGCCGAACGGGTTGTCGGACAGGTAGTGGCAGACGGCGATGGCCCCGAGCGTGAAGCACAGGTCGTGGATCAGGCAGCAGACGGCCGCCAGGCCGAACGTCCAACTGCCGAACCGCAGCCACAGGAAGGCCAGGATGGCCGCCCAACTGGCCACGATGGCCCACAGCGCCCGGGCCTTGGTGTCGGCCGCCAGGGCCGGGTCGAACGTCTCCAGCCGGTCCGGCACCGGCCGGGCCTCGAACGCCTTCACCGCCCCGTCCACCACCCGGGCGAACGCCGCCCCCTCGTCGGCCGCCTTGCCGGCGTCGGCGAACTTGAACCCGTCGCCGTTCTTGGACACGTCCACCCGCAGCGCCCGGTACCGCTCGGTCTGCCGCTCCTCGGCGGTGGCGGCCTCCTTGTCGGCCGGCGTCACTTCCACCGCCGGGGTGTTGCCCTGGGGCATCCGGTTGGCCAGCTTCAGCTCCCGCAGCAGGTAGCTCTTCAGGTAGCCGGGGCTGGCCGCCCGGTCCAAGGTCAGGGTGGCCGTCGCCCCGGTCACCGCCTTGCCCGTCACTTTGGCCCCGGCCAGCAGCGGCTCGTTGGTCGCCTCGTCCCGCAGCAGCCGGTCCAGGCTGACCTGCACCAGGTCGGCCTCCCGCTCGGTGGTGCGGACGGTGAAGCTGCGGCTCTTGGCCCCGCCGAACCCCTCGCCGGCCAGGAACACCTGCTCGACCGACAGCCCCGGCAGCGCCTGGGCGCGAGCCTTCACGTCGGCCAGTTGGTCGGCCTCGGTGGCCCCGTCCGGCCGGTTGGCGAACGTCACGATGGCGTCCGACCCGTCGGCGTACAGCAGCCGGTAGATGCTCTCCCCGCTGGCCGCCGCCGCCGACTCGTCGGCCGGCTTGGTCAGCCACAGCACCTCCTTGACGGCCAACTTCTCCTTCTGCCGGGCCTCGCCCAGCAGGTCGAGCATCCCGAGCTTGCCGCCGGCCTCGCCCAGCGCCCGCTCCTGGCCGTCGGCCAGCCGGCCGCCGTAGGCCGTGCCCTTGGTGAAGTCCACGTTCAGCCCGGCCTCGCCGCGGTACAGGAACAGGGCCAGCCCGAGGACGCTGCTGGCCACCGTGGCCGTGAACATGAGCTGGCGGATCTTCATGAAGTTGAACGTCGGCCGGGCGAACAGCCGGAGCATCTTCAGCTCGGTCAGCCACCGCCGACTCATCCAGTAGTCGAACATCAGGCGGGTGACGTACAGGGCGGTGAACAGGCTAATGATCAGCCCCACCGTCAGCGACACGGCGAACCCCTTGAGGTTGTCGTTCCCCAGTACATACAGCACGATCGCGGTGAAAATACTCGTCAGGTGGGTGTCAATAATTGTGGCGAACGCCCGGTCGTACCCGAGTCGGATGCTGGTGACCAGGTTGGCCCCCTTCTCCCGCTCCTCGCGGATCCGCTCGTAGATCAGCACGTTGGCGTCAACCGCCATGCCGAGCATGAGGACGATGCCGGCGAGGCCGGGCAGGGTGAAGGCGGCGTTCACCGACACCATGAACCCGACGGTCAGCAGCAGGTTGATGAACAGGGCGACGCACGCCACCAAGCCGGCGAAGCGGTAGTAGAAGACCATGAAGGCGAGCACGGTGCCGAAGCTCAGGCCGACCGCCCACAGCCCGCGGCGGATGGTGTCCTGGCCGAGGGTGGCCCCGACGGTGTTCTCGCTCACCGGGTCCGGCTTGAGCTCGGCGTTCAGGGCACCGCTGCGGAGCAGGCGGACCAGCGAGTTCACCCCGGCCAGGTCGAACGACCCGCCGCTGATCTGCCCGCCGTTGGGCAGGGCCGAGTTCAGGCTCGGGGCGGACACGATGCGGTCGTCCATCACGATGGCCAGGGTCCGCTTGAACCCGTCGGCCCCGGCCGGCCGGTTCCGCTCGGTCATCTTGCCAAACCGGGCGGCCCCGGAGCTGTTGAAGCTGAACCGCACACACGGGTCGAGGGTGCGGGTGTCGGTGTCCGGGAAGGCCTGCAGGCCGGCGTCCCGGTCCACCTTCAGGCTGTCCATCGGCGACAGCCGGGTGAGGAAGAAGTACTCGACCGTCTTGCCCCCCTCGACCTCGTCCTTGCTCGGGGTCAGCTTGGTCATCGGCCGGCTGTACATCAGCCCCTGGCCGAACGGGAACGCCTTCTCCCGCTGGGCCGACACCTGCTGGAAGGCGGCCATGCGGTCGGCCTCGGACGAGCGGTCGCCGGCCCGCTGCGGCGGCAGGGTGTCGGCGGCGGCGTAGGCGCGGCTCAGGTGCAGGGTGTCCAGCTCCTCCTTGCCCAGCTCGACCCACTCGTAGCCCACGTTGTCCACCGTCGAGTCGTTCACTCGGACGGTGTACGTGTCCCGCGGCGGCGGCGGCGGCAGCCCCTGCTTGGCCCGCAGATCGCGGTCGGCCTTACCCTCCAAGCCGTTCAGCAGCCGGGTGGCCTCGGCCACGGCGTCCCGGTCGTCCACGCTATTGGCGAGGATGCGGAACTCCAGCACGCCCACCTGGCGGACCAGCCCCTTCACCTCCTGCACGAAGTCCTCGGTGGCCCCGGCCTTGCCGCCGCCGGTGCTGCCGGTGAACGGCAGGATGATCTCTACCCGGTCGGTGCCGAGCGGGCGGACCACCACGTTCTTCAGGTCGTTCGGGTCGATGCGGCGCTTCAGGTTCTCGGCCAACCGGCGAATCTGGTCCGACTCCAGCCCCACCGGGCCGGCGTCCTGGCCGCGGTCGCGGTTGCGGGCGGCAGTCTTTTCGAGGTCCACCTGGTAGACCAGAATGGTGCCGCCGGCCAGGTCGATGCCGCGGCGGAACCCGGCCTCGCTACGGCTCTCGCGGACGAACCCGAGGGCCACGAAGGCGGCCGCCAGGAGCGTCGGCACCAGGCAGATGAGCAGCCCGGTGAGGAAGTTGCGTCGCATGGGTCGCCTTTTAACAATCCGGAGAGACGCCGAACGCCCGGGGACGATCACCCCCAAGCTCGGGGATTCCTGAGCTACTTGCCGGTCGCCGCCGGGGCGTCGTCGCCGATCACCTGGGCGACGTTGCTGCGGCGGACCTTCAGCTTGCTGTCGGCCGAGCGGATGGTCACCTCGTCGTCCCCGTCCGACGCCGTCACCACCACGCCGACGATGCCGCCGGTCGTCACAACCTTTTTGCCGGGCTTGAGTTCGGCGATCAGCTTGGCGGCGTCCTTCTTGCGGCGACGGTCGGCCGGCAGGACGACGACCGCCCAGAACAGGCCCAGCCCGGCGATCATGAGCAGCGGCAGGCCGCCGCCGAACGGGCTGGCGTCGGCCGCCTTCTGGGCGGGGGCCGGGGGGGCTTCTTGCGCGAACAGAACGGGCATCGGCGGCGCATCCGGCACAGGTGGAACGCTCACTTTAGGGTGGGGGGCAACGCGGGACAAGGCGAGCGGCCGGCGTGAGCCGGTCCGGCCTGCGGGCGGGAGTGGCGAACGCGCCGCACCCGGACCGGACCGGCTCACGCCGGCCGCTCGCCCCACCCCTGCCGGCACCCGGCCGCGTACTCGGCGAACTGCCCCGCCTCAATCGCGTCCCGCGCGCCGCGCATGAGCCGCAGGTAGTAGGTGACGTTGTGCAGACTCAGCAGCGTCGGCCCGAGCATCTCGTCGGCGGCGAACAGGTGGTGCAGGTACGCCCGGCTGAAGTTCGCACAGCAGTAGCACGGGCAACCGGACTCCAACGGGGCCGGGTCTCGCCGGTGGCGGGCGTTCCGCAGCCGCATCGTCCCGGCGCCGGTGAACGCCAGGGCGTTCCGGCCGCTGCGGGTGGGCATGACGCAGTCGAACAGGTCGATGCCGGCCCCGACGCCCACCAGCAGGTCTTCCGGCCGTCCGACGCCCATCAGGTACCGCGGCTTGTCCGCCGGCAGCAGGGCCGCGCACTCCGGCAGGGCCGCGTGCATGGCCTCCGGTGCTTCGCCGACGCTGAACCCGCCCAGCGCGTACCCGGGGAAGTCCATCGCCACCAGTTCCCGGGCACACTCGGCCCGCAGCCCCACGTCGGTGCCGCCCTGCACGATGGCGAACTGGGCCTGGTCGGCCCGGGTGTGGTGGGCCTTGCACCGCTCGGCCCAGAGCAGCGACCGCCGCACGGCCGCCCGCAGCACCGCCCCGTCGGCGTCGCCCGGCGGGCACTCGTCCAGCACCATCGCGATGTCGCTGCCGAGGTTCTGCTGAATCTCGACGGCCTTTTCCGGGGTGAGTTCCAGCGGCCGGCCGTCGATGTGGCTCTTGAAGCTGGCCCCGTGGTCGGTGATCTTGCGGGCGCCGGCCAGCGAGAACACCTGGTACCCGCCGCTGTCGGTGAGGATGGGGCCGTCCCAGTGCATGAACCGATGTAGCCCGCCGAGTTCGGCCACCAGCTCGTCGCCGGGCCGCAGGGCCAGGTGGTAGGTGTTGGCCAGGAGGATGCGTGCGCCGGTGGCGGCCACCTGGTCCGGGGTCAGCCCCTTGACGGTGGCGACGGTGCCGACCGGCATGAACATGGGGGTATCGACATCGCCGTGGGGCGTGCGGAGGACGCCCCGGCGGGCCGCCGCGTCCGTGTGGGAGACGGCGAAGGCGAGGGGTGTCAAGGGGTCGGCGGCCGGGGCGGGTTAACCTGCTGATCGTAGGCGTTGACCGACGCAACCACCGCGTCGCCTTGCAACGGGTACAACCACGGTCCGACTTGGAAATGGACGCCGGGCTGGTACAGCGGGGTCGGGTCGTCGAACTCGTGGCTCGCCGGCGACGCCCCCCGCTCGTCGGGTGTGACCGCCAGCACATATGTGACATCGCTGAGCACCTCATCCGGCAGGCGGAGGAGGTAGTGCCAGACGGCGCGGTGGCGCTGACCGCGGGTGAGTCCGGCGAATCGGCCGTCCACCACCCGCACGCGGATCAGGTACTCGCCGCGGCGGTAGAGTTCGGCCTCCGCGCCGGGGTGGTCGGCGACGTACTGCTCCAGCACGCCGGCAACAGCGCGGAGGCCGGCGTCACCGTCTAACGTCGGCCCACGTGGCACCAGGACACTCATCACAGCCTCCGTCTGGCCCACTCGTAAACGACGGTCACCGCTGCGAAGAACTCGTCCTCGTCGCCGGCGAACTGGGTGCGAGGATTGTACCGCAGGTCGGTGCCCCACGGCTCGAGCAGGCCGAAGGCTTCCGCCACTTCCCGCGGGAGGGTCGCCCCGCCGGCCGTTCGGTACCGGCGCAGCAGCCAGTCGTAATCGTGTGCTAGGGCGCCGCGGAAACCCGTGATCACACCCTGCTGCTCGTGTTCCGGGTGACAGCCGACCACCAGTGCCTTGAGGACGCACTCGACAACATACCCGGCCAGGTACACCGCCCCCATGGTGTAGCCGTACTTGGAAAGGTGGCGGGACTCGTCCAACCGGGCTTCGGCCGCGGTCAGGAACAGCCGCACGTGCTTCGACTTCCGGGCCACGGCGTCAGTCCCCGCGGAGCTTCAGCCCGTACTGGACCAGCTTCTCCTTCACCTCGTTCAGGCTGGTGATGCCGAAATTCTTGGCCTCCAGCAGCTCGTCGCTGGTGCGGCTGCACAGGTCGCCGAGCGTCGCCACGTTCAGCCGGTTCATGCACTTGCGGGCCCGCACGCTCAGGTTCAGCTCGCTCACCGGCTTGGCCAGCACCGCCTGCTCCTCGGGCGACAGGTTGGGCATCGGCTTGTACCGCAGCATCTCGTACTGCTGGCCCTGCTCCAGGCTCTGGCCGATCCGCAGCCCCTTCTGCGTCAGCACCACCTTGATCTCGTCCAGGCTCGTCTCGCCGAAGTTCTTGCTGGCCAGCAGCTGCACCTCCGTCACCCGGGTCAGGTCGCCGAGCGTCTTCAGGTTCATCCGCTTGAGGCAGTTGCGGCTCCGCACGCTCAGCTCGAAGTCGGTGATCGGCACCTCCAGGATCTGCCGGAACTGCACCGACACCTGCTCGTCCTCGGGCGAGTAGAACTGGTTCAGGCTGGCGTCCGCGTCCTTCGTGAACAGCCGCGCCCGCTCGTCCGTCGGGTCGGCCTTCAGCAGCCGCTTGAAGCAGTCGGCCGCCCGGCCGTAGTCCCCGTGGTCCTCGTACAGCACGCCCAGGTTGTTCAGCACCCCCTTGCCCACCGGCGGGTGCTTGAGGCACTTCTCGTAGTAGCTCATGGCGTCGTAGTCGTTACCGGCCAGGTCGTTCAGGAAGGCCAGCCGGAACAGGCTGCCGGTGTGCGACGGGTCCAGCTCGACCGACCGCTCGTACGCCTTGCTGGCCCGGCGGATGTCCCCCTCGGCCTCGCCCACGCCGCCCTCCTGGTGGTGGAATTCGGCGTTGTGGGCGGCCATGTCCTTGAGCTTGACGAGGATGCTCTTGGCGTCGCCCAGGTGGCCCTGCTGCCGCAGCACGCCGGCCCGCTGCAACTGCACCTGTTGGGCGGCGTACCCGCTCTTCTCGGCCCGGTCGAACGCCTTGAGGGCGTCGTCGTGGTCGCCCCGCTGGGCGAGCGCCCGGCCGAGGAAGAAGCTGGCCAGCGGCCCCTCGCTCTGCTTCAGGTGGTCGAGGGCGACGGCCAGGTGGCCGATGTAGAAGTGCGTCACGCCGAGCTTGAGGTGGAGCTTCTTGGCGGCCGGCCCCTGGGCCGCTTCGAGGCGTTTGGCGAGGGTGGCGTTGATGTCCTTGAGGGCCTTGATCTGGGCCGGCCCCTGGGCCAGTCCCTCGCGGAGCTTGGACACCATGCTGCCCTCGAACTCGTCGCGTTCGACGAGCAGGGCGCGGAGGTCGATGAGCGTTTCGGTCATGGGGGGTGCCCGCGGGCCGGCCCTTGCCGCGGGCGGCCGCCCCGCGAGAGCCGGCCGGGTGGAAGATCGGCCGAACCTCTAGGTATAGCGGACCGGGCGGGTGCGGGCAAGGCGAGGCGGTCGGCGGGCGGTAGTCACGGGTGTCAAGTTTTTGTTGAGAAAGCAGATGAAAATGCGGCGAATACGATTCCTGTGTAGGTTTTGTGACCGGTAATTGTTAAGAGTACAGTCAGTACTGGCAAACTCGTCTCCCGGTGAGCGAACCGGCTGACATCGGAACCGTTCCACTCGACTGAGAGTACCCCCGCTATGCCCGACTCTGATCCCGCTGCCGATAAGCGGCCGAAGCTTCAGGTCGAAAACATCGGCCTCGTACTCACTGATATTCGCACAAGCATTTTGGCGGCCGAGGTGGTCTCGTTCCGGGCCGCAGACGTGGCAGATCGGTACGCCGCCGCCATGCATACCCGGCCTGGCCCGGTCGGTCAGGTCGGTTGCGGCCGTTGACCTGAGCGGCTACACCAGTCCGGGTGGCCGGCTGGTAAACCCACCTGCCATAACTCAGTCAGGTGGAACCGAACGGTCGTGTTACCGTCGTTTCGGCCGTCACACGACTAAGAAACCCTAACTTTACTGGCCGGCGTGGTGTCGGCCGGGTAGCCTGACGGCCTCCCGACGAGGCTGCCAGGATGGCCCGCAAGCTCCTGCCG
>JAYVUZ010000087.1:0-18970 GCA_043787415.1 Fimbriiglobus sp. | reverse complement strand
CTCGCGACGACGTCCACGCTAGCGCTTCGGGCTGCGATCCGAAGCCACACGCCGCGCCTGCCGCTCGGCGATCTCGTCGGCGAACAGCTTCCGCACCGTCCGCCGCGCCCCGATGTCGATGACCCACGGGGCGAACCGCGTCACCAGCACCAGCAGCTTGCCCCGGAACGTCAAGGTGGTGTCCGGGGTGCCCCTAGCGACGGCGTCCCAGGTGGCCGTCGCCACCTGCCCGGGGGACATGCCCCGCTGGTGTTCCATGCTCAGTTTGGCCGTGTTTTCCAGCAGGTTCTTGCTGAAGTTGGTGGCCGTCAGCCCGGGGCTGACCACGATCACGTCCACCCCGTCCTTCTCCAACTCGGCCCGGATGGCCTCGCTGAACCCCTGCACCGCGAACTTGCTCGCGCTGTACATGCTGCGGGCCGGCCACGCCCGCCGGCCGAGGACCGACGAGATTTGCACGATCGCCGGCGTCGTCCCCCGTTTGAGGTCGGGCAGACACAGCCGGATGAGTTCGCACGGGCCGAAGTAGTTCGTCTCGAAGATCTGCCGGAGCGTGTCCGGGTCACTGTCCATGAAGTGGCCGGTGGCCCCGATGCCGGCGTTATTCACCAGCACGTCCAGCCCGCCGAAGTGCGACACGGCCGCGTCCCGCATGGCCTGCCGGCCGGCCGGATCGGTCACGTCGGCCACCACTATCCGCACGCCCTCGCCTTCGAGGTCCGCCAGCAGGTCGGCCGACCGGGCCGCCGCAATCACCCGGCAGCCGCGGCAGGCGGCTTCCTCCACCAGTGCCCGGCCGATGCCCTGACTCGCCCCGGTCACGACCACCCGCAGCCCGGCCAGCGTCCGCCGCATCACACGCCCTCGGTCAGCCCACCTTCACCCCGGCCATGATGTCGTACCCGGCGTGGGCGCCGATGGCGATGCCGAACCCGCGGAACAGATACAGGGCGGTGAAGTACAGCCCGGCTGCCAGCCGGAAGGCGAACAGCGTCGGCTGCACCGGCTCGCCGGCCGGGCCGAAGTGGTGGGCGGCGGCGAACAGCACCGCCCCCGCGACCGCCGCCAGCCCGACGGCCAGCAGCTTCGGCAGCAGAACCGTCCGCAGTAGCAGGTACAGCCCGCCGAACACCAGCACCCGGAACAGAAACTCTTCGTAAATGCCGGCCCCGACGAAGGTGACGAGCTGCCCCGCCGCCTCGGTGTTGGCCGACAGGGCGTTGGTCGGCAGCCCGGCCTTCTCCAGCAGCGGTCGCAGGTTGTTGGCCGCCACCCACAGGCCGCCGGCGAACAGCACGCTCTCGACCGCCATGCCGAAGCCGACGGCCAGCGGTTCGGTCGGCCGGTCCTTGCGGTTCCGGTAGGCGCGGGCGGCCAGGTAGAACGCCACCAGCACCGGGGCCGCCCACAGCCTGCCGAGGCCGTAGGTGCCGAGGAACCACCGCACCCAGGCGTCGGCCCCGTTCCGAAGGGCGTCCGGGTTCTCCCGGCTGAGGACGAGTATGCCGCCCTCGTAGGCGAGCAGCAGCGGCAGCACGAAGACCAGGTTGGCCCACGGGTGCAGGGTGGCGCGGAGGTAGCTCATGGCCGGGGACTCGGGAGCCAAACGACGGACGGCCCGGGGGTGAGACACCGGGCGACGGCAGGTTGTTCGCCGCCGCGGCCGGGTTCTTCAACACAGGTCCGGGTAGTCGCGGGCCAGCAGCCGGGTCCGCTCGGCGGTGGACGGCACCCGGGCCACCCCGCCGCGGTCGGCCGCCAGCAAATCGACCACCTCCGGCCGCGGCAGCACCTGGCCCCGGCGGTCGGTCAACACGGCCACCACCGGCCGGCCGCCGGCCCGCAGGTCGGTGCGGGTGGCGTGCGTCGCCACCACCACCCCGGTGCGGCCGTCGGCCAGTTCGACCACCGTGCCGACCGGGTGGAACGACAGGGCCAGCAGGTACTCGCTGAAGTCCCGGTCCAGCTTCCCCTGCTCGGCCGCCAGCAGGCAGTCCGCCAGCGCCGCGCGGGGGTCGTGGGCCGGACGGTGCGGCCGGTCGGCGATGCAGGCGGCGTACTGGTCGCAGGCCGACAGGAGCTTCGCCAGGGTCGGCACGGCGTCGCCGGACCGCGCGTTCGGGTAGCCGGTGCCGTCCGGCCGCTCGTGGTGGGCGGCGATGGCCTCGACCACTGCCGGGGCGTCCGGGGCGAGGCTGCGGACCAGCTCGGCCCCGACCTGCGGGTGCCGGTCGATCAGCCGGCGGTCCTCGGCCGACAACGCCCCGCGGTTGGCCAGTACCGTGCCCGGCACCTTCACCATGCCCACGTCCATGAGCAGCGCCGTCAGCACCGGCACCATCGGCCGGCCGGCCCACTCCCAGTCCTGATGCACCACCCGGGCGACCACCTGGGCGACGGTCAGGGCGTGTGCGGCCACGAACCGGGCCGGGGCCGGCGTCGGGTCGCTGCCGGGCAATCCGGCGGTGGCCAGCGGGTCGGCGGCAAGTACCCGCAGCGGCCCGGCCGCCCGGGCCTCCTGCAGCAGTTGCTCGCCGAGTTGGGCGATCCAGGCGATGTCGATGAGCTTGCCGGCCGCGATGTCGGCCAGGTGCCGGGCCAGCCCGTCCAGTCGCTCGACCGTCTGCCGCTTGGCGACGACGGCGGCCCGGGCCACGCCCAGCCGGTCGCGGACGGCCCGTAGCATGGCCTCCAGCCCGTCACACATCCGCCCCTGCACCTCGGCCGACTCGGGGAACAGCTGGGCCATCCGCAGGGCGGCTTCGGTGAGGGCGACCGTCTCCCGGTGGTACACGGTCAGCGGGTCGGCCGGGCCGTCCGGCGTGAGGTCGGCTTGCAGGCACAGGCCGGCCACCAGTGGGTCGGCGGCGTGTTCCCGCTGGGCCGCCACCAGTTCGCGGGCCTGTTCGAGCAGCAACCGGGCGCGGGCGGTCAGCCGGGCCGGCACCGGGCCGTCGGCGGGGTTCGCGGTCAGGGCACGCAGCGAGCGGTTGAGTAGGGTCGGCCGGTCGGCCAGTGCCTCGGCCGCCGCCGCCAAGGCCTGCGGGGAGTCGTCGGCCGGGCTGATCGGCAGCAGCGGCGGCGTACCTTCCAGCCGACGGCGGAAGGCCGAAATGCGGTCCAGCAGCACGCGGCTGTCGCTCATCCCCTACCCCCGCACGCGGCACGGTACCCGTCGGGAGAGATCGGCCACAGGCGGTGGGAACTTGAGGGGAGTTTGCCGGCTGTGCGGGCTAGGAATTGGTTCTCACGTGGCGCGGACCCCCCCGTGAGAACCAATTCCTGAAGTGCGAACCAAGCTCGCCCACCAACGACTTACGCCGAATAACCGTTCGGGTGGGCCTTGTGCCACGCCCAGGCCGTTTCGATGATCGGCCGCAGCTCCGGGTATTTCGGCAACCAGCCGAGTTCCCGGCGAATCCGGTCGCCACCGGCCACGAGTTCCGGCGGGTCGCCGGGCCGGCGGGGGCCGACCGTCACCGGGATCGGCTTGCCGGTCACGGCCTCGGCCGTGGCCACCACCTCCCGCACGCTGTACCCCCGACCGGTGCCGACGTTGTACGCGGCGAACGTGCCGGGTTGCAGCTTCTCCAGCGCCAGCACATGGGCCTCGGCCAGGTCGTCGACGTGGATGTAGTCCCGCACGCAGGTGCCGTCCGGCGTCGGGTAGTCGGTGCCGAACACCTCGACGTGCGTCCGCTTGCCCAGGGCCACTTCCAGCACCAGCGGGATGAGGTGCGTCTCGGGGGTGTGGTCCTCGCCGATGCCGCCGGTCGGCGACGCCCCGCTGGCGTTGAAGTACCGCAGGGCCACCCCGCCGACGCCGTGGGCGGCGTAGTCGCTCAGCATCCGCTCGAACGCCAGCTTGGTGTTGCCATACGGGTTGATCGGCTGCTGCTTCTCGGCTTCAGTGATCGGCACGGACGTCGGCACCCCGTAGGTGGCGCAGGTGCTGCTGAACACGAACCGCTCGATCTTCTGCCGCCGCACCCGCTCCAGCAGGTTCAAGCTGTGGAGCAGGTTGTTCTGGTAGTACTTGGCCGGGTCGGTCACGCTCTCGCCGACGTGAGCCGAGGCGGCAAAGTGAACCACGGCCTCGATGCGGTGCGTCAGCAACACATGGTCCACGTGGTCCACGTCCCGCAGGTCGCCGACCACCAGCGTGTTAGCCGGCACGGCCGCCCGGTGGCCCATGCTCAGGTTGTCGTACACCGTCACGGCGTGCCCGCCGGCCAGCAGCCGCCGCACCGTGTGGCTGCCGATGTACCCGGCCCCGCCCGTCACCAGAATCCGCATCGACACTCCCCGAAGTCACATGGTCTTGCGGTGCATCAGCCCGGTGGCGTCGGCCACCACCCGGGCCACCTCGACGGCACGCTCCCGGTCGGTCGTCCGGTACACCACCTCGTCGGTGCTGCCGTACACGTCGGCCAGCACCACCTCGGACACGTCCGGCCGGACGATGTACCAGTAGAACCCGCCGGCACAGGCGAAGTAGCTGAGCGCCAGCGGCAGCAGGAACAGGGACGCGACGAAGCTGCCGACCAGGAAGGCGACACCGGTGACGGCCAGGAACAGCAGGATCAGGTAGCCGAACGGGCCGACGGCCAGGCCGGACCGCACCCCGACCGCCTCGCTCTGCTTCCAGCGAAACTTGACCACCGGCTGCGGCAGCATGAACAGCCGGCGGACCCGGGTCATGGTGGTCGCCCCCTTGGCCGTCCGCTTCAGGGAGAAGGTGTCGTAGCTGCCGAGCAGGAACACCTGGAAGCCAATCTGGAACAGCAGCGGCAGGATGGCCCCGCCCACCGATAGGGTGAAGCTCAGGATAAGCATGGCGGTCGCGTCGAGGATGCCACACAGCACCAGCAGTTGCAGCCGCAGTTGGGTCGAGAAGCCCTCGTCCCAGGTGCGGTTGACCGGCTGGTAGGTGCGGGCGGTCTTGTCCCCGCTGGTCAGGTCTTTGCCGCAGTGGACGCAGAAGGCGGCGTCCAGCGGCAGTTGGCCGCGGCAGTGCGGGCACGGCTTGAGGCCGCTGCCGGGCACGCCGTACGGCTTGTCGTCGTCCTCGTCCTGGGTGCCGTGCAGCAGCGGCGAGCCGGCCCCTTCTTCGACCTCGAACACCGGCCGGTTGTCGCGGGGGTTGGGGTTAGCCCGCGCCCGGCCGACGGGAGGCGGCGGCGGCGGGGCCGGGCGGCGGCCGGCCGGTACGAACGGGGCGTCGAACGGGTCGGCCGGGGCGGCGTTGGGCACCAGCGTCCCGCGGGCCTCGGCCGGCACCTCGGCGTAGTACCCGCACGCCGGGCAACGGATCTTCGACCGCGCGTACCCGTCGGGCACGTCCACCCGGTCGCCGCAGTTCTGGCAGGTCACGCGGTTCATGGCCTCTTCCGAGCACGCCGCGCGAGCGGCGTCTGGTGTTCGACGCCGCTCGCGCGGCGTGCTCGTCAGTTCGTAATGCCCTTCGTGATGCCCATGAACACGTCTTCCAGGTCGATCTCCTCCTCCTGGAAGCTTCGCAGTTTGAACCCGTCGGCGATCAGCCGCTCGGGGATGAAGCAGCCGTCCGTCTGGCCGTCCCGTAAGGCCAGCTTGACCATCCCGCCCTCGTCCTGCAGGTCCACCGACTCCACCTCGGGGTAGCCCTGAATCTTCTTGGCCGCCAGCTCGTTCATGTCCTTGCCGACCGACACCAGGAACACGTGCTTCTGGCGAACTTGGCGGATGGCGGTGTCCACGTCGCCGTTGAACAGCAGCTTGCCCCGCTCGATGATGCCGATCTTGTTACAAATGTCCGCCAGTTCGGGCAGGATGTGCGACGACACCATGATCGTCTTGTTCATCCCCCGCAACTCTTTGATGAGTTCCCGCATCTCGATGCGGGCGCGGGGGTCGAGGCCGCTGGCCGGCTCGTCCAGCAGCAGCACCTGCGGCTCGTGCAGCAGCACCCGGGCCAGCCCGAGCCGCTGGGTCATGCCTCGGCTCAGGCTCGTCACCAGGGCATCCCGCTTGTACCCGAGGTCCACCAGGTCGAGCACCTGATCGACCTTCTTGCGGCGGTCCGGCCCCTTGATGCGGTAGGCGGCGGCGAAGAACTCCAGGTACTCCGTCACCTTCATGTCGTCGTACACGCCGAAGAAGTCGGGCATGTACCCGATGCTCCGGCGGATGTCCTTCGACCCGGTGTAGATGCTGTACCCGCACACGCTGGCCTCCCCCCAACTGGGGTTCAGCAGCGTCGCCAGGATGCGCATGGTGGTGGTTTTGCCGGCCCCGTTCGGGCCGATGAACCCGAACACGTCCCCCTTGTCCAGCTTCAGGTCGAGCCGGTCCAGGGCGAACAGGTCGCCGTACTTCTTGGTCAGGTCGCGGCACTCGATCACGGCCCGACTCCTAGGGTTTGGCGGTCGGCGGGATGGGGATGAACACCCGGATGTACGTCTCCTGCCGCAGCGTGCCGGGCACCGCCGTGCGGACGCCCTCGCCCGGTAGCCCCTTCAGCCAAAGGGTGGTGGCGGACGGGCCGGCCGGGTCGGTGAGCAGTTGGTCGGCCGGGCCGTTCACCGCCGGCACCCGCACCAGCAGGATGGCCTCGTCCCGGTTGTTCTCGGTCAGCCGCCAGGACTGGTCCAGGTCACGGAGGCTGGCATTCTCCAGCCCGCCCTTCACGTCCCGCAGGGCGGCCCGTTCGTGGAACAGCGCCCGCCACAGGGAGGCCGGGTTGACCACCGGCGCGTCGGCCCGGGCGTTGGCCCGGTAGTAGGCCGGGGCGTTGCGGGTGAACCATTCCGGGTCGGCCGGCAGGCCTCCCTCGGCCTCCGGGCTGAGGGCCGGGATGTCGATCGTTTGGCCGGGGGCCAGGGCCGGCAGCTTGTACACCTTGCCGGCGTAGATCAGCACCGGCTCGGCCACCGCCCCGACCGGCAGGTTGCACACCAGCGACCCGGCCACCGCCCCCGGGCTGGCCGGCGGGTGGGTCAGCTCGGCCTTCACCAGCGGGGCCGCCTTGTCTATCTCGCCGACCCACTGGGCGGTGAACGCCTTGGTGCTCCACACCTGCACCGGCACGCTCCGCAGGCCGTCGGCCAGCACCAGCCCGCGGGCGCCGTTCCCCGAGTTGTAGCTGTACCCCCGGCTGATGATGCTCCCGCCCCCGCCGCCGCGGCCGCCGGCCATCCAGTCCACCAGCGGGGCCGGCGGCGGGAACTCGGGGTTGGCCTTCGCCCACCCGGCCCGCGGCTCGACGCCGACCGTGTAGCTCTCTATGCGGGGGCTGAACAGGGTGAACCAGGTCCGCCCGTACACCCGCCCGCCGCGGAGGTCCACGTCCACCAGATCGACCTTGTTCAGCTTGAGGTCGTTCCCCTTGATCGCGTAGGCGGTCATGTACGCCCCGCCGCTGACCACCAGCACGATGAGCGGGAAGGTGATCCAGGTGAGTTCCAGCCGGCCGACCACCTTCTTGAGGAAGTAGTACTCGACCGGCCCGATGAGCAGGGTGTACAGGACGATGAACAGGGCCACCCAGCCGAAGGAGATGACCGGCACCCCCTCGAACGAATCGACGCTCTGCCGCAGCCCGCCGGCCAGCTCGTCCTCGCGGTCCGGCTGCGAGAAGTCCACCACGTTGGTGCCCTTGGCGTCGCTCGGCAGGCTGGTGCGGGCGGTGCCGGCCTCGCGGAGCAGCCAGTCCCAGAACTCGGCCCGCTGGGGGAATTCGGCGAACGGCGAGCGGTCCAGGTCGAACCCGACCGCGGTGACTTTGCCCAGCCCGAAGGCGACTTGCGTCACCACCGGCTCGGCGGCCGGGTCGGCGGTGGCGAGCAGCACCCGGGCCGGCCGGGGGGCGGTTTTGCCGAACCGGGCCACGGTGAACTCGCCCGGCCGCGGGGCCATACTCAGCTTTCCGCCGACCGGCACGGCGTTGACCACCTGGAACCGCAGCGGCAGGTCGCCGACCGCCCGGCTCGGCTGCTCGCTGCTGAGCGGCAGCGGCAGCAGGTCCTGGAAAACCGGCGACTGCACCAGCTTGCCGGCGTTCGCCCCGACGCTGACGAGCAGCTTGCCGCCCCGCCGCACCCACTCGAACAGGGCCTCCCGCTGGGCGGTGAACCGGGCGGCCTTCTGCGGGTCGAACAGCTCGTCCAGGAACTCGCCGGTGGCCGCCCCTGTGCCGAGCACCACGAGGTCCGCCGCCCCGTACCCGAACCACTGGTCGGGCATCTCCCGCACGTCGGACAGGACGGCCGTCTGCACCCGGCCGTCGCGGTAGCCGGGCGGCGGCGGCTGGTTCGGCTGGCCGGGCTTGGCCTCCCGCTTTTCGGCCGGCAGGTCGAAGGTGGGCAGCCGGGAGCCGAGGCCGAGGACGACGTAGCTGGCCGGGTCTTTGAACTGCACGAACCGATCCCGGCTGGTGAACCGGAACGGCTCGGACAGCTCCTTCGGCCGGCTGCCGTCGGTCGGGGCGGACATGACCGTCAGCACCACCTCGCCGATGCGGTCGCCGACCCGGGCGTAGGGAAGGTACGGCAGCTCGGCCGGCTCGATCTTCTCCCCCGGCTTGCGGTCGGCCAGGGTCGGCAGCAGCGGCACCACCAGGGTGGTCTTGAGGTCGTCGCCGTCAGTGGTTTCCACCTTCAGGTTGGCCCCGCCGTCCTTGTACTCGCCGAGCATTTCCAGGCGGACGTAAACCGGTGCCCAGGTGTTCCGCTTGGCCACCGGGGCGGCCCGGCCGGACAGGTCGCGGTCGGCCGTGGACCCGCCGCCGGCCGGCAACCCCACCCGGGCGTCGTCGATCTTCACTTTCGGCCGCTGGGCGGTCGCCGGCCCGGCGCCGACCACAGTCACGGCCACGGCCACGAGCAGCGCGATCAAGGGTCGGCGCATGGGCGTCACGGTTTGAGGGAGGGGTCGCACCGGCACGGCTCGGCCTGGCACCCGGGGCAGCCGCCGCCGTACTTCCGCCACACGGCCTCGTCGAGGTCTACGCCGGAACAGTTGGCGAGGGTCACGAGCCAGGCCAGCACGTCGGCGAATTCCAGCACTTTCTCGTCGTGGGTGCCGCCGCGGAGGGCGGCGGCCAGCTCACCCACCTCCTCGGCGAACCACAGGAACGTGCCCTCGACCCCGCGGCGGGCGTCCTTCGCCCCGTACAGGTCGCGGACCCGCTGCTGCAACTCACCGAGCGTCATCGACATCGAAGGGATTGTAGGGCACGGTTCACCGTGCCGCCAGCGACGGCACGGTGAACCGTGCCCTACTTCGCCGCGAAGCGGCGTTCCATCCGCTCGGCGTCGGCCGCCCGGCCCTGGGCCTTCAGCGACTCCAGCAGGGCCTTCCGCCCGTCCTCGTTCTTGATGTCGATCATCAGGGCGTCGCGGGCCAGCTTCTCGGCCTGCTCCGGCTTGTCGGCGTCGAGGTACGCCCAGGCCAGCTTCAGCCGGCCGTCCAGCTCGTCGCCGTCGCCGGCCACCACTTCCTTCAGCACGCCGATGAGCTTGTCCGTCTCGCCGGCCGACGTGTACACCCTGGCCAGCGGGCCGAGCCAGTCGGTCTCGAAGCCGGCCACCGTGCGACCGTGTTCCAGCAACCGGGCGGCCTCGGCCCAATCCTTCTCGTCGCCGGCCAGCCGGGCGGCGCCGAGCAGTAGTCGCACGTCGTCGGGGTTGAGCTTCAGGGCGGCCGTCAGGGTCGCCCGGGCCGAGGTGGCGTCGCCGGCTTCCATCAGCAGCCGGGCCTTGACCACCGCCGCCCGTGGGTGGCCCGGCTTTCGCTCCAGCACCTCGTCCACCAGTTGCCGGGCACGCACGGCTTTTTTGAGCGTCCGCTCGGCCAGTTGGGCAGCCACGTCCGGGTCGTCCGGATTTTTCTCGTGGGCCTCCTCCAACTCCTCGACGGTCGTTGGTTTCTCGTCGCCGCCCTTTTTCGCCGGCACGCCTTTCAGAATCTCGTCCACGTACTCCCGGTAGCCCTGCTCGAAGGTCGCCTTATCGACGCCGATCGCCTTGAGCGCGGCGGTGGTGTCCAGCCCCTGCTTGTACGCCGCGAGCAGCTTGCCGACCGACGCCTCACCGTGCGTCTTGATCAGGTGTTCGACGTAGATGTTGCTCTGGCAGTAGGCCAGCGTCCACTCACTCGGGTCTTTCGGGCGGACGAAGCCGAACATGACCGTGTCCAGGTTGAACAACGTGCCCTCGGCCCGACGATCTCGGAGGACCACCAGCCAGTCCCGCGGCCGGGGCAGGTTCTCGGTGCGGACGGCCAGCCCCTCGGTCAGCCAGTGCGGGCACAGGAAGTCGGACTGCGTCAGGTTGAAAACGTGGGTCAGCTCGTGCTTGACCACCCGGCCCCAGTGGTACGGCTTCTTCAGCCCCTTGGCCCCCGGGGCGGCCATCGCCACCAGCCGGCCGGTGCTGGCCCCCACCGTATGCAAGTCGGGCAGCCCGGTGATGCGGCCACTGAACATCTCGTGGGTGCTGAACACCTCGATCAGCACCTTGCCGGCCGGCTCGTAGCCGTACTGCTTTTTCAGCTCGGCGTGCGTCTCTTCCAGGTACTCGGCCACGAACTCGCCTAGCACGGCGTCGGTGTCCGGGTTGTACTTGAGGACGTAGTGCGGCGTCTCGGCGGTGGCGTACTTGTCCAGGTGCTTCATCACCTTGAGCGAGTTAGCCACGCGGACGTTGAACGGGTCAGTGTCGAACGCCTTCTCCAGCAGCTTGCGGCCGCCCGGCTCGTCGCCCAGCCGCAGGTACATCATGCCCAGGCCGGTCCGCGGCCCCGGCAGCGTCGGCCGCACCTCGGCCGCCTTCTTGTAGTACCCTTCGGCGTCGGCGAACCGCTTGCGGCCGTCCAGCACCTCGGCCAGGTCGTGGTAGAACGCCCCCGGCTTCTTGTCGAACGCCTCGGCGGCCGTCACCACCGCGTCGAACTCGGCCTGCTTCTTCTGGAGCAGGTGGCACGCGGCCAACCGGCCGAGGGTGGCCGGGTCACGCGGGTTGGCCGCCTGGGCCTTGCCGAGTGCCGCTGTTGCGGCCGGCAGGTCGCCGGCGATGATCAGGCTGTCGGCCTGCACCCGCAGGGCGGCCGGGTGCCGCGGGTTCACCTTGAGGGCAAGCCCGGCGAACTGCTCGGCCGACTTGATGTCGTACTGCTGGAGAGCGGCAAGCGCCTTGCCGGCCAGGGCGTCTGCCGCCTTCGGGTTGATGGCCAGGGCCTTGTCGAAGGCGGCCAGCGCCTCCGGCTTGTTGAACTTCTCCAGCAGCATGTGGCCGGCCAGCGTCTCGGCCCGCCACTGGTCCGGGTCGGCGGCCAGGGAGTCGGCGACCACCGTGTTCAGGATGAACTGGAACTGCTTGGGCAGGTTGTTCCAGCGGGCGTTCTCGGCCCCGCACTCGGCCACCACCAGCAGGTCGTCCGGGTCTGTGATGTCCCGGTCGGCGTTACTGCGGCCAGTGTAGTGCCGGACCACCCACCGCACGGCCGCGTCGGCCTCAGCCAGCTGGCCGCGGTCCCGTAGCACCCGGGCCTTGACCCACCAGGCGAGCAACGTCTCTTCCTTCGCCGCCAACGCGGCGTCGGCGTCCGTCAGCGCCTCGTCCCAGCGGCCGGCGGCGAAGTGCAGGTCGCCCCGCTCGGCGAGCAGGTCGGGGTTCTTGGGCGACTCGGCTAACGCAGCGGTGAGGGCGTCCAACGCGGCCGGGCCGTCGCCGACCGCCCGGTGGGCACGACTCGTCCCGATCGCCGCCGCCGGCTTCAGCTTGGCGTCGCTCGCGGCGGCCTTGGCGAACTGGACTTTCGCCTCCTCGTAACTGCCCTTCTGGAGCCGCTGTCGGGCCTCGGTCAGTTTGCCGGCCGACCACTTGGGCGGGTCGGCAACCGCGACGGGCGCGAGGGCGAGAAGAGCGAGAAGGGCCAATCGCATCGGCGGCGCCCGGCGGGGTGCGGGGATCTACACTTACCCTACCGGCCGGGTCGCGGGATCGCAACGGATCGCCCCGGTTCGTAGCCCGAAGCGCGAGCGAGGACATCACTCCTCGCTCGCGCTTCGGGCTACGAACTAATCACGCTACCAGTGCCGGCCGCTGTTGCATTTCCAGGTGCCACTCGACCGTCTGCCGCAGGCCGTCGGCGAAGCCCACCTGCGGGTCGTAGCCCAAGTCGCGGCGTGCCCGCGTCACGTCGGCCCGGCTGAACCGCACGTCCCCGACCCGGCTCGGCCCGAACGTCGGCAAGAGGTCGGTGCCCAGTGCGTCGTTCAGCCCGGCGATCAGGTCCAGCACGGTGAAGCTCCGCCCGGTGCCGACGTTGTAGACGTTGCCGGACACGGTCGCCGACGGGGCCGCCGCCGCTTTCACCAGCGCCTGCACGGCGTTGGCCACGAAGGTGAAGTCCCGACCCTGGGTGCCGTCGCCCTGGACGGCCGGCTGCCGGCCCTCGCTCATGGCTCGGATGAACAGGGCAATGACACCGCTGTACGGCGAGTCGCTGCGTTGCCGCGGGCCGAAGATGTTGAAGAACCGCAGCCGCACCGTCTCGATGCCATAGCTGGCCGCGAACGCCTGCATGTACAACTCGCCGGCCAGCTTGGCCGCCGCGTACGGCGAGCGGGCAGCCACCGGCTGGTCTTCCGTCTGCCCGGCCTCGGTCGCCTGGCCGCCGTAGGCCGACGAGCTGGCCGCGTACACCACCCGCTTGACCCCGGCCTTGCGGGCGGCGTCCAGCAGGTTGAGCGTGCCCGTGGCACAGGCGGCGTGCGTGGCCAGCGGGTGTTCGACGCTCCGGGCCACAGACGCCAGCGCCCCGAGGTGGTAGACGGTGCCGACGCCCCGCACCGCCTGGGCCACGGCCAGCGGGTCGGTGAGGCTGCCGTCCACCACGTCCGGCCGCGGGCGGACGCCGCTCAGGTTGCCGCGGAGGCCCGTCGAGTAGTCGTCCAGCACCCGCACCGGCCGGCCCAGCCGGGTCAGCTCCTCGACCAGATGCGAGCCGATGAACCCCGCCCCGCCCGTCACCAGGCTGATCATGCCGCGAACCCCGTCCGTGAAGGTGGCCGGGGACTGTACCGCCGGCCGGCGACCCGGTTCAAGCCCGCTTGGTTCGTAGCCCGAAGCGCGAGCGAGGAACGATGTCCCTCGCTCGCGCTTCGGGCTACGAACCAATTCACGGCTTGCGGTCCGGCGGCCTCAGCAGGTCGCCCAGCCCCTTCTTGAGGAAGTCGTCGGCCAGGCCGCGGCCGGCGTCCTTGGCCGCCCCGCGGACCACCTGGGCCACGGCCGCGTCGAACACCCGCTGGTCGAACCGCGGCTGCTTGAGCGTGCCGCCGACCGGCACCCGGATGGTCTGCTTCTTGAGCGACTCCAGGATGCGGGGGTTGTTCTTGAGCAGCCCGTCGATGGCCCGCGGCGGGATCGGCAACTCCAGTTCCAGTATGAGCGACTGGTCGTCCAGTCCGACACTGCCCTTCGACTTGACCACAGTCTGGCCGAACGTCAGGGCGAAGTTGTCGTGGTACACCCGCCCCTTGTCCACCGCCACGGTCACCACCTGCTCCTTCGCCACCGTCACCTGGGTGGTGTTGGCGTCCAACAGCTTCAGCACCAGGGCGAACACCGGGCCGGCCGTCAGGTCGGCGTCGTGCAGCACCAGCTTGCCCCGCAGCGACAGGGCGTCCGGGTTGGCCAGCGGGATGCGGTTGTCGTCCAACTGGAACGAGGCGGTGCCGGCCGCCTGGGCGGCATTGGCGATGGCCGGCAGGGCGTACCCGAGTGCCCCGGCCGTCGCCTGCGGCGTCAGCTTGGCGTGGTCCACGATGGTGCCCTTGGCGAACGTCAGCGGCAGGTCCGGCTGGGTCAGGTCGAGGGCCGGATCGACCCGTACGGTGCCGCCGCCGAAGTTCGCCTGCACCGGCGACAGGTCCAGCCGGCCGCGGGCGAGCGTGCCTTTCAACTCGCCGGGGCCGACATCGAACCCGTAGGCCTTGACCGCCTGCCAGCCGATTGCCGCCTCGCCGGCGAGCTGGTCGAGTGCCCCGCCGAGCGGGCCGGTCAGCCGGAACGGCTTCTGCCCCCGGCCGCTGACCGTCGCCCCGGCCCCGAGGTAGTTCCGCAACTGCCCTTCGAGCCGCTGGAGGTCGTAGCGGAACGTGCCGGTCAGGTCGATCGTCGGCGTCGCCGACAGGGTGGCGAGCGACCCCGTGGCGTCGGCCGTGGCACCGTCCTTCTCGACCCGGAGTTCCCGGAACCGGACGGCGTCGGCGGAGAAATCGCCGCCGGCCCGCAGCTTCACCCACGGCTCGGTCCACGTCGGCCGGGCCGGCGGGCCGTACACGAACTGGTCCACCTTCAGGTCGGCGGTGAAGCCACCCTTGCCGTCCAGCCCGACCGGCCCGGTCACGACCCCGTCGAGCGGCGCCTGAATTTTCAGCGGCGCCAGCAGCCGGCCGACCCGGCCGGCCACCTGCACCGTGCCGGCCTGCACGGGGTACACGTCCAGCCGGGCCGTCGTGAACGTGCCGGTCACGCCGGCCAGCCGGGTGTCGGTGAAGGTCACGGCGCCGCTCGCCCGGTCCCAGGCGACCACGCCGGCCCCGGTCAGTGCGGGGTCGTCCAGGTCGATCCCGGCCCCGCGGAACCGGGCGTTCTGCACGGCCAACTCGGTGACGGTGGCCCGCAGCCCGGCGTCGGCCAGCGTCACGTCGGCGGTCACTTTACCCGAGCCGCCGATGACCCAGTCGGTCGGCAGCGAAACGAACGCCGCCTGCCGCTGCCGCCAGCGGGCCAGGTCGCCGCTGACGGTCGCCGTCGCCCGGCCGGTGGTCGCGGTGCGGACATCGGCCACCGGCTCGACCAGCTTTGCCGCCAACTCGTCGCCGGCGGCCGTCATGCCGACCTCGCCCACGTCCAGCCGCAGGTGCCCGCCGGCGGTGCGAACGCCACTCGCCCGCACCGTCACCGTGGCCGTCGGCTCGGTCAGCCCGCGGCCGGCCGGGTCGGTGGCTGTCACGCCGGTCAGGTCGGCCTTGGCGGCCAGGGCGAACTTGCCGCCGGGGGCCGTCTCGCCGTTGGCCTGCACGGCCGCCTTGCCGGCCAGCTTCCAGCCGCCTAAGTCGGCGAACTCGCCTAGCCGGGCGGCCAGGCGGTCGAGGTCGATGTTGGCGGCGGCGGCGAACTTTTCCAGGTTGCCGCGGGCGGCGATTGCCGCCACGTCGGATCGCACCTCCAGCTTGTCGAACACCGGCCGGCGGTCGGCCCCGAGCCGGCCGTCGAACTCGGCGGCCAGCGGCTGGTCCCAGGCCAGTTGCCGGCCGTCGCGGGTGCCCTTCACTGCCGTCGTGGTCACATGCCCCTGCCAGCGGGTGCCGTCGGCGGCGGCGACACTCGTCAACGTCGCCGTCAGCCGGCCGTCGGTCAGGGCAGTGCCCGGCTTCAGCCGCAACAGCCGCGGAAGGAGCGCCGCCAGTTTGGCCACGTCCACGTCGGCGTCGGCACTCAGCCCGGCCCGGCCGGCATACTCCTCGGCGGTGCCGTCTAGCGGCAGCTTGCCGGACACGGACACCCGGCCCATGTCGCAAGTCAGGTCAGCCTTTTTGACCTCGACCTCGCCGCCGACCACGGCCACGTCCAGCGGCAGTTCGACGCTCGCCAGCCGGAGACGGTCCGGCCCCAGCCACGGGGCTTCCAGTGACAGCCCGCTGACACCGGCCCGGCCGTGGACCCCGGCCCCGTCGCCGCCGTGGCCGGCCAGGTCGGCGGTGAGCACGCCACTCACCCGCACGCCGCGCGCGAACCGCCGTACCAGCGGCCCGACCGCTTCCAGCGGGAACCGCTCGGCCGTCAGTTTGCCGGCCACCGGCTGGCCCAGCTTGAGGTCCGCCGCCAGGGTACCGCCGGCCGTCGCCTTCAGGTCGAGCGTCACCGGCTCGGCCTTCGCCGCCGGGACGGTGACGGTCGCATCCACCGGCTCAAGGACGCTCTCGCCGGTCACGCCGGCCTCGGTCTGCACCACCCGCCCGCCGGTGACGACCAGCACCACGGCCGGCCGGGTGGCCGCCGGCGGGCCGTTGGCCGACAGGTATTTGGCGATCAGTTTTTCGACGCTGGTGGTGCCCGGCTCGCACCGCACCTGGGCCACCGGCTTGGCGACGATGAAGGTGCCGAGGTCGGCTTGGCTGCGGGCCAGTTGCAGGAGCGTCTTGGACGACGTGACCGTTTCGGCGGTCAGCACCGGCGAGCCGGCCGGGTCGGTGACGCGGACATCCGTCAGCACCACCGGCGACAGCCAGCCGAGCGTCGCCCCGCCGACCGTGGCCCGGCCGTCCAGGTCGGCGAGTGCCTTGTCCAGGATCAGTTGTTTCAGGGCGGTGTTGGCCACCACCGCCGGCGCGAACCAGACGACCGCGGCCAGGAGGGCGCCCAGCGCGGCGCACGTCAGCCGCAGCCGGCGGGGCCAGCGGCGGCGGGGGACGGGGTCGGGCATGGCGGCATCCTGCGAGTGGGTGGCGGCAAAGTGTACCCGGTCGGGCCGTCGCCCGGCAACCGCGGCTCGGAACCCGGCTCCGCTGCCCGGTTCGCCGGCGATTGGATACTGCTGCCCGCCGGATTTCTCTTGTCCCCTGCCCGGCCGTCGGGTCGAATCGGTGACGTTCCCGATGGAGTAACCCCGATGCGGCTCATGCTTCTGTTCGCCACTCTCGCCGCCACTGCGGCGGCCGACCCGCCGGCCAAGGTGCCGGTGCCGCCGGCCACCGCCCCGGCCCCCGACCTGCTCAACCCCGGCCCGGCCGACGCCAAGTACCCGCTGCCGGCCGACCGACCGCTGGCCGCCGACCGGCTCAAGAAGCGGGCCGATTGGCTCAAGAAGCAGTGGCTCGGCGACTTCGACGCTACCGCCGACAAGTCGGCCGCCGGCCACGCCGAGGCCCGCAAGGCGGTTGAGGCGGCGGCCGGGTACGAGAGCCGGGTGAACCTCCGCTACGCCGACGCCCTGGACGCCCGCAACCGCGCCCTCAAGGCGGCGGCGAAGGTCAACCCGGCCGAATCGCTGTTCTGGGTACAGCACACCCGCTACGTCGCCGCCGGGGTCGGTGACGACCGGCTGAACCTCGTCACCGAGCAGATGCAGGGCAAGACCTACTCGCCGTATGTCCGGGCCGTCACCTACCGGCAGGCCGCTGCCGACGCCCACGCCGGCCTCAAGCTGAACAGCCGCGACGCCCACCTGGCCCTGTTCCTGCCGGCGTTCACCGAGCTGGCCAAGTCGCCCGACACCACGGCCGCCGAGATCACGGATGAGCTGGTCGGGGACGTGCTGGCCGACGAGTCGTTCGGGGCCACCCCCGGCGACCGCTACACCCGGCTGAAGCCGGCCCTCGATGTCGCCGGCGTGCCGGAGCGGGTGAAGCAGTTGGCCCTCGGCACGGCCTGGGCGCTGGCCGCGTGGGCGGAGAAGTCGGACACCACTATCGAGATGCAACAGGCCGGCCAGTCGGCGGCGTACAAAGCGGCACTGGAGAAGGCCGAGAAGGCGCTGACGTCCGCCTGGGCGGCCGACCACAAGCAGCCGGAGGCGGCCGCCCTTATGATCGAGGTGTGCCAGGGCCGGGGCCACCCGCGGCACCAGATGGAACTCTGGTTCAAGCGGGCCATGACGGCCGACCCGGACTGCTACCCGGCGTGCGTGGCCAAGCTCGACTACCTCCGCTGGCAGGGCAAGGGCGATCCGGCCGAGCTGCTAGCGTTCGGCCGGCAGTGCGCCCGCGGCGGCCACCCCGAGGGGTTCGTGCCGGAGGCGCTGTTCGAGGCGCACAAGCGGGCGACGGGGTCGGACAAGGCCGACTACTGGACGAAGCCGGCGGTGTGGGCCGACCTGCGGGCGGTGTACGAGCCGGCGGCGACGGCCCTGCCGGCCGACCGCCAGCTCCGCACCCGCTACGCCCGGGCGTGCCTGTGGTGCGGCCACCCGGAGGAGGCGGACGGCCAGTTGAAGGCGGTCAACGACCGGGTGTGGCTGCCCGACTTCGCCGACAAAGATGAGGCGGTCAAACTGCGGACCAGCGTGGACCGGGCGCTGAGGAAGAAGCGGACTACGGACGACGACGACTGAACGTTAGGGGCAGCGGGACGGGCAGGAATGCCTGTCCTAGTCCAGATTTGATGCGAGGCCGAGATTTCGCCGGCGTTAAGCACATCCTTCACAAGATCACTATGATACTCAACGATCTGCTCTCAAAAAATGGCGTTGATCCGGCGCAAGTTATTGTCATGCGACACCGGCCGCGCGAGTCGAAGCTCAACCGGGTGATGCCGTGGCTGGCGGCTGAACACCACGCGCTGCTCAACGCCTACCAGCAGACACAGGGCGAGAAGGTCGAGCGGGTGTTACAGAAGGTGAAATTCGTGGCGTCGTTCCTCGGCCGGTCGCCGGGCAAAGCACACTTCGTCGGCCTCTACGAGGTCAAGGGGTGGACTTCGATGCCAACGGCCGAATGCCTTGCGCTTCCAGCAGTCGCCGAACTCGTCGCCCGAGGAATGACTGCTGACACCACACGGCCGACGCATCTCTGGTTCGACTTGGTGCCTGTCGGCGGCTTCTACCCGGAATGGAGAGGCCGACTCATCATCAAGTGGCCGCCGCCGGAGCTGTCGTGGTGGCGTCGGGCACACAAAACGGATGAGATGACCGTCTTGGCGATCCGCGAAGAGAGCGCCTTCGATGCATCGCTGCCGCGTTGGGACGACTTGGTTTTGACGTGGGACGATTTGGCAGTTATGCCGTCTCGGCTCAAGGCGGCCATGCACGAATGGCGTGGTGTCTACTACATCCGCGACACTGCGAGCGGGAAGGGATACATCGGGTCGGCGTGCGGTGAGGACAATTTGGGTAGTGGCCTCAGCGTAGGGATGCGTTGTAGTGGCGGATGAAGTACCACAGGGCACCCAGGTGGTTGCGGTCGCACTTGGAGCAGGACAGG
>JAYVUZ010000086.1:0-35536 GCA_043787415.1 Fimbriiglobus sp. | reverse complement strand
CCGCGTCCGGACCGGACCGGCCGCTCGCCTTGAGGCAACGGGTCGTCCAGCACCGCCTGCGTCTGCCGGTCCCGGAACGCCACCAGGTTGAACCGGATCGGAGGGTGCTTTAGCGCCAGGATGCTCGCCGCCAGCACGGCGGCGTTCACCGCCCCGGGCTTGCCGATGGCCAGCGTGCCGACCGGAATGCCGGCCGGCATCTGCACGATGCTCAGCAGCGCGTCCAGGCCACGCAGCATCGAATGCTCGTGGCCGACCGGCACGCCCAGCACCGGCAGGTGCGTCTTAGCGGCGCACATGCCCGGCAGGTGGGCCGCCCCGCCGGCCCCGGCGATGATCACTTCCAGCCCCCGTCCGGCCGCTTCGCCGGCGTACTGCATGAGCTTGTCCGGGGTGCGGTGGGCGCTCACCACCTCGCACTCGTGCGGCACCCCGAGTTGCGTGAGCGTGTCGGATGCGTGCCGCATCACCTCCCAGTCCGACCGGGAACCCATGATTACGCCGACCAGCGGGGGTGGCGTCATTTCCGCACCACCAGTGCCCAGTCGCCCTCGCCCGGCGGCTGGGTGGTTTCGGTACACGGGTGCGTCTCGCCGGTACGGGGGTCGAACCACACCGCTTCCGCGCCAGCCGGGAACGCCTTGAGCCGGACCCCGCCCGTCGGCGAGTACGCCACCAGCCAGCGGTTGTCCGGCGTTGCCGCACAAGCCACGAACTTCGCCGGGTCGCCGTCGCCGGGTTGCTCCCCAAGTAGACTCTGGGCTGGACGCAACTCGCCGAACGGCACCCCCTCGAACAGCTTGCGGATGTGCCCATACTGGGCCGCCCCTGGCAGGTCGAGCGCGTCCCGCCACACCTTCGCCGGGCCAGTCCCCTTGTGCCCGGTCTGCTCGTCGCCGGCTTTCGTCTGCCAGCCCCAGACGCCGTGCCCGCCGTAGGTGACGCCGCACGGCGGATGCACCAGCAGCCCCCAGTACGCCGCCCGCCGGCTGTTGAAGTCGCTGTGCGGCTTCTTGCTCTGGTAAGCGTTGTGCCCCTCGTAGGGCGGCTCCAGGTTCAGCACCGGGCGGGTGAAGGTGGTGCGCTTGCCGTACTCGGCCGGCGGCCCGCTGTGGGTCCACTTCCATTGCCCCGGGCTGTCCCCGTGGCCGCTCTGGTAGCCGAGGACGGTCAGCCACGTCTCGTCGTCCCAGCCCGTCAGCCAGGGAAAGTTCTGGCCCGTGGGGTGGGTGGTCACCAGCGGCAGCGGCACCGCCGCGAAGGCCGCCCGGCCGACCGCCTTCCACTTGGCGCTCTCGGCCGCGTCGTAGGGGTTGTCGCCGGCCAGTATCCACAGGGCGTTCAACCCCTTGTACCGGCGCATCTCGAACGTCACGAGATCGGTGGCCTGCTCGACGGTCAGCATCCGGCCGAGGTCTTTGGTCTTCTGGAGTGCCCACAGCAGCACCGGCATGGCCAGTAGGCCGTGGTCGTTGATGGCCTTCAGCCGGGCATCCACCCGCTTGTAGTACGCCTCGTTCGGCTGCCACTTGCCGTCCACCACCGTGCCCGACACGTTGCCCTCGGCGTCGGCCGGCACCAGCGACCACGGGGCCACCAAGCTCACCTGGATGGCGGTGAACCCCTTCTTCTTGCGGTCCGCCAGGTAGAAGTCCCACTCCTCGGGGGTGCTGAGCGCCGGGCCGTTCCAGCAGGTGTCGGCCAGCACGAAGAACGGCTTGCCGTCGGCGTGTTCCAGGTGGGTGCCGGGCTTGGCCACCCGCAGCTTGCCGTGCTTGGCGAACGGGTCGTCGGCCGGGACGGCGACGAGCAGGGCGAGCAAGAGGAGCGTCATGCGGCGATTCTATAAAGCAGTCGGCATCCAACGGAGCCGCTCCCGTGAGCCTGACCATCCGCCGCGACGCTTGCGCCCTCGACTTCCTCGCCGTCGGGGCGTTGGTCCACCGCCTCGACCCCGGCGTCATCCCGTTCCGCAAAGCCCGCTCGTTCGACATTCATGTGTCCGGCGGCGAGTACAATGTGGCCGCCAACCTGTCTGACTGCTTCGGCCTGAAGACCGGCATCGCCACCGCCATGCCGGACTACCCCATCGGCGAGCGGGTGCAGGCGGCGGTGCGGGAGACGGGCGTCGTGCCGTTCTACAAGCACTTCCCGCACGACGGGGTGCGGGGGCCGAACATCGCCACCGTGTACAGCGACCGCGGCCAGGGGGTCCGGCCGCCGGTGGTGTTCTACAACCGGGCGAATGAAGCGGGGGCGCTGCTCAAGCCGGGCGATTTTGATTGGGGGGCGATGTTCGCCGGCGGAGTACGGTGGTTCCACTCCGGCGGCATCTTCTGCGCCCTGTCCGAGACGACGCCGGAACTGGTCATCGAGGGGATGAAAGCGGCGAAGGCGGCCGGGGCCGTCACCAGCTTCGACCTCAATTTCCGGGCCAAGCTGTGGGCCTCGGTCGGCGGCGACGCCCAGGCGGTGAAGACCCTGCGGCGGGTGGTCGAGCATGTGGACGTGCTGATCGGCAACGAGGAGGACATGCAAAAGGGCCTCGGCGTGCAGGGGCCGGAGGTGACCAAGAAAGACGAGGCCAAGCTGGACCCGCGGCACTTCTTCGAGATGATCGACGCCACCCGGCAGCAGTTCCCGAACCTCAAAGCGGTGGCGACGACGCTCCGGGAGACGCACAGCACCAACCGCCACGACTGGGCGGCGGTGCTGTGGCACGAGGGCCAGCAACTGGTGTCGCCGACGCTCCACCTGGACGTGCTGGACCGCATCGGCGGCGGCGACGGGTTCGCCGCCGGGCTGATCTACGGGCTGATTTCGGGCCGGCCGGCCGAGGAGGCGTTACGGCTCGGCTGGGCGCATGGGGCGCTGCTCACCACCTTCCCCGGCGACACGACGATGGCCAAGCTGCCGGAGGTGGAAGCACTGGCGAAGGGCGGCTCGGCGCGGGTGCAGCGGTAGGGCGCCAGGTGTTGGCGAGCGGCCAGCGTGAGCTGGTCCGGCCTGGGGCTGGAAGTGACATCACTCCCCAGGCCGGACCAGCTCACGCTGGCCGCTCGCCACAAAACGGTCGCTCACCCGATCGGCTGCCACGCCCGGCCGTCGGCCGCCAGCATCTTGGCGGCACACTCCGGGCCGTCGCCCTTCAACGCGTACGCCTGCGGCTGCTCGCTCGCCCCCTCCACGGCGGCGATCAGCGGGTCCATGATGGCCCACGCCCGCTCGATCTCGTCGGACCGCATGAACAGGCTGGCGTCCCCCTGGATGGCGTCCAACAGGAGTCTCTCATACGCCTCCGGCAGCTCTTTCTCGCCATAAGCCTGCTTGTAGTCGAACTTCAAGTCCCGCGGCTGGAGCCGCACCCCGTCCACCGCCGGCACCTTCGTCTGGAAGTTGAGCGCGATGCCTTCGTCCGGCTGCAACACCAGCTTCATGCGGTTGCACTGGAGGGTTTCGCCGGGCGGCAACTGGAACAGCATGTGGGGGGGGCAGTGGTACTGGACGAGCACCTCGCTGTACCGCCCGGTCAGCCCCTTGCCGCTGCGGAGGTAGAACGGCACCCCCTTCCACCGGCCGTTGTTGACCGTCAGCTTGACGGCCGCATACGTCGGCGTCTTACTCCCGGCCGGCACGCCCGGCTCGTCCAGATAGCCGGCGTACTGGCCGGCCACCACCTGCTTCTTGGCCTCGTCGGCCGTCGGCACCTTGATGGCGTCGAGCACCTTCATCTTCTCGTTGCGGAGGCTGTCGGCCGTGTACCGGCCGGGGCTTTCCATCGCCACCAGCGTCAGCACTTGTAGGATGTGGCTCTGAAACATGTCCCGCAGTACGCCGCTGCCGTCGTAGTACGCCGCCCGCCGACCCACGGTGACTTCTTCCGCCACCGTGATCTGCACGTGGTCGATGTACTGGTAGTTCCACAGCGGCTCGAACAGGGTGTTCGCAAACCGGAAGATCAGGATATTCTGGACGGTCTCTTTGCCCAGGTAGTGGTCGATGCGGTAGAGCTGCTCTTCCTTCCAGTGCGTGTGCAGCACCTCGTTCAGGCTCTTGGCCGTGGCCGCGTCGTGGCCGAACGGCTTCTCGATGACCAGCCGGCGGAAGCCCGTCTTCTCGTCGTTGAACCCGGCCTCCCCCAGCGTGACGGCCAGGGCCGGGTACACCTCCGGGGACACCGACAGGTAGAACAGCCGCCGGCCGCCGCCGCCGCCCTCGTGTTCGTCGAGCCAGGCCTTCACCGGGGCCATGCCGCCCGGCTTGGTCACGTCGGCGGCGACGTACTGCACCCGCCCGGCGAACTGCTCCCACGCCGCCTGGTCCCACTCGACCTTCGCCAGCTCTCTGCCCTTCTCGGCCAGGTGGGTGCGGAACGCCTCGTCGCTGAACTCGGTGCGGGCCACCCCGAGGATGCGGCACTCGGCCGGCAGGCGACCCTTGCGGGCCAGGTTGAACAGGGCCGGCACCAGTTTGCGGGCGGTCAGGTCGCCGGACGCGCCGAAGATGACGACCGTGAGCGGGGCGGCCATGCGAACGTCTCCGGAGGAACTGCCGCCGTCATCCTACGGACCGGCTACTTCGTCTTCGGGTCTAGGTTCGCCGCCAGTTGCTCGGCCGACACGCTCGACTCGACCCCGCCCCGCGGCACCTCCAGCTTGCACGCCCACACCAGGGCGTTCAGCACCACCCGGCGGAAGTCGGCGTTGCCCCAGTTGGCGTGGAAGTGCCCGCCGGTGAACCCGACCCCGCGGCCGCCGTCGGCCGGATCGACGCACCACATCATGTGTTCCGGCCGGCCGTTCGCCGCCTGGATGTGCGGGTACGGCCCCTTCGGGTACACGTACGGCCCGTCGCGGGTGGCGGCCGGCGGCACCGCGGTCAGGAGCGGCGTGACGCCGGCCAGGTCCGGCCGGAACCGCATGTTGAAGTACCACTCGTCCTTCGCCGTGAACGGCTCCACCCCCCGCGTGATCGGGTGGTCCGGGAAGCGCTCGAACTTCGGCTCCCAGATCGGGTTGCACGACCACTGGTGTTCGTAGCAGCCGCCGAGCAAGTCGCGGAAGCGGTCGCCGAAGTCGCCCTTCGGCACCTCCGTGGCGTAGTGGACGCACACCAGCCCGACGCCCGTCTTGCTGAGCTGCGTCATGCGGCCGATCCGCTCGGCCTGGGCGAGCGGGTGGCCGCCGCCGCCGTCGGCGAACACCAGCACTGCGGCGGCGCCGTCGAGGGCCGCGGCCTGCCAGTCGCCGTTGAGGACGACCGCGGTTTCCAACCCGGGGAAGCCGGCCAGGCACTTGGCGAGCAGTCGCACCCCGGCGTTGTGCTCGTGCATCCCCGGCGGGTGGCTCGGCTTGCCGGCGAACAGCACCAGCTTTTTCGCGGCCGGCCGGGCGGCCAGCAGCGGGGCGACGACGAGCGGGGCGACGGCGGCGGCGAACTGACGGCGGGAGAGGGTCACGAGCGGCACTCCGGGGCGGTGGGGTGCCATTGAACGGGCGAAGCCCACCCGTTGCAACGGGTGGGCTTCGGGTGGCTCGCCGTCAGCCACCCCCGCTTAGAACCGGAACTCCAACCCGAAGCTGACACCCTGCACCCAGTAGTCGGTCGTGCGGGGGGTGTACGCCGGCCGGGCCGGCAGGGCCGAGCCGCTCGGCGGGGCGATCAGGTTGGTGTTCACGCCCAGGTCGATCTGGTCGCCGGCCCGCTGCACGTTCGACCAGTACAGGAAGTTGTACCCGACCGACGCCCGTAGCCGCTCGGTCACCTGGCAGCCGACCCGGACGCCGACCTCCGGCACCACCGAGAAGCGGTTGCTCGAGTAGCTGCCGATGTTCGAGGTCTGCGTCAGCAGCCCGCCCGGGTAGGTGGTGCCCACCCCGGCCGGGGTGATGATCTGCGTGGACCCGCTGATGTCCGTGGTGGTGTGCGTCACGCCCAGGGCCACGCTCCCGCGGACCCCGACGAAGCAGCTCCCCATCCGCCGCTCGTAGTTCAGCCCGACGTTGCCGCCGTAAAAGTTGTTGGCCGTGCGGAACTTGTCCTGGATCAGGAACCGCGTCCCGGCCGGCACGCTCGACCCGCCCAGGGCCGTCAGGTTCTCGTTGATCACCACCTCGTCCCGCAGGTTCAGGTAGCGGAAGCCGACCAGGTAGTCGAGGCGGTCGCACGGGGTGCAGGAGTGGTTGCACAGGAAGTTGAACCCGCCGCCGATGAAGTTGCTGCGGGTGTGGGCGTCCACCGACCCGGCCAGCACGCCGGGGAAGGACACCAGCTCGCTCGCCGGGCTGCCCGGGAAGCTGACGAGCTGAGAGTCGCTGGCCCCGGACAGCACGTTGGTGAACGGCCGGCTGATGATCGGCACCCCGGCCGCGTTGCCGCCGGCGGCGAAGTCGTCCTTCGACTGGCCGAGGAAGAAGAAGTTGCCCTCGATGCCGAACCGCTGGCAGTCGTCCAGCCACATGCCGGCCCGCAGCCGGAACCCGCTCCGCCAGTCGTCGTTGGTCTTGCCCGACTCCGGGAACAGGACGCCCGTGCCGGGCGCCCCGAGGACGCCCGCCTGGCCCCGGGGGGTGCCCGGCGGGGAGGCGGTGGCCAGCGGCGGCACGCTCATCCCCTTAGCCGTCCAGTACAGGTACTCGCCGGACAGCCAGTACTTGCCCGGCGGGCCGCACAGGCAGTCGCAGGCCGAGCATTCGGCGGCGCCGGGGGCACAGTCGCCGTACAGGCAGCCGGCCGGCGGGGCGTAGGCCGGGGCGGCGGCCATCGGCGGACCGGCCACAGCCGGGGCGGCGGCCGGCGGCGGGGCGTCGCTCCGCACCCGGAAGGTCGCCGCCGACGCGGTCCCCTGGGTCTGCTGCACGCCCGGCACGGTCAGCCCGTCGCGGACCAGTTTGACGCCGGCGGTGGCCCGGGCGAGTTGCAGCACGGCCGCCTTGTCGGCGTCGGTGCTACAGGTGCCGACGAGCGTCACCACGCCGGCGTCGGCGGACACGCTGAAGTCCCCCCGCCGGCCGGCCGACAGGCCGACAGACTGGGCCAGCTTCTCGTTCGGCGACAGGGCGGCCGGGGCCTGGCCGCGGGCGGTAACGGTTCCCACCGGGCGGGCGGGACCGAAGCTGGCGGCCGGCTGAGCCGCCGCCGCCCCGGCCAACCCCACGGTGGCCACCAGGCCCGCGACGGTGCGGGAACGCATCATCTCTCCTCCTGTTAATTCCTTCAGGACGGCCGGTTCCTTCCCGCCGCCCAGCCTGTGCAAGCGAACCAGTACGTCACACATCGACGGCTCTTGCCGTGCTTCTCGACTTTACCGGCCCGATTCGTCCCTCCGGCGTTACCGGCGTCACCCGCACCGTCATTACCACCGCAGATTTCCCATCTTGCCGGTTGTGCCCGAGGCGCCAGTCGCTACCGGCAGAACCTCCGACTTCCCCACCGGCTGTTCGAGTTTGTTAGCGCCAGCTAGTGGGATGTTAAATGAGACAAACTCGGGAACCTGAAAGGCGACATCCGCAGCCCGCGGATTGGCGTCGTTCGGTTGACATCCGAAATTTGCGCCGGACACTGGATATGCCCCTGCTGAACGAGGTTGACATGCCCTCCCGCCCGTTCCGCCGTATGACTCGCCGACCCTCCCTGCTCCGCCCGTCCCGTCTGGCGGTCTGGCAGTTGGACGACCGCATCGTTCCGGCCGGCACCGTCACCGGCACCTTGTTCCGCGACTTCAACGCCGATGGGGTGTTTGACAACGCGCCGCGGACCATCCCCAACGACGGCGGTGGGGCGGTCGGGGTGAGCCAAGACGCGCCGTACTCGGCTACGGCGGTGGCCGTCCGGGCGTACGACAGTACCAACCTGCTCGTCGGCACCGCCTCCCCCGGCCTGACCGGCCAGTACACCCTGAACCTGACCGGCACCGGCCCGTACCGCATCGAGTTCAGCAACCTGCCGGCCGGGTTCAACTACGGCCCGGCTGGGGCCACCAACGTCGTGGCCGACCAGGGGGCCGGTACGGCCGTGCAGTTCGTCCCCGACGGCGGGGCGAGCGGCGTGAACCTGGGACTGGTGCGGCCGGGCGAAGTGACGGCCGACAACCCGCTGCTGGCCACCAGCCAGTTCGTGTACGGCGGGACCGACCAGGCCAACCGGAACGTGCCGGTGGTGCAGGCGTTTCCGTACAGCAGCGGGCGGACGGTCGGCGACGCGGTGGCCGGGGACAGCCAGCTCGTCCGGCCGGATTACGCCCGCCCGCAGACGCACTCCGTGTCGATCTCGCACGGCACCGTCGGCTCGGTGTGGGGGCTGGGGTACGACTCGGTCGGCCGACAACTGCTCATGGCGGCGTACTACAAGCGGCACAGCGGGTACGGGCCGGGCGGCCCCGGGGCCATCTACACGGCCGCCGCCCCGGCCGCCGGCGGGGTGACGACGGCCGCCAGCCTGCTGCTCAACCTGAACACGGCCGCCGACCCCGGGAACACCGGCGGGCAGACGGCCGCCGGGGCCACCTACCGCCCCACCGTCACGCCGAACGCCGACTACTACCTGACCGACGGGCTGACCCGCTCCGGGGCCGGGGCGACGGCCCGCGACCTGGGCTGGGACTCGGTCGGCAAGGAAGGGCTGGGCGGGGTGGACGTGTCGGCCGACGGCCGGTTCGCCTACACCGTCGGGCTGAACAACCGCCGGCTGTACGTCATCGACCTGACCTCGTTGGCCGTCCGCAGTTACACCCTGCCGACCCCGGTCGGGGCCACCGGGGCCGGCGGCAGCGACCTGCGGCCGTTCGCCGTCACGGTGTTCAACGGCCAGGTGTACATCGGAGCCGTGAACACGGCCGAATCGCTGTACGACAGTTCCCGGCCCACCTTCCCGGCCGCCGGGTCGGCCGACGAGGTGGCCCTGACCGCCGCCCGGGCCGCCCTGCGGGGGTACGTGTTCCGGTTCGACCCGACCGCCAACCCGGTCGGCGGCGGCGGCCGGTTCGTGGACACCGCCGGCACCCCGGCCACTGGGGCCACGGCCGCCAACTTCGCCTTCGACCTGAACTACGGCCGGAGCTACGCCCACCCCGGCCGGGACCGCACCACCACCGCCGACGACCTGCCGGCCACGTGGCGGCCGTGGTCGGCCGTGTACCGCAACGTCCAGCCGACCCCGGACCAACTGCACGCCGAGTCGGCTTACCCCCAGCCGATGCTCACCGGGCTGGCCTTCGACAGCGACGGCAGCCTGGTGGTCGGCCTGCGGGACCGGGCCGGCGACGAGTTCGGGGCGTTCACCCCGGCCGACCCGACGAATCCTACGCTGAACCTGTACGGCATACCGGCCGGCGACCTGCTGCGGGCCGCTCCGGCGGTCGCCGGCGGCTGGGTGCTGGAGAGTAACGGCACCGTCGGCGGGGTGACGACCGGGCTGCCGGCCGGCGTCGCGGCCGGCTCCCCGGGGGCGGCCACCGTCTCCGGCGTGGGCAACGGCCAGGGGCCGGGCGGCGGCGAGTTCTACAGCGGCGACTACCTGGTGCCCAGCCCGCCGGGCACGGTGCCCAACCCCGGCCCCCAGCAGGAACACACCGAGGTGTTCGTCGGCGGGGTGCTGCAAATTCCCGGCGCCCCGGACGTGGCCACCACCGCCTTCGACCCGGCCCAGGTGGCGGCCGGGTTCAACAGCGGCGGCGTGCGGTGGCTCCAGAACGCCGGGCCGAACGCCGGCACGCTGGACAAGGCGTACGAGTTGTATGTGGCCAACTTCAACCCGGGGGCCGTGCCGTTCACCCCGCCCCCGCTGTTCGCCAAGACCAACGGCATCGGCGACCTGGTGGCCCTGAACGACACCTCGCTGGAGATCGGCAACCGGGTGTGGCGGGATGTGGCCAAGAACGGCCTCCAGGACGCCAACGAGCCGGGCATCGGCGGGCTGACGGTGGTGCTGTACTCCGGCTCGACGGCCCTCGCCACGACCACGACGGCCGCCGACGGGTCGTACCTGTTCAGCGACAAGTCGGCCCCGGCCAACCCGGTGGCCGGCCGGGCCTACGGGGTGCCGCTGCGGTCCGGCGCGTCGTACAGCGTCCGCATCCCACTGGCCCAGGCCCCGCTGGCCGGGTACGAGGTGACAACCTTCCAGGCCCCGCTGCCGGCCGGGGCGGCTGCAAGCATCCAGCTCGCCGAGGTCAATTCGGACGCCCAGCCGGTGGCCGGCGAGGCGGTGATCAACGTGGGTGCCCTGGCCGCCGCCGGGGCCAACCACACTTACGACGCCGGCTTCTCACTCATCCCGACGCTGAACTTCGGCGACTACGTATGGAACGACACAAACAACAACGGATTGTTTGATTCTGTGGAGACGGGCATCGCTGGGGTTACGGTCAACCTGCTGGACGCCGGCGGGACGACCATCGGGGTCGCCACCACCACGGGCCAGGGCGGCTACCTGTTCACCGGCCTGCCGGCCGGCCAGTACCGCGTCCAAATCCCGGCCGGCCAGACGGCCCTCACCGGGCTGGTGTCGTCCAGTGGCACCAACGGCAGCCAGACCGGCACGTTCGAGCCGGCGACGGGCGAGCCGACCAACGGGGCCAACAACTCGGACCACGGCGTGCTCCGCGGGGCGTTCGTGGTCGGCCCGCTGGTGACGCTGGCCCTCGGGGCGGCCCCGACGCTGGAGACGACGGTCGCCCCGAACGACCTCGGCCTGTCCGACGGAGTGATCCCGGACGCCAACAGCGACCGCACCCAGGACTTCGGCTTCTACCAGCCGCTGTCGGTCGGGGACACGGTGTGGATCGACCCGGACAACAACGGGGTGCGGACCGCCGGGGAAAACCCGCTCGCCGGGGTGTCGGTGCAACTGTTGGACGCCGCCGGGGCGACCGTCGGCACGACCACGACCAACGGGAACGGCGGCTACCTGTTCCAGTTCCTCCAGCCCGGGCCGTACACCGTCCGGCTGGTGCGGAACAGCGTGCTGGCCGGCTACTCGGCCAGCACCGGCGGCACGCCGGCGGCCAACCCGCCGGTGAACGACCGCTCGGCCGGCACGCAGTCGGCCGGGTTCATCGCCAGCCCGCAGTTCACCCTGGCCCGCGGCGGGGCCGTGCTGGCGGACGCCGCCACCCAACCCGCCGGCCTGCCGGGCGACGCCCTCACGCCGGCGGCCAACCGCTTCCGGAACGTGGACTTCGGCGTGTTCCCGCTGCTGAGCCTCGGCGACTTGGTGTTCGTGGACGCCAACAATAACTGCTTCCGGGACAACGGCGAGGCGGCCGTGCCCGGGGTGCCCGTCGAGCTGCTCGACGCCGGCGGGGCGGTGCTGGCCAGCACCACGACGGACGCCAACGGGCTGTATCTGTTCAGCGGCCTGCTGCCCGGCGAGTACCGGGTGCGGATCACCCCGCCGGCCGGGTACCTGTCGTCCAGCGGCACCAACGGCAGTCCGACCGGGCCGTGCGAGCCGGTCGGCAGCGGTGGCATCCCCGGCGGGCTGGTGAACGACCGGGACAACGGCGTGACCCAGCCGAACGGCCAGATTATCACCTCTCTGGTGAGCGTGTCGGCCACCAATCTGGCCTTCGACTTCGGGCTGTACCAGCCGCTGTCGGTCGGCGACCGGGTGTGGGTGGACGCTAATAACAACGGATCCCGGGAAGCCGGGGAGTCGGCCCTGCCGGGCGTGACGGTGCAACTGCTGGACGCGGCCGGGGCGACCGTCGGGGTGGCTACCACCAACGCCCAGGGTGGCTACCTGTTCACCAATCTGGCCCCCGGGGATTACACGGTGCGGCTGGTGCGGGACGGCGTGCTCACCGGGTACTCGTCCAGCACTGGCAACGTCCGGCCGCCGGTGAACGACCGGGACGTGGGCGTGGAGGAAGCCGGGTTCATCACGAGTGGTGCGGTGTCGCTCGCCCTCGGCGGCGCCCCCGCCGTGGACGCGGGCACCATCCCGACCGGCCTGCCGGCCGACCCGGCTCCGACCGGCAACCGTTACCGCAACGTGGACTTCGGGGTGTTCCAGCCGCTCAGCCTGGGCGATCTGGTGTGGAGTGATCTGAACAACGACGGCCAGCGGCAGGCGGCCGAGCCGGGCCTCGGCGGCGTTGTGGTGACGCTGGTCGGGCTGGACGCCCAGAACGCCGGCACACAGACCGCCACCACCCAGGCGGACGGCGGCTACCTGTTCACCAACCTGGTGGGTGGCCGGTATCAGGTGGTCATCCCACTGGCCGGTAACGCCGCGCTGGCCGGGCTGCGGTCTAGCACCGGCACCAACGGGTCGGCTACTGGCGCCTACGAGCCGGCCCCGGCCGGGGCGGTCAACAACCAGGACCACGGCACCCAGGGCGCCTCGTCGGTGGCCGGTCCGGTGGTCAATCTCCAGCCGGGAACGGCCCCGACCGGCGAGGGCAACAGTGCCCCGAGCCTGACCGACCTGGCTGCGGATGCGTCCAGCGATCGCACACAGGACTTCGGCTTCTTCCGCCCGCTGAGCCTCGGCGACCTGGTGTGGGAGGATGCCAACAACAACGGGGTCCGCGACGCCGGCGAGCCGGGCCTCGGCGGGGTGACGGTCATCCTTCGCAGCGTGGACAGCCCGTCCGCTCCGACCCTGACCACGACCACCGCGGCTGACGGCGGCTACCTGTTCACGAATCTGGTGGCCGCCCGCTACCAGGTGGTGGTGGCCACGCCCGGCGGCTACCAGACCAGCACCGGCCTCAACGGCTCGCTGACCGGCCCCTATGAAGCGGCCCCGGCGGCGGCCGGCAACAACCAGGACCACGGCACCGCCGGGACCGGGACCGTGACCGGCCCGGTGGTGGTGCTGGCCGCCGGCACCGCCCCGACGGGCGAGGGCAACACCGCCCCGAAGCTGACCGACCCGGCGGCCGACGCCGACAGCGACCGCACCCAGGACTTCGGGTTCTACCGCCCGCTGAGCCTCGGCGATCTGGTGTTCCGGGACAACAATACGGACGGCGTGTTCAACACCGGGGACGCTGGCATCGCCGGGGCGACGGTCCGACTGCGGGACGCCAGCGGGGCGGTGATCGGCACGACCACCACCGGAGCCGACGGCCGGTACGGGTTCGGCAACCTGGCCCCCGGCGACTACAGCGTGCAGATTCTGCCGCCGACCGGGCTGGTGAACACGACCGCCGCACCGGCCGCGCAGCCGGCCAACGACCAGAACCGCGGCGTCACTCAGCCCGACGGCACGATCTCCGCGGCGGCGTTCACACTGTCGGCCTTCGGCAGCGCGGCCAACCCGGACGGCGGGACGGCCAACCTGCGGCAGGACTTCGGCCTGCGGACTCCGGCCGCGGCCATCTCGTCGCTCGGCGGCACCGTGTACCTGGACAACAACCTGTCCGGCACCCTGGACGCCGGCGAGCGGGGCATCCCGGACGTGCGGGTGCTGCTGGACGGCGTGACCACCGGCGGCACCCGGGTCACCCGCGAGCTGTTCACCGACGGCAACGGCCAGTACCTGTTCACCGGGTTGCCGGCCGGCACGTATGTGGTGCGGGAGCAGACCCCCACCGGCACCCTGTACAACGGGGCCACCAACGTCGGCTCGCAGGGCGGCACGGGCGGGCTGGATGTCACCACGGGCATTAACCTGCCGGCCGGGGTGGCGGCCACCAGCTACAACTTCGGCGAGTTCCAGCCGGCCAGTACCTTCGGGTACGTCTGGCTGGACACCAACAGCAACGGGGTGTTTGACTCTGGCGAAAGCCCCATCCCCGGGGTGCCGGTGACGGTCGGCGGGACGGCCTTCGCCGGCAGCCCGTTCGCCCGCCCGCTGGCCGCCGCCGACGTGCCCGGCGGGCTGACCGCCGTCACCGGGCCGAACGGCCGGTACGACTTCGTCTCGCTGCCCCCCGGCGTCTACTCGCTGGCCGAGACGCAGCCCGACTACTTCAACAGCGGGGAGCAGAACGGCGACCCGTACGGCCCGGCCGTGGGCGTCGCCCTGAACGCCTTCTCGGGGGTGTCGCTGACGCCGACGCAGATCCGCGGGCCGTTCAACTTCGGCGAGCGGCTGGGCAGCGACGGCGGCACGCCGGGGCGTAGCCCACAGACGCCGACCGACCCGACCAAGCGGGAGTTCCTCAGCACGACCGCGGCCAGCCGCCGGTCGTCCGCGGCCTCCGGCACCGGCAGCGACCAGGACATCCAGACCGTGTCGCCGGTGGCCCGGCTCAACCTCCAGGCCAGCCCGACCCCGCTCAACCGCTCCGGCAACATCGCCCTGCTGGCCACCGGGGCGGCCTTCGGCGCGTCGCCGGTGGTGCGGGTGTTCGACGCCTCGGCCGGGGTGGAGCGGTTCCGGTTCCTGGCCTACGAGCAGAACTACACCGGCGGCGTGGCCACGGCCGTGGGCGACGTGGACGGGGACGGCATACCGGACATCGTGACGGCGGTGGCCTTCGGAGGCGGCCCACGGGTGCGGGTGTTCAGTGGCAAGGATGCCTCGGTGCTGCAAGACTACTACGCCTACGAGTCCACCTTCACCGGCGGGCTGAACCTGGCGGTGGGTGATGTGAACGGGGACGGCCGGGCGGATATCATAACGGGGACCAATCAGGGCGGCGGCCCGCGGGTGCGGGTGTTCGATGGCAAGACCGGGGCCGTGCTGCAAGACTACTTCGCCTTCGACCAGGTCCAGCGGGGCGGGGTGCGGGTGGCGGCGGCCGACTTCAACAAGGACGGCCGGGACGACATCGCGGTGACGACCGGCATGGGAATGCCAACGCGGGTGCGGGTGTTCGATGCTGTCACCGCAACGAGCATCATCGACTTCGCCCCGTTCGAGGCCGGGTTCACTGGCGGGGCTACCATCGCTGCCGGCGACTTCAACGGCGACGGGGTGCCCGACCTCACCATCGGGGCGGACGCCGGCGGCGGGCCGCGGGTGACGGTCTACAGTGGCCGCGACCAGTCCATTCTGGTCAGCTTCTTCGCGTTCGAGCAGACGTTCACTGGCGGGGTGCGGGTGTCGGCCATCGACGCCGACGGCAACGGCACGGCCGACATCGTGGCCGCGGCCGGCACCGGCGGCACCGGCCGGGTGACGATCTACTCCGGCCCGGGGCTGGGGGTGCTGCAAGACTTCTTCGCCAACGACGTGGACCAGCCGAACGGGGTGTACGTGGGCAGCGGGGCGACGCCCCGCAAGGCGGCGGTGGCCGGCGGAACACCGGCGGCCGTCGGGGCACTCAACCGGGCCGGGGCGCTGACCGACCTGCCGGTCGGGTTTGCCAGCTCGGTGACGACGTAGGGTGATTTTTTAGCGAGCGGCCGGTGTAAGCCGGCTGAGGGGTACTTGCGGTGGGGCGACTATTCTGCCGCACCGGCATCGCCCCTCAGCCGGCTTACGCCGGCCGCTCGCCTGGAATACAATCGTTTAAACCCCCTCCCCATCGGAGCCACCCCGTGTCGTTCGACCGCCGATCATTCCTCGCCGCCGCCGGTGCCGCCGTGCTCGCCCCGACCCTGCGGGCGTCCGACTCGCCGGCCCCGTTCAAGATCAGCCTGGCCCAATGGTCGCTGCACAAGGCGTTTTTCGGCAAGACGGCCGACGCGCTCCAGTTCCCCGCCATCGCCAAGACCGAGTACGGCATCGAGGCCGTCGAGTACGTCAACCAGTTCTACAAGGACAAAAAGGGCGACGACCGCTACCTCGCCGACCTCAAGAAGGTGTGCGACGACCACGGGGTGAAGAGCGTCCTCATCATGTGCGACGGCGAGGGCGACCTCGGCAACCCGGACGCGGCCAAACGGCAGACGGCCGTGGACAACCACAAGCGGTGGGCCGAGTGGGCCAAGTTCCTGGGCTGCCACAGCATCCGGGTGAACGCCGCCAGCGACTGGAAGAAGGGGTTCGAGGAGACGCAGAAGCTGGCCGCCGACGGCCTCCGCAAGCTGACCGAACTGGCCGGCGGCCTCGGCGTCAGTGTGATCGTGGAGAACCACGGTGGGCTGAGCAGCCACGGCGGCTGGCTGGCCGGGGTGATGAAGCAGGTCAACCTGCCGGGCTGCGGCACCCTGCCCGACTTCGGCAACTTTAACATCGGGAGCATCAAGGGCCAGCCGGCCAGCTACGACCGCTACCAGGGGGTGGACGAGATGATGCCGTTCGCCAAGGGGGCGAGCGCGAAGACCTACGACTTCGACGCCGACGGCAACGAAACGACCATCGACTACCGCAAGATGATGAAGCTCGTGTGCCAGACGCACAAGTACAGCGGGTTCGTCGGCATCGAGTACGAGGGCACCAAGCTGAGCGAGCCGGACGGCATCCGGGCCAGCAAAAAGCTGCTCGAAGCGATCCGCTCGGAACTGGTCAAGGCGTAACCGATGCCACTCTACCTGTACGAGGTGGTGAACCCGGACGGCTCCGCGAGCGAGCCGTTCGAGGTGCTGCAAGGGATGAGCGAAAAGCCGCTGACCAAACACCCGGACACCGGCGAGCCGGTGCGGAAGGTGTTCGGGGTGCCGAACGCGCCGGGCGGTTGGACCGACTCGCAGGGCAAGGAGAAGCTGAGCGACAAGAGCCTCGACCGCATGGGCTTCACCAAGTATGTGAAGAGCGGCAACGGCAAGTACGAGAAGACGGTCGGCAAGGGGCCGTCGAAGATCAGCAAGCCGCCGGCCGGCGGCTGACCGATTCTCAGCCGCGGTCCCGGCGGGTCGATGCCCGCTGGGTCTCTTGGATGAAGTTGAACCCGGTCCCGACGGCGGCCAGCCGAGTGACTGCCGCCACGACGACCGCCATTTGCTTGCCTCGTGCCTCCCACATCCGCTGCCGGGCGGCGACCGCCGCCGATTCTTCGCAGGTGCGTCAGACCGCCCACGCCGTACCCGGACTGAGTGACAGGAACACTGCCGCTAGCAAAAAAGCCGTTCGGCGAGCGCTCATCTTCACCCCTCGGAATGTGGCCGAAGCTTAGTTCACGTTCGGAGTCACGGCGTTGGCTTCCCCTGCGGCCGGCCTATCCTGATCACACTGCCTATCCTTGGAGTCACCGATGGCCGACGATTTCCGCCCGTTCACCATCGACGGCAAGCTCGTCACCGCCGACGGCGGCAAGCGGCACGCTGTGGTCAACCCGGCCACCGAGGAAGTGGTCGGCGAGGTGCCGTGGGGCGGCCGGGCCGACGCCGTCGCCGCCCTCGACGCCGCCGCGAAGGCCTTGCCGGCGTGGAGTAAGCAGACCAGCTACGACCGCGCGAAGGTGCTGAAGAAGACGGCCGACCTGATGCGGGAGCGGGCTGACAAGCTGGCCCGCGACATGACGCTCGAACAGGGCAAGCCGCTGGCCGAGTCGAAGGCCGAGGTGCTGCACTCGGCGGACACGTTCGAGTGGTTTGCCGAGGAGGGCAAGCGGGCCTACGGCCAGGTCATCCCCAACTCGGCCCCCGGCAAGCGGCACCTGACCCTCAAGCACCCGGTCGGCGTCTGCACGGCCATCGGCCCGTGGAACTTCCCGATCACCCTGCAGGCCCGCAAGATCGCCCCGGCCCTGGCCGCCGGCTGCACCATAGTCTCGAAGCCGGCCGAGCAAACCCCGCTGTCGCTGGCCAACGTGTTCGAGTGCCTCCGCGACGCCGGGCTGCCGCCGGGCGTGGCCAACTGGGTGCTCGGCCCGGCGGAAGAAATCGCCACCGCGTTCCTGACCCACAAAGCGGTCCGTAAGCTGTCGTTCACCGGCAGCACCCGCGTCGGCAAGCTGCTCATGAAGCAGGCGGCCGACCGCATGGTGCGGCTGAGCCTGGAACTCGGCGGCCATGCCCCGTGCATCATCCTGCCGGACGCCGACCCGGAGGCGGTGGCCAAGCTGGCGGTCATCGGCAAGTTCCGCAACAACGGTCAAGTGTGCGTGTCGCCCAGCCGGTTCTACGTCCACGCCGACATCCAGAAGAAGTTCACCGAGGCGGTTGTGGAAGCGGCGAAGGTCCTCAAGCAGGGCAACGGGCTGGACGCCGGCATCGAGGTCGGGCCGATGATCGGCGCCCCGGCCCTGGAGCGGACGGCCGGGCTGGTCGCCGACGCCAAGGGCAAAGGGGCGAAGGTGCTGACCGGCGGCGGCAAGGCGTCACAGTTCGACCGCGGCTACTTCTTCGAGCCGACGGTCCTCACCGGCCTGTCGGCCGACAGCAAGATTTTGACCGACGAGCCGTTTGCCCCGGTCATGCCGCTAATGGACTTCAGCAAGCTAGACGAAGTCATCGCCCGGGCCAACGACACGCCTTACGGGCTGGCGGCATACGTGTTTACGAACGACCTGTCGGCCGCGTTCAAGCTGGCCGAGGGCCTGGAGGCGGGCATCATCGGGGTGAACGACCCGGTGCCGGCCACCCCGCAGTGCCCGTTCGGCGGCATGAAGGAGAGCGGCATCGGCCGGGAACTGGCCCACGAGGGGCTGGAGGCGTACCTGGAAACCAAGTACATGAGCATCAAGCTGCGGGATTGACGGCCGGCCGGGGCGATTTCGGCGAATTTCCTTCGCTCCCCGGCCGAATTATCCGTTAGGCTACAGAGATCGTCCACGCCCGGAGGCCGACCCGTGACCCGCATGAGCCGCGAGTTCTCCCTGGTGTTGCTCGGGGCCGGTGCGCTGACCACCGGCTACGTCCTGGCCCCGTCCGGTGACGACGCCGTGGAGAAGCAGGCGGACGCCGTGGCCGCCGCCCAGACCGGCCACCAGCCGGGTACCACCAGCAGCCACCGCACCGGCGGCGGCCACTTCTTCTTCGTCCACACCGGCGGGTACGCCGGGTACAACACGGCCCCCGGCCGGTCGGCGGCCAGCCCCGGGGTGAACCGGGGCGGGTTCGGCGGCACCGCCCGCGCCACCGGCGGCGTGGGCGGCGGCTCGGCGGCGGGCTGACCCGTGCGCCGCGAGACCATCCTCCCCCGCGTCGGCTGGCAGCGGCGGGTCGAGCAGAAGTTCGACTTCCACTTCCACACCCCGGACGGCCAGCCGTACTGGGACGAGTCGGCCTGTTACGTCTTCTCGGCCGCCGAGATCGACAACCTGGAGCGGGCCACCGACGCCCTGCACGAGATGTGCCTGGCCCTCGTCCAGAAGGTCATCGACGAGCGGATGTTCGGCCTGTTCCTCATCCCCAAAGAGTTCGAGCAACTGGTCATCGACTCGTGGGACGCGGACGAGCCGTTCGTGTACGGCCGGTTCGACCTGGCGTTCAACGGCACCGACGCCCCGAAGCTGCTGGAGTACAACGCCGACACGCCCACCGCCCTGTTCGAGGCGGCGGTCATCCAGTGGGACTGGCTGACCGACACCACCCCCGGCGGCAACCAGTTCAACAGCATCCACGACCGGCTGATCGAGGCCTGGCAGGGGCTGAAGGCGCGGGACGCCGGCCACCTGCACTTCTGCGGCGTGGCCGACAACCTGGAAGACCTCGTCACCGTCGAGTACCTCCGCGACACCGCCACCCAGGCCGGGCTGGAGACGACCTACCTGAACGTCGAGGAGATCGGCTGGGACGCGGGCCGGCGGCGGTTCGTGGACCGCAGCGGCCGGGACATCCGCCGCTGCTTCAAGCTGTACCCGTGGGAGTGGCTGGTCCGCGACGACTTCGGCAAGAACCTGCTGCGGGCGCCGACCAAATGGCTCGAACCGCCGTGGAAGATGATCCTGTCCAGCAAGTCGGTGCTGCCGCTGCTGCACCAGATGTACCCGGACTCGCCGTTCCTGCTGCCCGCCTGGTTCGACGAGCCGGCCAGCGGTGACTACGTGCGGAAGCCGGTCCATGCCCGCGAGGGGGCGAACATCCAGGTGGTGCGGAACGGCCGGGTCGAGCTGGAAACCGACGGGCCGTATGAGGGGCCGTTCGTGTACCAGCAGCTCGCCGACCTGCGGGCGTTCGACGGCAAGTACCCGATCGTTGGCAGTTGGGTGGTGAACGGCTGGGCGTGCGGCATCGGCGTCCGCGAGGACGACCAGCTCGTGACCCGCAACACCAGCCGGTTCGTGCCCCACCGGATGAGCGACTGAGGGACCGATGGCCTTCACCTGCAAGTTCGAGACGCTCGACCCGGCCACCCGGGGCTACCTCCAGGCGGTCCGCACCCGCAAGGGCCGGCACACCCCGGGCGTGTTCGCCGCCGGCGGGGCCGAGGTGCTGCCCTGGGTCGGGGTGATCGTCGGCCCGTTCGTCGGCCTGCTCATGGTGCTGGGCAGCTTCGGCGGCGACAAGTCGCCGGCCGCCACCGCCATGCTCCAGACCGCGGGCGTACTGGTCGGCGGCTGGCCGGTGTGGTACGCCGTCCGCCGGTGGGCGTCCGGCGGCAGCCGGTGGTACGGCGGGCGGTTCCGGTACTTCGACCCGCTGCACGTCTACCAGGTGGACGGCGAGGCGGTGTCGGTCCACAGCCTGCAGGCGGTGCAGGGCGTCGAGGCCGGCGGGGCGGCCGTCCGCTTCGACTTCGGCGAGGGGGGGCTGCGGATGCCGGTCGGGTCGGCCAGAAAGGCGGCCGAGGTGGCCGACTACTACGCAGCGATGGCCGAGCTGGAGAGCCGGCCGGACGGCCGCTGGGCCAACGCCCCGGCGGCCGAACTGGGGGCGGCGGCCAAGTACTTCGCCGAGTCCGAGGAGGAGCCGCGGGAGGTGAGCGACACCGGGCTGGAGGTGGCCGAGGTGCCGGACGCCCCGGCCGCGACCGCCCGCGCGGGGTGGGGCCTCGGCGGGCTGCTGCTCATCCTGCTGGCCGGGGCCGGGCTGTTCGCCGCCTTCTGGGCGGTGAACGTGCCGCTCGGCGACGAGATGGCGTTCAGCCGGGCCAAGGAGGGCGGCGCCCCGGGGCTGCGGGCGTACCTGCTCGACCCCCGCAACACCAGCCACCGGGACGAGGCCCGGCAACTGCTGGCCAAGGCTTACGACCTGCCGGTGGCCCACCTGAAAGGGTTGGACCCGGGCGAACAGCCGGCCCTGCGGGACGGGCTGGTGAAGCTGCTCGACGCCCTCCGCACGTCCGACTCGCCGGTGGTGTCGATCCGGGTGACGAGCGAGACGCCCAACGACGACATGGCGACCTCACTGCGGACGGAACTGGCAGACGGGCTGGCCCGGAGCATCGGGGCAGAACTGATTGCATTTGTCGGCCCGCCGGACGACAAGCCGGCCCACCTGACGGTCACATACAAGCTGCCCCAGGCGAAGCCCGCCGACGACGACAACAAGGACATGCCCGAGGTGGTGGCCCTGACGGTCGAGGTGCGGCCGACCCTGGACGGCGAGCCGACGACCGCGAGCTGGCGGCTGCAGCTCAGAATCAACCCCGGGCTAGAGGGGGTCCAGCGGCTCGACCTGCTCAAACAGGAGCTGTGCCGGGAGCTGGTCGGCGAGTGGCGGCCGGCCCCGCCGGCGGCCGGCGGCGGCGGGTTCTGATTCGTCGCAGGACGTCCCGCTAGCGGCGGCGGAGCTTGTCCGACACCGCTAGCGGGGCGTGCTCGGGACAAACGACCGCGTGCCGACCACTAGCAGCGTGCCGACCAGCAGGTACACCGCCGCCGTGCCGCTCAGGCAGGCGGCCATGCCGTACTCGGCCGACGCCCGGGCGATGGCCACCGGGGCGACCCCGGCCCCGAGCCAGCCGACGGCGTTCATCAGCCCCTGGGCGGTGGCCCGGCGGTTGGCCGGCACCACGTCGTACAGGCTGGCCCAGATGCTGGCGTCGTACAGCCCCTTGAAGAACCCGAACCCGGCCAGTGCGACCACCAGCAGTTGGGTGTCGCGGGTCCAGCCCGTGAGGAAGATGAGCGGCGCCCCGAGCAGCAGCCCGGCCGCCTGCACCAGTGGCCGACCGCCGCGGACACGAACGGCCACCCGGTCGGCCAGGAACCCGCCGACCAGCACCCCGACCACCGACGCCGCCTGTAGCCAGAGGGTGGCGTTCAGCCCGGCCGCCGTCAGGCTCATGCCGAACTGCCGCTTCAGGTAGGTCGGCATCCAGGTGAGGAAGATGGCGGCCACGAAGTTGGCCCCGACGAACGTGAGGGTCAGCACCCAGGCCATCGGCAGCCGGGCCACCTCGCCGGCGCCCCGCGCCGCGTCGGCCGTGGTCGGCTCGGCCGTCGCCCCCCGCGGCGGCTCCTTCAGGCAGAACACCAGCACCGCCGCCAGCCCGACCCCGAGGCCGCCGAACAGGGTGAAGCCGGTCCGCCAGCCGCTGGTGTCGGCACAGTAGCCGGCGACGGCCCCGCCGAGGACGGTGCCGACGTACACGCTCGACTGGTGCAACCCCATCGCCCGGGAGCGGGTGCGGGGGCCGTGGTAGTCGCTGATGAGCGACATGGACGCCGGGAAGTAGAAGGCTTCGCCCAGCCCCTCCAGCGCCCGGCACAGCACGATGTGCCAGTACTCGGTGGCCCAGCCGGTGGCGAGTGTCACTGCCGACCAGAAGGCCAGCCCGCCGAGAATGAGTCCCTTGCGGTTCACCCGGTCGGCGACGGCCCCGGCGACCGGCAGGGCGGCGGCGTACACCCACATGAACGCCCCGCCGACCACCCCGAGTTCCACGTCGGTCAGCCCCATCTCGGCTTGCAGCGCCGGGAACACGGAGAAGATGGCCTGGCGGTCGGCGTAGTTGAACACGCACACCAGCCAGAGCAGGCCGACGACCACCCAGCGGTAGGCGGAAGGGGGCATGTCGTCACCGATTGCTGTGAGGCGGGCCGGCCCGGCAGTGGGTTTATCGACCGGCCTGCCACTTGGCCGCGACGGCGGCAGCCGTTCGGCACGGGGTTCGCAATGATTCTGGCGTCTACCCCAGAACTCCACGACAGAGCCGCCCATGGCCACCGAACCCACTACCCGAGCCGGCAAGATCCGCTACGCCGCCGCCGCCTGGCTGCTCGGGCTACCCATCCCGGTCATCATCATCGCACTGCTGTGGGGCGGTTGTACCCGAATGTAAGTCGGGAAGCTCTCCGGTTCGTAGCCCGAAGCGCCAGCGAGGGACATTCTCCCTCGCTGGCGCTTCGGGCTACGTACCGAGAAGGCTCACCCCCGTGGCATCAGCAGTTTGGCCACTAGGGCGGTCCACCCCGTCTGGTGCAGCGCCCCAAGCCCGCGGCCGGTCTCGCCGTGCAGGTGTTCGGGAAACACCAAGCAGTCGCGGAAGTGTTCGTCCCGTTGGGATTGCTCGTCGTCGCCGAACACCGCTCTGCGGCCGTCGGCGTTCCGAACGAACGCCCCGACCAGCCGGGCCGACAGGTCGTCGGCGATCTCGCTTAGGGTGCGGAGCGTCCCGGACCCGGTCGGGTGTTCGACCCGAAAGTTGTCGCCGTAGTAGTGGTGGAACCGCTGGAGGCTCTCCACGATCAGGTAGTTCACCGGCAGCCACACCGGCCCCCGCCAGTTGCTGTTGCCGCCGAACATGCCGGACTCGCTTTCCCCCGGCGTGTACGTCACCGTCAGCTCGTTGCCCGGCACCCGGAATCGGTACGGCTCCCCCTCGTGATACTTGCTCAGGCTGCGGACGCCGTGGTCGCTCAGGAACTCGGCCGCGTCGAGCATCCGCCGCAGCAGCTTCTTGAGCCGGTGGCCGCGGAGCAGGGACAGCAGCCGACTCTCCCCCCGCCCGGCGACGCTCCACCGGGACACCAGTGCCGCGTAGTCCGGCCGGTCGGCAAGTTCCTGCTCGACCTGCCGCACGAAGTCGGGCACGCTCTCGATCAAGTTCGGGTCCAGCACCTCGACGGCGAACAGCGGGATCAGGCCGACGAGCGACCGCACCCGCAGCGGGATCATCTGGCCGTCCGGCGTCACCAGGTCGTCGTAATAGAACTGGTCCTGCTCGTCCCACAGGCCGAGGCCGACCCCGCCCAGGTCGGTCATGGCGTCGGCGATCTGGAGGAAGTGGCGGAAGAACTTGGCCGCGATGTCCTGGTAGGCCGGGTTGGTGCGGGCCAGTTCCAGGGCGATCCGCATCAGGTTGAGCGAGTACATGGCCACCCAGGCGGTGGCGTCCGCCTGGTTCAGGTGGCCGCCGGTCGGCAGCGGCTGGCTGCGGTCGAACACCCCGATGTTGTCCAGCCCGAGGAACCCGCCCTGGAACACGTTCCGCCCGGCCGGGTCTTTGCGGTTCACCCACCAGGTGAAGTTGAGCAGCAGCTTGTGGAAGGCCCGCTCCAGGAAGTCACGGTCGCCTCCGCCACCCCCCTCCTCCCGACGGTGGTGCTTGCGGTCGATCTGGAACACCCGCCAGCAGGCCCACGCCTGCACCGGCGGGTTCACATCGCCGAAGTTCCACTCGTAGGCCGGTATCTGGCCGTTCGGGTTGAGGTAGCCGTGTCGCAGGAACAGGAGCAGTTGCCGCTTGGCGAAGTCCGGATCGACGAGGGCTATCGGGATCATGTGGAAGGCCGAGTCCCAGGCGGCGAACCACGGGTACTCCCACTTGTCCGGCATGCAGATGATGTCGGCCGCGCTCAGGTGGTCCCAGTCGGCGTTGCGGCCGGCCTTGCGGGCCGGCGGCGGGGGCGGCTGGGCCGGGTCGCCCTTGAGCCAGGTCCGCACGTCGTAGCTGTAGAACTGCTTGCTCCAGATCAGCCCGGCGAAGGCCTGCCGCTGGACGCGGCGGGCGTCCTCGTTCTGGATGTGTTGCTGGAGGTCGGCGTAGAACTCGTCCGCCTGGGTACGGCGATGAGTGATGATGGAGTCCACGAACCCCGCAAGCCCGATGGTGGTGACCGGAGGGGTTCGGCCCAAGACCAGCCGCACCGCCACCGACCCACCCGCCGGCACCTTGAACCGCCGCCACGCGGCCGCCTTGGTGCCGACTCGCTGGGGGTTCACCGCGTCGGCCTGCCCGCGCACCACCCGCCGGCCGATCGCGTCCTTCGGGAACTGCGGCCCGGGACTGTCGAACAACACCCGGCTGTTGGTCTCGTTCTCGCAGAACAGCCAGTTGCCGCCGTCGCACGCGGCCACCCAGCCGGGGAAGTCCGGGTGCTCGACCCGCACGATGTCACCGCGCGACCGCAGGCTGGGCGGCAGCACGTCCGGCACCCAGCTCCAGGTGTTGCGGAACCACAGGTGCGGCAGGATGTGCAGCGGGGCCGGCTCCGGGCCGCGGTTGTGAGCCGTCACCCGCATCACCAGGTTGTCGGGCGACGCCTTCGCGTACTCGATCTCCACGTCGAAGTACCGGCCCTCGGCGAACGCCCCCGTGTCGGCCAGCTCGTACTCGCGATCGAGCCGGCCGCGGCGGCCGTTCTCTTCGACCAGTTGCTGGTATGGGAAGGCCCGCTGCGGGTACTTGTAGAGGAACCGTAGGTAGCTGTGCGTCGGGGTGGCGTCGAGCGGGAAGTACGCCTCCTTCACGTCCTCCCCGTGGTTGCCCTCGGCGTTGGTCAGGCCGAACAGCCGCTCCTTGAGGATCGGGTCGGCCTCGTTCCACAGGGCGACGGCCAGACACAGCTTCTGGTGTTCGTCCGACACGCCGGCCAGCCCGTCCTCGCCCCAGCGGTAAGCCCGCAGGTGGGCGTGGGCGAACGGCAAGTAGCCCCAGGCGTCGCCGGTGGGGGAGTAGTCCTCGCGGACGGTGCCCCACTGCCGGTCGGCGACGTATGGCCCCCAGGCCCGCCATGCGGCGGGGTCGGCCAGCCGGGCGTGTTCGGCGGTCAGGGGCACGAACTACCGCCGCCGCCGCCGGGGGCGGTCGTCGTCGTCCTCATCCTCGTCGTCCCAGTCACGGGACCGCTTCTTCTTGCCCTTCGACTTGGCCGACTTGCCGGCGTGCATGACGGCCAGCCCGACGCCCACCAGCCCGACCACGGCGACCAGCATCAGCACCCCGGCGAGGACGATGACGCGGGACGACACGCCGTCCTCGGCGACGGCGACCGGCGGCCGGGGTGGGGCATCGGTGGCCGGAGCGGACAGCACCGGCTGGGACGGGTCGGCCCGCGGCGGGGCCAGGCCGTTCGGCCCTTCTTCTTCCTCCTCGGCCGGCACGCCGGGGGCCGGCCCGTCGCCACCCAAAACGACCGCCGTGGCGTGCCCAATGGCCACCTTCTCGGCCGCGTCGTAGCCCTTCACCTCGAAGGACACCAGCCCCTTGTGCCCGCCGCGGCCGAGCTTCTTGAGGTCCGCCCGGACGGTGCCGGCCAGCCCCAGATCGACCTGCACCCGCAGCCCGGCGAGCGGGGTGCCGTCGGGCCGCTGGGCCACCAGTCGGCCGACCTCCAGCCCGCTGACCGTCAGCCACAGCTTGTACTTGCCGCCGTTGGCCCGGGACGGGTTGGCGGCGATGCGGTCGAGCAACGACAGGCTACGCGCCTCGGTCTCGGCCTCCAGCGGGGCGGACGGGTCGGCCGGGGCGTCCGGCGGGGTCGGGCTGAGGTCCGGCCGCCGGGGGTCTCCACGCTTGGGGCCGCGGCCGGGGTTCGGCACCCGCCCGCCGGGGTCGGGGACGCCCGGGTTGGGGTTCAACGGCCGCCCGCCGGGGCCGGCCTCGCCGCCGTCGTTTAGCCCGGGGCCGGGGCCAGGCCGCCGACCCGGGCCGGCGAACCCGGGCGGCCCGGGCGCCGGCGGGGCGGGCGTACTGGGGACGCCCGGCACCCCGTTGAAGAAGTCCGGCGGCAGGCTACCGGGGCCGTCGTCGTCCGGGTCGCCCGGGGGGTCGGTGGGCATGGCCGGGCCGCCGACGCCGGGCGGGTTGCGCACCCGCATCCGGTACGGCCGGCCCTTGCCCGGGTTGCCTTCGGCGTCGGTCCAGGTTGCCTGCACCCAAGCCTCCGTGACGGCCGGACCGAGGGCCAGTTCGGAATACAACAAGCCGCGGTTGGTGGCCCCCGGCAGAGGTAACAGGGCGAACGACTGCGCGCCTTTTAGCTCCTTGACGCTCGCCACCGTCTTCTTGCCGTCGTTGGTCGTCGGGGCGATCCACGCCTTGCCCGGCTTCACCTTGCCGAGTGGGTCCACCACGACGGACAGCGCCACCACCCCGTTCCCGCGGCGGACCAGCACGATCTCGCTCATCCGCCCGTCCATCATTTCCTTGACGTGGTGCTGGGGCACGGCGTGGCCGATGCCGGCCCCGAGGATGGTGGTGACCGCCACCCCCACCAGTTTCCCGTCGCTGTTGTGGACCGGCCCGCCGCTGTTCCCGGGGTTGAGCGCCCCGTTGATCTGCACCCGGTGGACGTCCCCGCGGTCGTCCGTCCGCACGCTCGACACGCTCGACGGGCCGATGCTGACCTCCGGGTTCTTGTCCCCCTCGGCCAGCATCTCGCCGAACGGGAAGCCGCAGATGTACACCGGCATCGTCTCGCTGGCCTTCACCCCGGGCAGGGCCACCGGCTCGGCCAGCTTCTCCCCCTTGGGGATGGCGAACTTGACGGCCGCCAGGTCGCGGAGCGGGTCGCGGGCCACCACCTCGCCGAACGCCCGCCACTCCTTGCCGGTGCCGCTGTGGAACACCACCTGGATGGACTGCACCGGCAGCGGCGGCCCCGCCCCGTTCCGCCCGGCCGTCGGGGCGATGACGTGGTTGTTGGTGGCCACCCAGCCAAACTTGTCGTCCTTGCGGACCAGGAACCCGCTGCCGGACCCGCCGCCGTTGCCCGCCTTCACCTTGATGTAACAGGTGGTGCCCTTGATCCGGGCCAGGGCTTCCGGGGTGAGCTGGGTCGCCTGGCCGACGACCGGGCCGGCGGACAGGAGCAGAACGAGGGGGACGAAGCGCATGAGCGACCCCGGCGGCGAGTGTTGAGATTGTATCACCCGCCTATGGCCGGGCACAACGACCAAGCGGCCCGGTGATGTCTCTGTTCGAGGCGAGCGGGGGGTGTAAGCCCCCCGAGGACGGCATGAGTCACGCCCGCCGCGACCCTCGGGGGGCTTACACCCCCCGCTCGCCTCGAACAGAGACACGACTAGCGGCCCGGTCCGCGCTCGGCTCCGCAGAGCCTTCGCCTCGCGGCTGACCGGGGCGGTTGATAAACTGACGTGTCACTCAGGTCCGAGGCCGGCGATGCAGTTGACCCTCCCGGAGCGGGCGTACCAGCGGTGCATCCACCCGCACTGCGGGGCCACCCTGCCGGTCGCCTGCACGGCCTTCGCCTGCCCCAAGTGCGGGGGGTTGCTGGACGTGGAATACGAGTGGGACCGGCTGCCGGTGCCGAAGTCCCTCCGGGAGTTCGAGGCGGCCTGGGCCAACCGCAACCACCCGCTCGACTTCTCCGGCGTCTGGCGGTTCCGCCGGCTGCTGCCGTTCGCCCCGGATCGGTCCGTCCTCACCATCGGCGAGGGCCAGACCCTCTGCCAACGGGCCGACGCGGTGGGCCGGTACGCCGGGCTGAACCCGGGCCGGCTGTTCCTCCAGTACGAGGGCATGAACCCGTCCGGGTCGTTCAAGGACAACGGCATGACGGCGGCGTTCACCCACGCCCGCATGACCGGCGCCGCCCGGGCCGCCTGCGCCAGCACCGGCAACACGTCGGCCAGCCTGGCGGTGTACGCCGCCGGCACCGGGACGATGAGTGCTGTCGTGTTCATCGGGTCGGGCAAGATCAGCTACGGCAAGTTGTCTCAGGCGCTGGAGCACGGCGCCCTGACGCTGCAAATCGACGGGGACTTCGACGACGCCCTCCGCCGGGTGCGGGAGGTGAGCCGGCAGCTCGGGCTGTACCTGGTGAACAGCGTCAACCCGTTCCGGCTGGAGGGGCAGAAGACGATCATGTACCGGGTGCTGGAGGCGTTCGGCTGGGAGGTGCCCGATTGGGTCGTCGTGCCCGGCGGCAACCTGGGCAACGTGTCCGCCTTTGGCAAGGCGTTCCACGAGCTGAAGGCACTCGGGCTGATCACCCGCACCCCGCGGCTGGCGGTGGTGAACGCCGCCGGGGCCGACACCTTCTACCAGCTCCACACGAAACAGGGGGTGCGGTGGGACGGCGGCCGGCCGGACGCCGACCGCATCGGCGGCTACTTCCGCGACCTGGAGGCGAGTGGGGCGAAGGCCGACACGCTGGGCAGCGCCATCGAGATCAACCACCCGGTGAACCTGCCGAAGGGGCTGCGGGCGCTCGACTGGTGCGACGGCGTGGTGCGGGAGGTGTCCGACGGCGACATGCTGGACGCCAAGGCCAAGATCGGGGCCGGCGGCCTCGGCTGCGAGCCGGCCAGTGCGGCCAGTGTGGCCGGACTGCGGCAACTGGTGGCCGACGGCGTGGTTGGGCGGGACGAGCGGGTGGTGTGCGTCCTCACCGGCCACCTGCTCAAAGACCCGACGGCGACGGTGGCCTACCACACGGCCGACCGCGCGACGTTCGACGAGGTGCTGGGCAAGCGGGGCGTGAAGTCGGCGGCGTTCGCCAACCGGGCGGTGCCGGTGGCCAACGACCTGGGGGCCATCGTGGCGGCCGTCCGGGCGGCGGGGTAGACTGCTAGTGGAGGTTCACATGGCGGCGACCATTTACATCGACGTGGACGACCTGCCAGGACGGCTGAGCGAGCTACGGCCGGTGATGCAACCCGGTGACCGCATCCTGGTGACGAAGGACGGCTACCCCATCTTCCACCTGTTGCCGACGACCCGGGAGGGAGCAACGCTCACCCGCATCGGGGTGGCGCTGCCGCCGCCTGCCGACCCGCCGCCGGCCACCCGGCGGCCGGTGGGCGAGCGGGGGGGCGGGGGGGTATCCGTCGGCCCGAACTTCAACAACCCCGCCGTGTGGCAGGGCACTGCCGCCGGGGACGGGGAATGAGGGTGCTGCTCGACTCCTGCACGTTCGTCTGGTACGACACCGACCCGAGTCAGCTCTCGCCATTGGCCTACAACCGGGTGACCGACCCGGGGGTGACGCTGTTCTTGAGCGTGGGCACCATCTGGGAACTGGTGGTCAAGCAAAAGGCCGGGCGGTCGGACGCCCCGAAGGGGGACATCCCGGCCACGGCCAGGTATCACGTCGGCCGCGGGAACCTCCGGCTCTTGCCGCTCGAGTTAGACCACGTTGGCCGGCTGCCGACACTGCCGGACCACCACCGCGATCCGTGGGACCGGATGCTGATCTGCCAGTCGCTCGCCGAAAGACTGACGATTCTCACCCCGGACAAGCTGATTCACCAGTACCCCGTCGCCTGGGAGTGGTAGCCGATGCGTCTGCCCGTCGCCGTCTGTGGGGCCACCGGCCGGGTCGGCCGCCGGCTCCTCGCCCTCGTCGCCGAGTCGAGCGACTTGCAACTCGTCGCCGCCATCGTGTCGCCCGGCAGTAAGCACATCGGCCAGGACGCCGGCGGGGTGCCGTACACGAGTGAGCTGCCGCTGGCCGCGTCGCCGGCGTGCGTCATCGACTTCAGCAGCCCGGCCGGCACCCTGGCCCTGCTGCCTACGTGCGTCGGCCGCCGCATCCCGGTGGTGGTGGCCACCACCGGGTTCGAGCCGGCCGAGCGGGCCGAGGTGCTGGCCGCCGCCCACCACACCGCCGTCCTGCTGTCGCCGAACACGTCGCTGGTGGTCAACCTGCTGTTCCAGCTCACCCGCACCACCGCCCGCACACTCGCCGGCAAGGGGTTCGACGTGGAGATCGTCGAGCGGCACCACCGGCTGAAGAAGGACGCGCCCAGCGGCACGGCCACGCACTTCGCCACGATCGTCCAGGCGGAGATGGGACAGACGGACATCGTCCACGGCCGGCACGGGCTGGTGGGCGAGCGGCCGGCCGCCGAGATCGGCGTCCACGCCGTCCGGGCCGGGGACAACGTGGGCGAGCACACCATCCTGTTCAGCGCCGTCGGCGAGAGCCTCGAACTGGTCCACAAGGGGACGAGCCGGGACAGCTACGCCAACGGGGCACTGGCCGCCGCCCGATGGCTGGCCGGCAAGCCGGCGGGCAGCTACACGATGGCCGACGTGCTGGGTCTTGGCGAGCGGTCGGCGTAAGCCGGTCCGGTTCGAGGACCAGGCGGTTGGTCGCGCCCGGACCGGCTCACACCGGCCGCTCGCCCCAGACCGCCATCCGCACGCCGCCGGCCTCGCCCAGCCAGAAGTACGCCTCGGCCGCCGACCCGTCGGCCAGCGTCACCGGCCGGCGGTCGAACGGGTGCGGCACCCCCTCGAACTCGTCCAGCCGGGCCAGCGTCGGCGGCGGGACATCCCACACCTCGCCCCGCACGGCCAGATCGCCCGGCACTAGCCCGGGGTGCCCCACCAGCTCCACCAGGGCGTACCGCGGGGCCGTGGCGGCCACCCCGCGGCACTCCCCGCCACTCATCAGGTGGACGTTCCGCCCGCCCCGCTTGAGGGTGCCGTACACGAACAGCCGGGTCACTTCTTGCCCGCCGTGGTGAGCGGGAAGTCGTCCGTCCGGAACGGGCTGGCGGGGAACCCGTCCTTGTTGAACAGGGTGACCACCGGGTAGTTCTTCCAGCCGAACCGCACGGCCACCGGCTTGGCCACCCGGTCGCTGCTCGCCACTACGGTTTCGCCCACCACCTTCGCCTTGGCCGGCACGAACAGCCGGTCCTCGCCGCACACCTCGAACCCGTTGACGGAGCCGTTCCCACTGCCCTTCGCCTGCAGCCCGCCGCCCACCCGGTCGAAGCTGAGGGTCGCCTTGCCGTCGTCGAACGTCACGCCCTTGTACACCGGCCCGCCGGCCACGGTGCCCTTGCCGTAGGTGTCGGCCAGGGCCGCCTTCGCCAGCCGGGTGCCGACGGTGAACTTGTCCTTCGGGTGGATGTCCAGCAGGTCGCCCACGTCGGTGATGACGGCCATGCCGACCTTCGGCAGGGCGGTGGTGGCGTGCCGCTGGGCGTCCCGCAGTTCGGCGTAGCTCACCCCGTCGGCGTCGCCGCTGCCGTACGGGGCGAGTTGCACGCAGTAGAACGGGAACTCTTGCCCCCACCGCGCCCGCCAGTCGGCGATCATGGCCGGGAAGAGCGTCCGGTACTCGGCCGCCCGGCCGCTGTTCGACTCCCCCTGGTACCAGATGGCCCCCTTGACCGGGAACTTGAGCAGCGGCTGGATCATGGCGTTGAACAGCACGCTGCCGGCGCCCGGCTGGTTGGGCACCGGCTTCTGGTCGGCGTAGAAGCCCAGGCCGGCCGCCCGCAGTGCCTCTCGGCTGGTCCACGCCTGGCAGGAGGTGCCGCCCCACGAGGTGTTGATGAGGCCGACCGGCACCTTCAGCTCCTTCTGAAGCGTGGCCCCGAAGTGGTAGCCGACGGCCGAGAAGCCGCCGAGCGTGTCCGGGCCGCACTCCTTCCAGCCGAGCAGGTGCTTGAGGTCGCCGCCGGCCGGGATCGGCTCCGCGGCCGAGGTCTTTTTGACGGTGAACAGCCGCAGCATGGGGTTCTTGCTCGCCGCCTTGTACTTGTCGGCGTCCCAGGCCGCGTTGACCGACCACTCCATGTTGCTCTGGCCGCTGCACACCCACACGTCGCCCACGGCCACACCCTTCAGCGCGACGGACTGATCGCCACTTTTGACAGTCAGCGTCAGGCCCGTGCCGGCGGCCCGCTTCGGCAGCTTGGCCGTCCAGGCCCCCTTGTCGTCGGCGGTCGCCTCGACCACGCCGGATTCGCCATCGGCGGCGAGAGTAACTGTCACCTTCTCGTTCGGCCCGGCGGTGCCGAACACTGGCACCTCGGCATCCCGCTGCAACACCATGTGGTCGGTGAACAGCGGGTGCAGGGTCACGTCGGCGTGTGCCGCGGGGGCGAGCGCCCCGAGGGCGGCGAGCAGCAGCAGGCGGCGGGTCATCGGGAGAGCACCTCGGAAGAGGAAGGCGGGACAGGCAGTCTAGCAGCGGTCGGGAAATCGGCGATGATGGATGACATGGCTGACGACACCCCACCTGCCGCGACCCCGAAACGCGGCCGGTTCCCCTGGCGGACCGTCTTCCAGCGGTCGAGCACCGCCCTGTTCGTGGTCGGCCCGAACCGCCGGCTGCGGTACGCCAACCCGGCCTGGGAGATGCTCACCGGCAAGACTCTCGCCGCCCTCCGCGGGATGCGGATCACGGCCACCCGCAGTGGGTCGCCACTCGGCCAGGCGCTGGCGGTGCCGCCGGAGACATGGGGCGGCAAACCCGTCACCGTCCGCCGGGCCGTCCCGCCGCGGGGCGACGGGCCGCCGTGGTGGGATGTGAGCTTCCAGCCGGTCATGGGCGACGGCCGGCCGCTCGCCGTAGTCGGCTGCGTGACACCTGCGGGTGAACCGTCCGTTCGCGGCGGGTTCAAGCTGCCGGCGGCCGTCGGGGCGTTGCGGGCCGAGGTGGCCGGGGCGTTCGGGTTCGACCTGCTGGCCGGTCCGTCGCCCGTCGCCGAACGACTGATGACCCAGGCCCGGCACGCCGCCAGCACGGCCGCCCCGCTGTGGCTGGTCGGCGAACCCGGCAGCGGCAAGCGGACCGTGGCCCGGGTCGTCCACCACCACGGGCCGACGAAAGACCGGGCGTTCGTGGCGGTGGACTGTGCCGGCCTACCGGGCTACCTGCTGGAGGTGCAACTGTTCGGCCGCGGCGGGCTGGCCTACGGCGGCCACCTCGGCACCGTCTACCTGAGCGACCCGGCCGCCCTGCCCCGCGAACTGCAAGACCGGCTGCTCACCCTGTTCACGGTGCCCCGGCCGAAGGCCCCACGGCTCGTCTGCGGCAGCACCCGGCCGGCCGCCGAGCTGGTCGCCGCTGACACGCTGCTGCCGAAGTTCCACACCACCCTCGCGGTGCTGGAGGTCCGCATTCCCCCGCTCCGCGACCGGCTCGCCGACCTGCCCCGGCTCATCGACCGCCTGTTGCCGCGGTTTGGCCTGTCGGCCCTCGCCACAGGTACGCTGGACGTACTGCGGGCACACCCGTGGCCGGGTAACCTCCGCGAACTGGCCGACGTGCTGCAAACCGCGGCGGTGAAGGCTGGTGACACCCCGCTGTCCCCCGACCACCTGCCGCGGCGGCTGCGGGAGCAACTGCTGGCCGTTGGCCCGCCGCGGGACAAGCCACCGAGCCTGGACACGGTATTGGAAGCGGTCGAGCGGCGGCTGATCCAGCACGCCCTGACCCAGGCAAACGGGGCACAAGCGGCGGCGGCCACGCGGCTCGGCGTGCCCCGCGCCCGGCTGTGGCGGCGGGCCGTCGCCCTCGGGCTGGCCACCGACAAGGGGGCGTCGTGAAGTTCCCTCAGGTGGTCGGGCTGGCCCTGGACGAGCCGACGGCGGCGGCGGTCGCCGAGCTGGCCGCCCGCCGGCGGTGGATGTTCGCCCCGCTCAAGCGAGCGGAGGCCGCCCATGCGGCCGCCCGCGAACCCCGGCCGACGGTGCTACTGGTGCAGACCGACCCGACGGCCGACGACCCGGCCCCGCTGCGGCTGGTCGCCGACCTGCTCCGCGCCCGGCCGGACGTGGCGGCGGTGGTGCTGGCCGACAGCAAATTGACCGACGACGACCGCCCCGGCTGGGCTGCGGCCGTCCTCGACCTCGGGGCGGCGGTCGTGCTGTACCCGCCGGTCGAGCGGAGCGTGTTGGACGACCTGCTGACCGCGCTCATGGAGTCAACGGTCCGGAGGGTGGTCGGCAAACGGCCCCCGCCAGCCGACGACGCCCCCATCGACCTCGCCGCCGGCGACTTCGAGGCTGACGAGTCGTGACCCCGATGCTGCCAGTGGTGGACGAGGCGCGGTGCGTCGGCGACGGGGCGTGCGTGGCCGCCTGTCCGACGCTCAGCCTGGCGCTGGTCGGCGGCCGGCCGTGGCTGCCCCGGCCGCGGGACTGCGTCGGCTGCGGGGCGTGCGTCGAGGTGTGCCCGACGGCCGCGGTCACGCTGGCGTCACCGGCCGCTGACGGGTACGATCCGGGTACGAACCGAGGAGACACGACATGAATGCCGCGACCGTCACCCCGCCGCCGGCGAGCCGACCGCCAACGCAGACTGCCACGACGCGGCCGGTGAGCTACGGCACCGACCCGACTACCTACCGCTTTTCGAACGATCAGTACGACCGGATGGTGGAGAGTGGCATCCTCGGCCCGGACGACAAATTGGAACTGTTGGAAGGCTACCTGGTGATCAAGATGCCGCCGAACCCGCCGCACTCCGCCGCCGTTCGAGTCATCGCCAAACGGGTTCGTCGGCACTTGCCGGCCGGCTGGGAGGAGAGCATTTAACTCCCGATCCGGCTGTCCGCCGGCCGCCCCGAACCGGACATCGCGGTCATCCGCGAGCGGGCCGACGAATACCGCTCCGGACACCCGACGGTTCCCGACATCGGTGTTCTCATCGAGGTGTCCGACTCGTCGCTGGCGCTCGATCAACGCGACAAGACCAGGCTTTACGCCTCGGCCAGCGTGCAGCAGTACTGGATCGTCAACCTGCCGGACTTACGGATCGAGGTGTACTCGTCTCCGGCCAACGGGGCGTTCGCCACGGCCGAACACTACACGTCCGGCGACCTAGTACTCCGTTGCAGCTAGTACTCCGTTGCAGCTAGTCTGTGGCCAGTACGGGGTACAGGCGGCGGAGCCTGGTGCGGGCGTCGGCGGTGGTGAACTGCCCGTCCGCCTTGGC